>JBGAII010000125.1:0-3142 GCA_044225625.1 Rubrivivax sp.
CTGCCGCCGGTGCCGCCGCTGCCGCCACTGCCCGTCTGCACCGTGCCGACGTTCAGGTTGAGCGTGAAGCTCCCGCCGCCCTCGCCCTGCGCCGGCGGCGTGCCGCCGTTGTTGGCCTGCAGGTAGTCTTTGGCCATGCCCACCAGGCCCTTGATGCCGTCGCCGAACAGTTGGCCCGCGGTGTTCTTCCAGCCCTGCACGAAGGTGTCCGAGTCGCCGTAGGTCTGTGTGTAGTTCGCGGCGAGCTGCCCGGTTTTCAGATAGTCGAGGATCAGCGTCACCGGGCTCACGCCGCCGCTGACGGCCCCGCGGCCGCCATTGCCGCCGGTGCCGCCGATGCTCTGCGCAAAGATCGCGGGCGCGCCGGCGCCCACGGTCACGATCGCGCCGTTTGCATAGTTGTTGACGTTGACGTTGCCGCCGGCGCCGCCGGACCCGCCCTTGCCGCCGATGCCGAGGGCCACGCTGACCGTGCCGCCGGTGCCGTAGCCGATGCCGCCGCCGCCATTGCCGCCGCCGCCGCCGATGCTCTGCGCGAACAGCGCGCCGGAGCCGTCGCCGGTGGTCAGCACGCTGCTGGTGTTGTTGATCGTCACCTGGTTGGCATCGGCGCCATTGGCGCCTTCGCCGCCGACGGCGATGGTGAACTTGGAGGTGTCGCTGCTGCTGAAGGCACTGCTGTCGCTGGCACCCAGGCCACCGCTGCCGCCGCCGCCGGAAATGCTCTGTGCCAGCACCCCAAAGCTGTCCTGGCCCATGGTCCAGATCAGGCCGTTGTTGTTGACGGTGACCTGGCCGGTGCTGCCGCCGGACCCGCCCGAGCCGCCGGCCGACACGCTGTAGGTGAAGGTGGAGCCCTTGATCTGGCCGATGAGGGTGCTGGAATCGCCGCCGTTGCCGCCGCCGCCGCCGATGCTCTGCGCAACCACGCCGTGCGCGCCGGGGCCGGCGGTCATGATCGAGAAGCCGTTGCCGACGGTGACGTTGCCGCCGTTGCCGGCGCTGCCGCCCTGGCCGCCCAGGTCGACCGAGACGGTCAGCGACGGCGCTTCACTGCTGCTGGCAAGCTGCAGCGCGTCGGCCTTGGACATGCCGCCGTTGCCGCCGCCGCCGCCGATGCTCTGCGCCACCAGCCCGAAGGCATCGGCGCCCTGCGTGACGATCTGGCCGGGGTTCATCACGCTCACGTCGCCGGCACTGCCGCCGACGCCGCCCTGTCCGCCGACCGAGACGTTGACGTTGAGCTGGGCGCTCGCGGTCAGCGTGCTGGCCGAGCCGCCCGAGCCGCCGCCGCCGCCGATGGCCTGGGCCTCGATGCCGCGCGAATGGTCGCCGCCGGTGGCGACGATGCCCGCGTTGGTCACGCTGACCTGCACGCTGCCGAGCGTGCCGGCATCGCCGCCGCTGCCACCGCTGCCGCCCACCGCATAGGCGAAGGGCCCGATCGCGGTCGATTGCGCTGTGCCGCCGGTGCCGCCGCCGCCGCCGATGCTCTGCGCGACGATGCCGCCGGCGCGCGTGCCGGCGGTGCTGATGACGATGCCGGCATCGGGCTTGCCGTTGGGGTCGTTGCCGCCGCCGTTGGTGACGGTCACCGTGCCGCCCAGCCCGCCGCTCTCGCCCTGGCCGCCGATGGACACGGCGCCGATCGGTGCGGCCACTTCCACGCTGCCACCGACCCCGCCGCCGCCGCCGATGCTCTGCGCGATGATCGCGGGGGAGTCGTCGCCGGCGGTCTGCAGCACCGAGTTCTGCGTGGCGCCGTTCCAGTCGAAGAAGTTCAGGTTGACGCTGCCGCCGTCGCCGCCGGTGCCGCCGCTGCCGCCCTTGCGCTTGAAGCTGCCGCCGGCGTCGGCACCGTTGCCGCCGGAGCCGCCGACGCTTTGCGCCACCACGCCGGGTGCGGCGAAGCCGGTGGTCGACAGGCCGATCGCCGAGTAGCTCAGGATCACTTTGCCGCCGCTGCCCGACGCGCCGCCCGCACCGCCCGCACCCGAGCTGCCGCCGCCCTCGCCGCCCAGGCCGCCGTTGCCGCCGAGGCTCTGCAGCTGGATCGCTGCGGCCGGATACGAAGCCTGCGCATAGATCTGGTTGCCGTTCTGGTCGGGCTCGGTGACGGGGATGTCCAACCCGGTGGCCGGCGTGGCCGCACCCACCGCGACAATGCTGAAGTTCGGCTGGCTCGGGTCGCCGAGGGTCAGGTTGACCGTGCCGCCGCTGCCGCCGGCGCCACCGGCGCCGCCCGTGCCCTTGCCGCCGTTGGCCGTGGCCATCGAGCCGTCCGAACCGCTGCCGCCCTGGCTGAGCAGCACCATGCCCGCCGTCGCCGAGTGCACATTGGCGATCTGCGAGGTCATGACGATGTTGCCGCCGTTGCCGCCCGCGCCGCCGGGGTGGCCCGTCACGTCGCCGCTGTACAGCGCGGCGCTGGCGCTGTTGTCGGCGATGAGGTTGGGGTTGGCGCCGCCATCGGCGCCGACCGAGCTGACGAACAGCGCGGTCGTGCCCGGCGTGGCGCCGTTCCAGCCGTTGCTGCTGTAGATGCTGCCGCCCAGCGACACCTGCAGGTCGCCGCCGGCCCCACCGGCGCCCGGCGTGCCGGCAAAGCCATAGTCCTTCTGGTAGCCGCCGGCAAAACCGCCCACGCCGCCCAGGCTGAAGATCTGCACCGCATAGGGGCCGGTGCTGCTGCTGACCAGGTTGATGTAGTTGGAAACGGTCCAGGTCAACAGGCCCGGCGAGCCGCCGAGGCCGCCATCGCCACCGGTGTCGGCGACGATCTTCCCGTCCTGGTTGTGGCCCTCGGCGTCGTTGCCCAGGCCGCCGGCGCCGCCGACCAGGCCGATGCTCACGGTGGGCGTGGCGCCGGCGCCGACGATGTAGGTCTGCGGCTGGAAGATCACCGTCAGCGCCGACGGGCTCTGGCCCGGCCCGCCGGGTTGCGGCGCGCTGGACGAGCCCTGCCCGGTCTGGCCGGCGGTGCCGGTGGTGACGTTGGTGTAGCTGCTCAGGTTGCCGGGGCCGACCAGCGTCTGCGCCGAGGCGACCGACCAGCCGAGGGCGGCGGTGGCGGACAACGCCAGCGCGTGGCGTTTCAGCACACGGCCGGCGCGATCGCGCGGAAGCTGTCGTGGAGTCATGG
>JBGAII010000125.1:3177-13433 GCA_044225625.1 Rubrivivax sp.
GGCTGAGCTGGATACGGTGCGATTCACGGTTCGCCGGCAGAGCTTCATTCGGGGGTCTCCGCGCCGGCTGGTATACTGAGTTACCGACATACTGGTATGATCAGTACACGTCACTGGTATGATGATCACATAGAAGGGCGAGCCATGTCAACACCCCCGATGGAGGGCCTCGCGCCCATCCAGCGCCGCAAGCTGTCGCACGAGGTGCTGGAACGTCTGCAGACCCGGTTGCGCGCCGGCGAATGGCCGCCCGGCGCACACCTGCCTTCGGAGCGCGAGCTGATGGCGGCCTTCGGCGTCGGCCGGCCGGCGATCCGCGAGGCGCTGCAGTCGCTGGAGCGCATGGGGCTGATCACCATCACCCACGGCGAGCGTGCGCGCGTGGCCTCGATCTCGGCACAGAACGTGATCGACCAGGTCGGCGAGATGGTCCAGCAGATGCTGACGACCTCGCCCGAGACGATGGCGCAGTTCCGCGACGCGCGGCTGTTCTTCGAGACCGGCATGGTGCGCATCGCTGCCGAGCGGGCCTCCGCGCAGGACGTGGCGCGCATTCGCGCTGCGCTCGACGCGCAACGGGCGGCGCACATCGATGACTTCCTGCGCTGCGACATGGAGTTCCACCGTGCCATCGTCGCGACCACCGGCAACCCGATCTTCGTCGGCATTCAGCAGGCCATCTTCGATTGGCTGAAGGAGTTCCAGGTCAGCCTGGTGCGCCTGCCCGGTGCCGAGAAGCTGACGATTGCCGAGCACACCAAGATCGTCGAGCGCATTGCGGCACACGATCCGGACGGCGCGGTCAAGGCGATCACCGCGCACCTGTCGCGCACCGACAAGAGCTATCGCGCGCTGGAGAAGCAGGCCGCGGCTGCAACCGGCGCGGCCTCCCGGTCCTGAGCGGTGCCGCGTCCCTCGCGGGCCTGCGTCGGCGCTGTTCATGAGGCCTCGCGGCCGAAGCCGTACTCGCGCCAGCGGCTGAGCACGCGCTGCACGATCTCGGGCCCGTAGGCGTAGCGGAAGGACGCGCGGATCGGCATCGCCTCGCCCCATTCGTCGGGCGGCAGGCCGTTGTAGACCACCTTGCCGGTCGTGGCCGTGGCCTTCTCGCCGTGGCGCAGATAGGCCAGCAGCGGCGCCGACGGAATGTGCTCGAAGCTGACGTTGCCCAGCAGCGGATGGCAGCGCGTGGCGAAGGCCCAGATCAGCTCGTTCGCATCGGTCGGGTCGACATCGTCGTTGAAGACGAGCACCTTCGGGATCACGCCGCCGGCCTTGCTGGCGAACACCAGTTCGCCGATGCGCCGGCACAGGTCGGTGCTGGCGTCGATGCCCGTGCGCCGCCGCCAGTCGCGCGGCACCGTCACCACCAGCCAGTGCAGCGCCGCCTGCAGCGGGATCCAGGCCGCGGTGACCGGGATGCCGCCCTGGCGCAGCTCGAACAGCAGCTGCGCAGAGCTGGGGATGCCCCAGGCGGTGTGGTTCTCCTCCACCGGCTCGCCGGCCACGACCACCGGCAGGATGGCATCGTCGCGGTGGCTGAGGGCGCTGACCTGGTAGACCGGCCGGCGCATCGGCGGCTCCACCGGCACGTAGCCGGCGAACTCGCCCATCGGGCCTTCCTCCACCGTCTGGTCCAGGTGCAGGTGGCCCTCGACCAGGATCTCGGCGCTGGCCGGTGCTTCCAGCGGCACGGTGCGGCAGCGCACGGTGCGGATCGGCCGGCGCATCAGCGCGCCCAGCCGATCGGCCTCGTCCACCTGCGCCGGCAGCGGCATGCCGCAGATGAAGGGGATAGCCGGCTCGACACCCAGCGCCAGCGCAAAGGGCATCGGCTGGCCGATGTCGGCCCAGGCCTGGGCGATCATGCCCAGGTGCTGCGCCGGGGCGACGATGCCCGACAGGCGCCGGCCATCGATGCGCATCATGCGGGCGATGGACCAGTTGGTCCACGTGCCGTCGGGCGTGCGCGCGACGATGCAGCCCCAGGTGTTGAGATAGCGACCGCCGTCACCCCGGTGCAGCAGCGGCAGCGGCAGGCGCATCAGGTCGACCGCGTCGCCGGTGGCGACGTTCTGGAAGCAGGGCGCGTCGTCGACGAGGACCGGCTTGACGGCCGGCAGGGCCAGGCTCGCGGCCATGGCTTCGGCGATGTCCAGGCCGCTGCTGTGCGTCGGCAGCTCCAGCGACGTGGCGACACGAATCAGTTCCTGGCCCGGCCTGGCGCTCAGGCCGGCCGGCGCGCCGAGGATGCGCAGGCCGCCCGGGTGGTCGCTGAAGGTCTTGAACAGCGGCGCCGCGGCGCCGGTCTCGTAGCAGCGCCGCGTGATCGCCGCGAGCTCCAGGTCCAGCGCGACCGGAATGTCGATCTCCTGCAGTTCGCCCAGCGCGCGCAATGCGTCGATGTACTGGCGCAAGTCGGTCAGCGGCTGGGTGTTCATCGGTGTTTCGATCGAGGGGTCGGTGTGACCACAGTCTCGATCGGCACCCCCGGTGCCTACATCACCACAACTGGTTATCGCGGCGAAAAAGTTCGCCGGCGGGCCGCTACGCGCCGGCCTCCCGGCTCTGCGGCACGTGCGCCGCCAGCGTGGCCAGCTGATGCTCCAGTTCGCGCAGGTTCTCGCAAGCGGACTTGCCGAGAATCGAGCGGATCTGCACGCGCACGGTCATCAGCGACACACCACGCTGGCGTGCGACCTGCTCGGCGGTGGCGCCGCCCACCAGGGCCACGGCCACGGCCGCCTCGGCGCGTGTCAGCCCGAAGAGCTCGCACAGCATGTCCGGCGGCGGTGCGGCGCGGCGATCGACGGGCCGCAGGATCACCATGGCCAGCGCGTCGGCCATGGGGGCCGCCGGGATGGCGGCGGCCAGGTCCTGCATCAGGCCGCGCGGCACGGGGTTGACCAGCACGGCCACGGTGCTGCCGTCGCGCGAACGCACCTGCATCGACCCGCCCGGGCCGCCCGAGGTGGCCGAGCCCGCCAGACGGCGCAGCGTCGCGGCCTCGTCGCGCGACAGCGCGCCCAGGTACAGGCCGCTGCCCACATGGGGGCCGGAACGGATCGAGAACAGACCGGCGTCGTTGCCGGCCAGGTAGCGGCCCGCGGCCTCGTTGACGAAGCCGATCTTCAACCCGGCATCGACCAGGGCCACACCGAAGGGCAAGGTGTCGAGCGCCGCCCGCGTCAGCCAGGCCGACTGCTCGTCGCGGGCCAGGCGGGCCCGCAATTCGAGCGCGTTCTGCAGATGTGGCAGCAGCGCCTGCAGCAGATGCCGCTCCACTTCGCCGAAGGGCCGCGTGCCTTCGGCGCGGAACACGCCGACCGGCATCGCATCGCCGACGCCGACCATGCCGCCGAGCATGTGGCGCCGTTCGTAGTGGCGCGCGAAGTCGGCGTAGTACTCGCTGCGCAGGAAGGTCGCGTCGGGCACGATGTCGGTGCCGACCTGCGCCCGCCGCAGGTGCTGTGCGCGCGCCTCGCTGAAGTCGCGCTGCGCCCGCGCGATGTGCGGGTTCAGCGCATGGAAGCGTGCCGCGTAGATGACGTCGCTCTCGTCCGGCCGCATCAGCACGTTGCGCGCTTCCGCCTGGCTGCGGCCGAGGCGCAACGTGACCCGCTGCGCGTCCAGCAGCCGGCAGACCCGCCGGCCGACGTCGAGCCAGCTGCCGCCGTTGGCAGCCGCCTCGTAGATGGCGCCGACACAGTCGGCAAGATCGCGCTCGGTGTCGGCCAAGTTCAGCTCCGGACGCATCGATCTTAGCGAGATCGGCCTGTGTGCGCCGTCGCGCGCCCCCCGCCACCCTGGTCGTTCGACATCGCCTCGTGCCGGCAGCAGATCGCGCCGGCCTGCATGGGGCAGATCCGCGCACGGCCGCAGCAGCGGCGCGCGCTGTCGCGCCCAGCCCCCCGCAGGCACAGCGCTCCGGCAAGCGGCAGCCGCGCTCACAATGGCGCGACGATCAGCGAGGTATCGATGCTCAAGACCTACAGCGGCAGCTGCCATTGCGGCGCCGTGCGCTTCGAGGCGGACCTGGACCTGGCGCAGCCCACTTACCGCTGCAACTGCTCGATCTGCCGGCGCACGCGCTTCTGGCCGGCGGTGGCGCGCGAGGACGGCTTCCGCCTGCTCAGCGGCGAACAGGCGCTGACGCAGTACCTGTTCAACACGCGCAAGAACCAGCACTACTTCTGCATGCACTGCGGCGTGCGGCCCTTCGGCATCGGCACCGAGACGCCGATCGGCAAGATGTTCGGCGTCAACCTGGGCTGCCTGGACGGCGTGTCGGAGGAGGAACTGGCCGGGCTGGCGATCACCCGCGTCGACGGCTTGAACGACCGCTGGCAGGACACGCCGGTGCATTGGGCGCATCTCTGATGCCGGCTGCCGCAGCCAAGCCGCCGCGCGGGCGCCTCGCGCGATGGCGCGTGGCGGCCGCTCAGGCGCCGCCGCCCGGTGGCAGCTCGGCCTCGACTTCGAGACCCGGCTGCGCATTGCGGATCCGCAGCGTGCCGCCGTGCGCCTGCGCCACGAGGCGGCACAACGTCAGACCGAGGCCGACGCCGCCGGTGCTGCGTTGGCGCGCGCTGTCGGACCGGTAGAAGGCTTCGCTCAGCTGCTTCAGGTCGGCCTCGGCCACCCCCGGGCCGAAGTCGCGCACGCTCAGGCTCAGGCGGCCGTCGCGCCACGCGGTACGCACCCGCGGTGCCTTGGTGCTGCTGCCGTGGCGCAGCGCGTTGTCGATCAGATTGCGCAGCAGCAGCCGCAGGCGCGTGGTGTCCAGCTCGGCCAGGGGCAGCCCAGGATCCAGGTCGAGCTGCAGGCCGGCCTGAGCGAACTGTTCCTCGACCAGCGTGCGCACCAGCGCATTCAGGTCGCAGCGCTCGCGATGCAGCGCCGCATGGCCGGCGGCCAGGCGCTCGCTCTCCAGCAGGTCGACGATCAGGTCGCGCATCGCCGCCAGGTCGCGCAGCAGCGCGTCGCGGGCCGGGCCTTCGGCCACCAGCTCGGCATTGAGCCGCGCCCGCGTCAACGGCGAGCGCAGCTCGTGGCTGACGGCCAGCAGCAGGCTGCGCTTGGCCTCGAGCATCGCCTGGATGTCCTGCGCCATGGTGTTGACCTGCCGGGCGAGGTCGCCCAGCTCGTCGGCATGCCGTACCGGAATCGGCGCCTCGAAGCGGCCCTGCCCGAAGCGCTGCGCACCGGCGCGGATGTCGTCCAGCGGCCGGAACAGGCGGCGCACGTAGGCATAGGCCAGCGCGGTCAGCAGCAGCAGCGCCGCCAGCGTCAGGCCGCCGACGGCCCGCGGCCGGGCCGTCCAGCCGCGCTCGGTGCCCAGGCCGAAGGTGATGCGGTGGCCGTCGGCACTCTGGCGCTGCAGCAGCCAGCGGCCCTCGTCGTCGTCCGGGCCGCGGTGCCAGGCGCGGCGCTGCGGATGCGAGTCCCATTGCACCACCGGGCCTTCGATGCGCACCGACAGCGGCAGGCGCTGCACCAGCGCCTGCGCGCGGGCGGGGTCCGGCGGCGAACCGAGTTCGGCCGCCAGCCGGTCCACGTAGTCGGCCACCAGCGGACGCACGAAAGCGCTCCAGCCGCCGGCCAGCGCGCGCTGCATGCCGACCAGGAAGATGGCCGTCGTCGCCACCGCCAGCAGCAGGAACAGCAGCACCAGCCGCATGCCCAGCGAGCGCTTCAGCCGTTGCCGCCAGCCCGCTGCCTGCGGCGTCGCGAGGCGGCTCACGCGCGCGCCCCGGCAAAGGCGTAACCGGCGTTGCGCAGCGTCTTGATGCAGTCCAGCGGCTCCAGCTTGCGGCGCAGCCGGCTCACCAGGATGTCGACGGCGCGCGTGTGCAGCTCGGCTTCGTGGCCACGCAGGCGGTTGAGGATCTGGTCGCGGTCGAAGACCTTCTGCGGCTCGCGCGCCAGCAGCACCAGCAGCTCGAACTCGGTGCCGGTCAGCGTGACGGGCTCGCCCAGACGCTGCACCTGGCGGCGCGCCAGGTCGATGTGCAGGCCGTCGAAGGCCATCACCTGCGGCGCTTCCTGCGGCGCCGTGCGGGCACGGCGCAGGATGGCCTGCAGCCGCACCGCCAGCTCACGCGGTTCGAAGGGCTTGGGCAGGTAGTCGTCGGCGCCGAGTTCGAGGCCGACGATGCGATCCATGACCTCGCCGCGAGCCGTCAGCATCAGGATCGGCAGGCTGCTCTCCTTGCGGATCGTGCGGCACAGCTCGAAGCCATCCATCTCCGGCAGCATGACGTCCAGGATCGCCGCGTCGTAACCGCCGGTGCGCAGCCGGGCCAGGCCCTCGCTGGGCCGTGTGGCACTGTCGAGCTGCAGGTCGAAGCGCTGCAGGTACGCGGCCAGCGGCGGCGCCAGCAGTTCGTCGTCGTCGATCAGCAGGATGCGATGCATGGCCGCGATGCTCCCATGCGCGGCCACGCGCCGCAAACCGCAGGCCCTACGAACGCCAGCCGCGGCCGCGCTGGTCCAGCCACGAACGCAGCTTCTGCTGCTGTTCCGGCTTCAGGCCGTCGTAGAACTCGGCCAGCGCGGCGATGACCTGCGGGCTGCCGCTGCGCAGCGCCTGGGTCTTGGCATCGACCAGCGCCTGCGCACCGGCGCTGTCGAAGCGCTCGCCGGCGATCAGCGCGCGCAGCTCGGCGCGCGGGCCGGTGCCGCTGCCGACCAGGGCGTTGCGCTGCTCGCGCAGACGATCGAAGACCACGCCGAGGCGCTGCTTCTGCGTGTCGTCGAGCTGCAGTTCCTTGCCGGCGCGCTCCAGCACGCGCTCGCGCCAGCGGGCCGCGTCTTCCGCACTGATCGGGCCATGGCCCCAGCCCTCGTGGCGGTGGCCGCAGGCGGCCAGGCCGCCGAGCAGGATCGAGGCACCGAACAGGCCGATGAGGCTTCGTTTGATCCAGGTCTTCATGAACGCTTCCTTGGGGTCTGGCCCCGGTGGTTGAAGTGCGTCCATGGTGTCGCGCGGCGGCCGGCCCGTCCTTTCGCGCCGGTATCGTCGTGTATCGTTTCTTGTCATGGCCCGACTCGAACACGTCCACGAAGATTCGCCCGGCATCGATGCCGACCTGTTGCGCGCGATCCAGTCGCGCCGCGGCGGCACGTTGCTGAACCTCGACCGGCAGCTGCTGCACAGCGCCCCGCTGGCCCGCGGCTGGAACGCCTGCATGGGCGCGATCCGCGGCGAGACGCGCCTCGACGGCGCGCTGCGCGAGCTGGTGATCCTGCGCGTGGCGGTGCTGAACCGCGCGCCTTATGAATTCGCGCAGCATGCGCCGGTGGGGCTGGCCGAGGGCCTGACGCAGGCACAGCTCGATGCGCTGCCCGCATGGCAGGCCTCGGCGCTGTTCGACGAGCGCGCGCGCGACGTGCTGGCCTACTGCGATGCGATGACGCTGCAGGTGCAGGTGCCGCAGCCGCTGTTCGATGCCGTGCGCCGGCATCTGGACGCACGCGAGATGGTGGAGCTGACGGCCACCATCGCGGCCTACAACATGGTGTCGCGCTTCCTGGAAGCGCTGCAGATCGAGATCGAACCGTAGCGCGTCCAGAGCGGGAGCACATCGAGCCACCGCTGCGGATCCGGCACCGCTGGTCCGCCAGCGGGCCCCCCCTCGAGGGGGCCGCGCGAAGCGCTTAAGGGGGTGGGCTCAGATCGCCCGGATGTTCGCCGCCTGCAGGCCCTTGGCGCCCTGGCGCACCTCGAACTCCACGCGCTGGTTTTCCTGCAGGCTCTTGAAGCCGTTGCCGGTCTTGATCTCGCTGTAGTGCGCGAACACGTCCTTGCCGCCCGCCTCGGGGGTGATGAAGCCGAAGCCCTT
Source organism: Rubrivivax sp. (assembly GCA_044225625.1). Classification (GTDB taxonomy): domain Bacteria; phylum Pseudomonadota; class Gammaproteobacteria; order Burkholderiales; family Burkholderiaceae_C; genus Rubrivivax. The sequence goes on from JBGAII010000125.1 coordinate 11,022, forward strand.
GCCGTCGTCGAACCACTTGACGATGCCGGTCTGCGTGTTGTTGTCCATGTCGAAGTTCCTTGAAGATGAAAGTGGAAGGCACCGCGGCGCCGCCCTCGGCGCTGCGGACAGAAATCCTCGGAGAAACATCAACCAGGGAAACTCGAACCGGGCCGACCTCGGACCTGCAAGGCCCGGGTGGTGAAGCGGAACGGACCTTGAAGAAACGGTCCTGCGTAGGTAAGTCTGTGGCGAGATTGTAGAGCGCGGCACGGGAGCTGCCTCACCGGCTGTCGCTGCTGCGACATCCAGGGGACAGTGCAAGCTCTTATTGCCAGACCCGCGAGCTTGCACCTATAAACCGCTCGCCCCTGCGCTGCAGCAGGCTCGATCAACCGAATGAGGCCCTGCAAGGACTGGGATGACGAACAGCGTGGACCCCCTCCTCAGCGTACGTGGCGTGACCGTGCGATTCGGCGGCATCGTTGCACTCGACGGTGTCAGCTTCGACGTGCGGCGCGGCGACGTCTGCGGTCTGATCGGCCCGAACGGCGCCGGCAAGACCACGCTGTTCAACTGTCTGAGCCGCCTCTACCAGTACCAGGCCGGCGACATCCTGTTCGAGGGCCGTTCGATCACCAACACGCCGACGCACCAGATTGCCGGCATGGGCATGGGCCGCACCTTCCAGAACCTGGCGATGTTCCGCACGATGCCGGTCCGCGAAAACGTGATGGTCGGTGCGCACTGCCGCTCGTCGGCCGGCTTCCTGTCCAGCGCGCTGCGCCTGCCCCGCGTGTCGGCGGAGGAAGCCCGGCTGCGCGACAAGGCGCGCAAGATCATGGACGACCTGGATCTGACGCGCTTCCAGGACCGGCCGGTCGGCGACCTGCCCTTCGGCATCCAGAAGCGGGTGGAGTTTGCGCGGGCGCTGGCCGCCGAACCGAAGCTGCTGTTGCTGGACGAGCCTGCCGCCGGCTTGAACCACGAAGAGCTGTCCGATCTGTCGCGCCTGATCCGCGATGCCCGCGACCGGCTCGGCATCACGGTGCTGCTGGTCGAACACCACATGAGCCTGGTGATGAGCGTATCCGACCACATCGTCGCGCTGAACTTCGGCCGCAAGATCGCCGAGGGCACGCCCGAGCACATCCAGCGGCACCCCGATGTCATCGAGGCCTATCTCGGGGCACCCGCCAATGTCTAAGCTGCTGGAGGTCAACAAGCTGTGTGCGTCCTATGGCGCGACGCAGGTGCTGTTCGATGTGGACTTCTCGCTGGAGAAGGGGCATATCACCGCGATCCTCGGCGCCAACGGCGCCGGCAAGACGACCACGCTGCGCGCACTGTGCCAGGTGGTCAGGACCAGCGGCAGCGTGACGCTCGACGGCACACAGCTGGTCGGCAAGTCCACCGAAGCGGTGGTGCGCATGGGCGTGGCCCACGTGCCCGACGGCCGCGGCACCTTCACCGGCCTGACGGTGGAGGAGAACCTGCGCCTGGGCGCCTATGCGCGCGGCAACAAGGCCGAGATGCTCGAGGACATGGAACGCATGTTCACGCGCTTCCCCATACTGAAGCAGCGGCGTCATCAGCAGGCCGGCACGCTGTCCGGCGGCGAGCAGCAGATGCTGGCGATCAGCCGCGCGCTGATGCTGCGGCCGAAGCTGCTGCTGCTGGACGAGCCGTCCTTCGGCCTGGCGCCGCTGATCGTGGCCGAGATCTTCCGCATCATGCGCACCATCAACAAGGAAGACCACGTCAGCATGCTGCTGGTCGAGCAGAACGCCAGCCTGGCGCTGGACCTGGCCGATCACGCCTATCTGCTCGAGACCGGCCACGTCGCGCTGTCGGGCCCGAGCGAAACCATCAAGAACGACGAGTCGGTGCGCCGCGCCTATCTCGGCTACTGAGGGACGGCATGGAAGGCTTCCTGCACCAGATCTTCTCCGGCCTGGCCAACGGCATCATCTACGGCTCCGTCGCGCTGGCGCTGGTGATGATCTACCAGGCCACGCACCACATCAACTTTGCCCAGGGCGAGATGGCCACCTTCAGCACCTTCATCGCCTGGTGGCTGATGCAGCAGGGCTGGCCCTACTGGGGCGCCTTCTTCTTCACCGTGGCCGTGTCCTTCGCCGGCGGCCTGCTGGTCCAGCGCATCATCCTGAAGCCGATCGAGAAGGCACCGGTGATGACCAACGTCATCGTCTTCATCGGCCTGCTGCTGATCTTCAACGCGCTGTCCGGCTGGCTGTTCGACCACACCATCAAGTCCTTCGACAGCCCGTTCCCCAAGGAATCGGCGCTGACCACCAAGTACTTCTCCGCCCACCAGATCGGCTCGGCCGGCGTGCTGGTGGTGGTGCTGCTCGCGCTGTTCGCGTTCTTCAGGTTCACACCCATCGGCCTGGCGATGCGCGCTGCGGCGCA
>JBGAII010000126.1:0-13540 GCA_044225625.1 Rubrivivax sp.
GGTGCTGGCCGCGGTGGGCGAGTCCGTGCTGCGGCGTGCGCCGCTGTGGACCACCAGTCCGGCGGCGCTGGCGGACGACGCGCTGCTGCAGCGCCTGCAGGCGGCCGGGCGCGACACGGGCCACCGCCTGCGTGTCCTGCACGGCGCGATGGCCGGGCTGGACGGTGTGGCCGCGGCCACGGCCGCGCCGGACGCGGCGCTGTCGCTGAGCATCGAGTTGCTGCCCGGTCCGGGCCCCGCGGAGACGCGCTTCGTCGGTTCGGTGCGCGAAGCCGCGCAGCGCTTCCCCAACGCGGTGAACGTGGCGGTTGCCGCCGCTCTTGCCGGGCCCGGGCTGGATGCGAGCCGCATCGAGGTGCGGCACCCCGGGCCGGTGGCGCGCAACCGGCTGGCCTTGCGGGCCACCAGTGCCGCGGGCAGCCTTGACGTCGAGGTCCAGCCGGAACTCGGGCAGGGTGTGCATCCGGTGTCGTGCAGCGTGATCGCCGCGTTGCGCCGCGAGACGCTCGTGGTCTGGGTCGGCTAGCGGCCGTCAATAGCGCGGCGCGCGCTTTTCCAGAAAGGCTGCCACGCCTTCGGCAAAGTTCTCGCCCTGCGTGCACAGGATCTGGTTGCGGTCTTCGATGGCGATCGCGGCCTCCAGCCCGGGCGCATCGATCGCCAGGTTGAGCGCGTCCTTGGTGAGGCGCAGGCCCAGCGGCGTCGCACGCAGCATGTCGGCGGCCAGCGCCGCGGCTTCGGCTTGCAGTTCCGGCAGCGCGGCCACGCGGCTGACCAGGCCCAGGGCCAAGGCCCGATCGGCGTGCATGAAGCGTCCGGTCAGCATGTATTCGGCCGCCACCGAACTGCCCACCATGCGCGGCAGGAAGTAGCTGACGCCGATGTCGCAGGCGCTCAGCCCCAGGCGGATGAAGGCCGCGTTCATGCGCGCGTCCGGCGTGGCCAGCCGCACGTCGCAGGCCAGCGCCAGCGCAAAGCCGCCGCCGCTGGCGGCGCCCTGCACCAGGCCGATGATCGGCTGCGGGCAGCGCCGCATCGCCAGCACGATGTTGCGGATGCGCTGCTGCTGGTCGAGCATCTCGTCGACGCTGCCGTCGATCCGTGCATCGGCCAGGTCGAGCCCGGCACAGAAGGCGCGGCCGGCGCCGCGCAGCACCACCACGCGCGCCGCCGAGCGCGCGCTCAGACCGGCAAAGTAGTCGTGCAGCGCCGTCACCAGCGCCGGGTTCAACGCGTTCAGCCGCTGCGGGCGGTTCAGCGTCAGCGTGGCAACGCCGTCGGTGGTGTCGACGCGCAGCGGCGGCTCGGAGTCTGCGTTCATCGTGATCGGGGCGGCTGCGGCGGGCCGGGCGGCGCTACAGCGCGCGCGAGATCAGCTCTTTCATGATCTCGTTGGTGCCGCCGTAGATGCGCTGGATGCGCGCATCGACGTACATGCGCGCGATCGGGTACTCGTTCATGTAGCCGTAGCCGCCGTGCAGCTGCAGGCATTCGTCGACGACGCGGCCCTGCTGCTCGGAGACCCACAGCTTCAGCATCGCCGCGGTGGTGCCGTCCAGCGTGCCGGCCACCAGGCGCTCGATGCACGGGTCGAGGAAGGCGCGCGCCACCTTCAGCGTGGTCGCGATCTCGGCCAGCTTGAACTTGGTGTTCTGGAAGTCGGCGATCGTGCGGCCGAAGGCCTGGCGCTCGCGCACGTAGTCCAGCGTGGCCTGGTACGCGCCCTCCATCGCGGCGCAGCCGATCACGCCGATCATCGTGCGTTCGTAGGGCAGGTCGGTCATCAGCTGTGCGAAACCCTGGCCTTCGACGCCGCCGAGCAGGTTCTCCGCCGGCACGCGCACGTCGTCGAAGAACAGCTCCGACGTGTCCTGCGCCTTCTGGCCGATCTTGTCGAGCACGCGGCCGACGCGGAAGCCCGGCGCGTCCTGCGTGTCGACGATCAGGATCGAGATGCCCTTGCTGCCCAGCGCCGGGTCGGTCTTGGCGACGACCAGCACCACCCCGGCCAGATAGCCATTGCTGATGAAGGTCTTGCTGCCGTTCAGCACGTAATGGTCGCCGCGACGCTCGGCGCGCGTGCGCACCGCCTGCAGGTCCGAGCCGGTGCCGGGTTCGGTCATCGCGATCGCACCCACCACCTCGCCGCGGGCCATCGCCGGCAGCCAACGCTGCTTCTGCGCTTCGGTGCCGTGGTTCAGGAAGTAGTGCGCGACGATGCTGTGCACGGTCGCGCTCATGCCGCTCAAGGCCCGCCGGGCCATGGCGTCGTAGAGCACGGCTTCGTGGCGGAAGTCGCCGCCGCCGCCGCCCCAGGCCTCGGGAATGTCGCTGCACAGCAGGCCGAGCTGCCCGGCGCGGCGCCACAGGTCGTGGCCGACGTGGCCGCGCGCCCGCGCTGCCTCGTCGGCCGGCAGCATCTCGGTCTCGACGAAGCGCAGCACGTTGTCGCGGTACAGCTCGAGGTCGGCGTCGAGCCAGCTGGGACGCAGATCGATGCCCATCGGCTTACAGCTCCGCCACCTTGTACTTGCGCACGAAGTCCCAGTCGATCTTCATGCCGATGCCCGGGCCTTCGGGCACGTGCGCGAACCCCTGCTTGTCGATCTGGATGAACTTCTCGACGCCGAAGTTGAACAGGTGCTCCGGCACCAGCTGCTCGAAGAAGGTGGTGTTCTTGATCGATGCCGCCACCGCCAGGTTGGCCGCGTCCAGCACCGGGTTGCCGTTGGTGTGCACCTCCAGCTTCATGCCGAAGGCCTCGGCCAGGCCGGCGGTCTTCTTCACCTGACCGATGCCGCCCTTGAAGCCGACGCAGGCGCGCACGATGTCGACTGCGCGCGTCACCATGTATTCCGGCGTCGTGTAGATCGAGCCCTCGTTCACCTCGACCGCGGCGATCGGGATGTCGAGCTTGTCGGCCAGCATCTTGTAGCCGTGGATGTCGTACTCGCGCAGCGGCTCTTCGTACCAGAGGAAGCCCAGTTCCTCGAGCGCGCGGCCGACGCGCAGCGCCTGCGCCTGGTCGTAGCCGGACACCACGTCGATCATCAGCGGGTAGCGATCACCCAGGGCCTTGCGCGTCGCGGTGCACAGCTCGATGTCCGTGTCCGGATCACCGATCGCGTGGATCTTGTAGCCCTGGTAGCCGCGCTCCTTGCAGGCCACCGCCTCGTCGACGAAAGCGCCGACGCTCTGCTTGGTCATGCTGCTGGCATAGGCCGGCAGCTTGTCGCGGTAGATGCCCAGGATCTCGGCCACCGGCCGGCCGACGATCTTGCCGTACAGGTCCCACAGTGCGACGTCGATGGCGCCGATCGCGGTGACCGGCGTCAGCCAGAAGCGGTTGTAGTGCCACATGCCCTGCCAGATGGCTTCGCGCTGCAGCGGGTCCTTGCCGATCAGAAAGGGTTTGACCGTGCTGGCCAGGTAGTGCGCCATGCCCAGGCCGCCGCCCAGGCTGAAGGTCTCGCCGGTGATGCCCTCGTCGGTGACGATCTGGATCGCCACGTACTTGGTCAGCAGGTCGATCAGCGTGTCGCCGGTGTTCTTGATGGCGAAATCGGCTGCGGTACCCGGCGGCGGGCGGTTGAACGCAGTCAGCTTGACGTCGACGATCTTCATGTCCTGTCTCCTTCGGTTGTATGCGGGCCCGGCGGTGGCGCGGCCTGGAGGACAAGATACGGGAGCCGGTCGAAGGAGAATGTCAAGAGTTGACACTGAAGGCCCGCGGCGCGCGAGCCTCGCGGGCGGGCCTGCTGCATGGCGGCGGCCGGGGCGCTGCGTGGCGCCGCCGCGCGCCCGTCGACGGTTCAGCCCAGCGCCGCCGCCGCCGTCGCCAGCATCGAATAGGTCTCGTACTCCGCCGCATCCACCCAGGCCGCCGGCCAGGCGCTCAACACCACGGCCACCAGGTCGCGCTGCGGGTCGATGTAGATGAACTGCCCGAAGATGCCTTCGGCGGTGAACGCGCCGTCCATGTACGGCAGTGCCGCCTCGCCGCGCGGGAAGGACCACCACTGGTAGCCGTAGCCCAGCGGATAGCCGGCGTACAGCTGGCCGTAGCCGGTGACGGCGTTGTCCGGATGGCCGGCCAGCGCCATCCAGCCGCTCGGCAGCACGGCCTCGGCGCCGTGCATCAGGAAGCGGCCGAGCCGGCCGTAGTCGCGCAGCGTGGCACTGAGGTTGTCGCCGCCCATCTCCAGCCCGCCTTCGGCTTCCAGCAGCCAGTAGGCGTCGGCTTCCATGCCGGCGCGGCGCCAGACCTTGTCGGACAGGTAGTCGCTCAGGTTCTTGCCGGTGGCCGCGGCGACGATCGCGCCGAGCACGAAGGACTCGCCGGTGCTGTAGTTGAAGACGCTGCCCGGCGCGGCGGCGCGCGGCCGGCCGGCCATCAGCTCGAGCATGCTGCCGGGGCGGTTGGCCTTCAGCGCCTGCGACAGCCGGGCGATGTCGGAGTCGCCGCTGGCCGAGTAGGTCTCGTCCCAGCGCACGCCCGAGCACATGCGCATCAGCTCGCGGATCGTGTTGTCGGCATAGGCCGTGCCGTTCAGCGCCGGCAGGTAGCGGGTCACGCGGTCGTCCAGGCTGCCGATGCTGCCGTCGGCCAGGGCTGCGCCGACCAGCGTCGAGGTGATGGACTTGGCCACCGAGAACGTGGTCCAGCGTGACGCCGCGTCGCTGCCCATGCCGTAGCGCTCCAGGGCCACGGCGCCGCCTTGCAGGATCAGCAGCCCCGAAGTGCGGTTGCGCTGCATGTAGTCGCCGACGGTCAGGGTCTGGCCGCCGAATTCGTACTGCAGCGCGTCCAGCGGCGTGGCATGGGCCGGCAGGCTCAGCACGCTGCCGCCGCGCGCCACCACGCGCGTGGCCGCGATGCGGTCGACGTGACGGTAGGTGGCGGCCTGGTTGGCCGGCGTGGTGTCGAGCAGGTTGTCGGCCAGCGCTTCGGTGGCCTCGGCGTCGCCGCCGCCGCAGCCGGCCAGCGGTGCCAGCGCGCCGAGCGCTGCGCCGGCGCCCAGCAGTTTCAACAGGTCGCGCCGGTTCTTCATCGTTTGCATCGTTGTCTTCCTCGTTTGGATTCGGGGCGCGAGCTTAGGGACGGCCCGCGGCCGCGGGAAGTCTGCAAATGCAGACAGGCCGGCGCGCTAGCATCGGCACCATGCCTTCGAGTTCGTCGGCCCAGAGCCTGGAAACGCTGAGCGCGCAGCTGCTCGAGCTGGGGCGGCTGGCTCGGCGTGTGCCGGTCGCTACTTTCCTGGAGCAGGCGCTGCTGGCGGTGCGTGCGCCGATCGCCTTTCGCAGCGGCTTCTGGGGGCTCGCGGTCGATGCCGATCCGGAGCATGCCCCCACCATCTACCAGGCCCAGCTGATCGGCCTGCCGCCGGAGTTCACCACCGCCTGGCTGACGCTGGCAGCGCAGGACGAATTCGGCGATGCCATCCGCTCACAGCGCGGTGTCGTGCACCGGGGCAGCGACACGGGCGCCGACCTGCCGGACGCGATCCGCGACTTCGACCGTCGCTTCGGCATCGACCATGCGATGGGCCTGGCGCTGGAGGACCCGTCCACCGGCCATGGCTTCTTCACCTGCCTGTACCGCGGCCCCGACGAAGCCGCGTTCTCCGACGACGAAGCCCGTGGTTTCGACGTGCTGATGCGGCACATCCTGCAGCTGTGGCGCTTCGCGCTGCAGGACGCCTTGCGCGCCGGGCCGCAGGGCGACATCGACCGGGTGGCGATCGCGGACGGCGAAGGCCGCATCGTGCATCTCGGTGTGCACCTGTTCGGCTGGCTGCGCGAGCGCTGGCCCGGCTGGGATGGCCGGCAGCTGCCCCAGCCGCTGCCATCGGACGCGGCGCTGCAGGTCACGCAGCAGGACGGGCATGTCTGGCTGCTGCTGGACGCCAGCACGGGAAGCGGGCCGCGGCTGGCGCCACGCCGGCTGCATGTCGCCCGGTTGTTTGCCCAGGGGCAGTCGAACAAGGAGATCGCGCGCCAGCTGGGCTTGAGCCCGGCCACCGTGCGCACCTACCTGCGCGACGCCTACCTGGAGCTGGGCGTGCGCAACAAGATCGAGCTGGGCGAGGCGTTGGAACGCTGATTGCTTGGAACCAGGACCCATGGACAAGCACTACCTGACCCCGCTGTTCTGCCCCGAGATCGTGGCCGTGTTCGCCGGCCGCGCCGACGACCCGGCCACGCAGACACGCCACGCACGCCTGCTGCACCAGGCGCTGCGCGCGCAGCATTTCGGCGGCACGCTGCACTTCCTGGACATCCAGACCAGCGGCACGCTGGCCGACCTGGCCAAGGCGCGCGCCGACCTGGCGATCATCGCGCTGCCGCCGGCGGACATTGCCGCCGCGCTGGAGCTGGCCGGGCGCATGGCCTGCCGCTCGGCGCTGATCCTCGGCAACGGCCTGTCGGCCGAGCAGGCGGCCGTGCTGAAGGCCATCGCGCGGCGCGAGGGCATCGCGCTGCTCGGCCCCAACAGCCTGGGGCTGCAGCGCCCGCAGCTGCAGCTCAACGCCAGCGTCATCGGCCCGCTGGCCGCCGACGGGCCGCTGGCGCTGGTGTCGCAATCGGGCGCGCTGACGGTGGCGATGCTCGACTGGGGCCGGCAGAACGGCGTCGGCTTCTCGTCGGTGGTCTCGGTCGGCCCGCACACCGGCATCGACATTGCCGAGGTGCTGGACTTCCTGGCCACCGACGGGCGCACGCACAGCATCATCGTCTACCTGGAAGGCATCTCCAGCGCGCGCCGCTTCATGAGCGCGCTGCGCTCGGCCGCGCATTCCAAGCCGGTGGTGGTGCTGAAGTCGGGCCGCCGCAGCGGCGGCAACGATGCGGCGCAGACGCACAGCGGCGCCATCGTCGGCAGCGACGAGGTCTTCGACGCCGCGCTGCGCCGCGCCGGCGCGGTGCGCGTGCGCTCCTTCGTCGAGCTGTTCTCGGCCGCCAAGTGCCTGGCCTCGCGCTACCGCCCCGTCGGCCGCCGGCTGGCCGTGGTCAGCAACGGCGGTGGGCCCGGCGTGCTGGCGGCCGACTGGGCGGCCGAGATCGGCCTGGAGCTGGGCCGGCTGTCGGCCGCCTCGGCGGCGGCGCTGGCGCCGCAGTTGCCCGAGGGCGCGTCGTTGAGCGACCTGATCGACGTCTCCGAAGAGGCCGGCCCCGAGGCCTACCGCGCCGCCATCGAGGCCGCGGACGCCGACCCGCAGATCGACGGCGTGCTGGTGATCCAGGCGCCGAAGACCGACATCGATCCGGCGGCGGTGGCCACGGCGGTGGCCGGTGTCAAGCGCCAGCTGCGCAAGCCGCTGCTGGCCTGCTGGATGGGCGATGCCAGCGTCGGCGCGGCGCGCCGGGTGCTGGGCGACGCGCAGATCCCCAGCTTCCGCACGCCGGAGGCGGCGGTCGGCGCCTTCGGCAACATCGCGGCCTTCTACCAGAACCAGCAGCTGCTGCAGCAGACACCGCCGCCGATGTCCACGCTGGCCAAGCCCGACATCGAAGGCGCGCGGTTGCTGATCGAAAGCGTGCTGGCCGAGCGCCGCAAGGTGCTGACCGAGCTGGAGTCGAAGACGCTGCTGTCGTCCTTCCTGATCCCGGTGACGCCCACGGTGCTGGCGCGCAGCGCCACCGAGGCGATGATGCTGGCCACGCAGCTGGGCTTTCCGGTGGCGCTGAAGATCGATTCGCCGGACATCGCGCACAAGTCCGACGTGCAGGGCGTGGCGCTGAACATCACCACCGGCACCGCGGCGCGCGACGCCTATGCCGACATGGTGGAGCGCGTGGCGCGGCTGCAGCCCGGCGCGCGCATCAATGGCGTCACGGTGCAGAAGATGGCGCCGACGCGGCACGGCCGCGAGATCAACATCGGTGTCGTCACCGACGACCCCTTCGGCCCGGTGATCGTGTTCGGTGCCGGCGGCACGATGATCGAGCTGATCGGCGACCGCGCGATGGAGCTGCCGCCGCTGAACCAGTTCCTGGCGCGCAGGCTGATCGAACGCTCGCGCGTGGCCGAGACGCTGGCGGCCTGGCGCGGCGCGCCGGCGGCGGACATCGAGGCGCTGGAGCAGATCCTGCTGCGCGTGTCCGAGATGGTGTGCGCGCTGCCGCAGCTGCGCGAGATGGACGTCAACCCGATCATCGTCGACCCCCATGGCGCGCTGGCGGTGGACGCGCGCATCGTCGTCGACGGCACGCAGCCGGCACGTGTCGGCCCGGGCAACCCCTACAACCACCTGGCAATCCTGCCGTACCCGGCGCGCTACGAGCAGGTGTGGCCGTTGCGCGGCGGCGGCGAATACACGGTGCGGCCGATCCACCCCGACGACGCCAACATGCTGCAGGACCTGATGCGCCGGCTGTCGCCGGAGAGCCGCTACTTCCGCTTCGTCTCGTCGATCGAGCAGCTGCCGCCGACGATGCTGGCGCGCTTCACGCTGATCGACTACGACCGCGAGATGGCGCTGGTGGCGGTGCACAAGCAGCGCCATGCCGGCGAGGACGGCGAGATCACCGAGACCGAACGCATCATCGGCGTGTCGCGCTACATCACCAACCCCGACCAGAGCAGCTGCGAATTCGCGCTGGTGGTGGCCGACGACTATGCCGGCAAGGGGCTCGGTTCACGGCTGATGGAAAGCATCATGGACGTGGCGCGCGACAAGGGCCTGAGCGAGATCATCGGCCTGGTGCTGGCCAACAACACCGGCATGCTGAAGCTGATGCGCAGCCTGGGCTTCCACGTCAAGCGCCATGCCGAGGACCGCGAGTTCATGCTGGTGACGCACGCGTTGTAGCGCGGCGTCGCCCTAGCGCCGGAAGTGCAGCACCGTCCAGCCCTTGCGCGCGGCGGTGAGCTCGAGCCGCGGGTCGGGATCGACGACCACCGGCAGGCGCACGACGCTGAGCAGCGACAGGTCGTTGATCGAGTCGGTGTAGAACGTGGCCTGCTTCAGCGCCGCCTCCGGCAGTCCCTGCTGCTGCAGCCAGGCGCGCAGCCGTTCGACCTTGCCGGTGCGCATGTTCGGCGGCCCCTGCGTGCGGCCGGTGAAGCGGCCGTCGACCACTTCGAGTTCGGTGGCCAGATGGTGGTCCACGCCCAGATCGGCGGCAGTCAGGCCGCTGACCAGCCGGTTCGTCGCCGTGGTCAGCAGCAGCGTGTGGCCGGCGTCGCGGTGGTGCTGCAGCAGCGCCCGTGCGTCGTCGGGAATGCGCGGGCGGATCACCTCGTGCAGGAAGCGTTCGCGCAGCGGTTGCCATTCGGCTTCGCTGCGGCCGGCCAGCGTGCTTGCGTAGAAGTTGCAGTAGTCGGCCGGCGTCACGCGGCCGGCGGTGTAGGCGCTGGCCATCAGCCGGTTGCGCTCGGCGAAGTCCGGCCCGAGCAGGCCTTCGCGCAGCAGCAGTTCGCACCACAGCAGGTCGCTGTCGCCGCTGAGCAGCGTGTGGTCCAGGTCGAACAACGCGAGTCGCATGCGGCCGATTGTCCCGCCCGCCGCCTACGGCCGGCTTTCAGCCGGCGCGCGGCATCGTGCCGCTGCGCAGCGCATGGGCCCAGTCGGGCTGCCCGCGTTGCTCGGCCAGCCGCGCCATCGATTCGTGGTCGTAGGGCACGCTGATCAGCGCGGCACGCCAGCCGCCGGGGACGCGCTCGACGATCGCATAGCGCGCATCCGGCGAGCCGGTTTCGATCTGGTGCCAGTGCGGATGCGCGTCGTCGTAGGCCTGCAGCCCGACGCTGCCCGGATTGACGATCAGCTGCCCGGCCGCGCTGCGCATCGCGCGCGGATGGTGGCTGTGGCCGCACAGCACCAGCGGCGCGCTCACGTCGCCAAGCCGCTGTGTGATCTCGGCCGCCGTGGCCATGCGCACGCCGCCGGGCTCGACGGTTTCGAGCAGGTATTCGAGGTCGCTGCGTGGCGAGGCATGGCACAGATGGATGTCGGTGCCCTCCGCCCGGTGGGGTACCAGCCCGGCCATCCAGGCGAACTCCTCCGGCCCCAGCTGCGCATGGGCATAGGCGTCGGCCGGCGACCATAACGCCGCCGTCTGCGTCAGCAGCTGGCGTTCGTGGTTGCCGGCAAGATGCAGCCAGCCGCTGGCCATCAGGAAGCGCGCGGTCTGCAGCGGCAGCAGCGGGCCGGACAGGCTGTCGCCGAGGTTGATCACGCGGTCGACGCTACGCCGGCCAATGTCGTCGACCACGGCCTGCAAGGCGGCCAGGTTGCCGTGGATGTCGCTGACGACCGCGAACCGCATGCGCTTCGGCCCTGTGCGTCAGTCCGGTCCGACCTGCGTCGGCCGGTGGGCGGTGAAGGCCATGCGCGCCGAGCCGCCGAAGTCGGTGGGCTCGGGCTCGCCTCTGGCACGTGCCTTGTCGCGCGCCAGCGCATGGTTCATGTCGGCGGCGAAGAAGCTCACCGGCACGCCGGCGGCCCGGGCGCCGCGCAGTTCATCGCGCGCGATGTCGCCGCCGCCGATGGCCACGATCTCCGCGCTGTGGGCGACGATCGCCGCCGACGTGGGCGACAGCTGCGTCGAGCCCGGCAGGCGGCCGCCCCATTGGGTGTCGCGCACGAAGAACACCTGCTCCACGCAGGGCGACAGCGCTTCGCCCGCCTCGCGTGCCAGCGTCGAGACGATGCCGATCGTGTGGAAGCCGCGTTGCCGCGCCAGCGCATAGACCGCGCCGATGCCGGCTTCGGTGGCCCCGATGTTGACCACCGTGCGCGCCGGATCGTGCCGCGCCAGCACCTCACCGGCTGCCGCGAGCATCGCGCCCGGGTCTTCGTAGCCGGCGCCGGAATAGCCGACGAAGGTCAGCACCTGCAGGCCGCGCTCGCGCAGCCAGGCGCCGATCTGCGGCGACGTGGCTTCGCGCACGGCCGGCGCGGGGCCGCAGGCCTGGGCGTGCAGCGGCTGCACGCAGGCGAACAGCGCGCACAGCGCCAGCAGGCCGCCGGTGCGGCCGAAGCGCGGTGCAGGGGAGAGCCACGCGTCCATGTCGCGCCATCGTAGCCGAGCGCCCCCGCCGGCGCCGCGCGGGTCTGCGATCATTCGCAGCATGTCGCCGTTGCCCGTGTTGCCCGTCTGGCCCCTGGCCGCTGCCACCCTGCTGAGCGGCCTGCTGGCCGTGGCCGCCGCGCCCTGGGCGCTGGGCCTGCCGTGGCTCAACTTCGTCTTCAAGCCGCTGACCACGCTGCTGATCATCGTCTACGCCTGGCCACGCGGTGCCGGCCGTCCGGTCGTGCGCCGCTGGGTGCTGGCCGGCCTGTGGCTGTCGCTCGCCGGTGATGTCGCGCTGCTGTGGCCGCAGGGCGGTTTCCTGCCCGGGCTGGTGAGCTTCCTGCTGGCGCACCTGGCCTACCTGCGGGCCTTCACCCGCGACGGCGTGCGGCTTGCCGCCCGGCCGCTGCCCTTCGTGCTCTACGGTCTGCTGGCAGCGCTGATCCTGTGGCAACTGTGGCCGGGCGTCGGTGCCGGGCTGCGCGGGCCGGTGCTGGCCTACGTGGCGTGCCTGGCGTCCATGGCCGCGCAGGCGGCGGTGGTGGGCCTGCAGGCGCGCGGCACGCCGCGGCAGCGCGCGGGCCTGTGGCTGGCCGTCGGCGGTGCGCTCTTCCTGTGTTCCGATGCGCTGCTGGCGACCAACCGTTTCGCCGCGCCGCTGCCGCTGTCGGGCCTGTGGATCCTGGTCACCTACTGGCTGGCGCAGTGGTGCATTGCGTCGTGGCTGGAGCCGCCAGCGGCGACCCCTTCCGGTAGCGTGAACAGGCCCTAACCGAGCACACCGGCGCCGATCAGCAGGATCAGCGTCGCGGCTGCGGCGCAGAGCACCAGGCGCAGCCCGGCCCGGTCGCGCTTCTGCTCGGCCAGCAGCAGAGCGAGCGGGTCCTGGCGCGGGATTCCCGAGCCCACCACCTCGACCACCGAAGGCGACCACACGCGGGCGTCGTCGGGAGTCTGCACTTGGGTGGCGAGGGCGTTCATGGCGGTGCGGCGTTCGATGGCGGAGGCGTCATCTTCGCGGCTTGTCGTGGCCGCCGTGTGTCGGTTCGTGACGAGGCCGATGCGGCCGCGTGAAGGATTGCCGCCAGCCGCGTTCAGCCGTCGTGCACGGTGCCGTCGCGCAGCGACAGCAGGCCGCCGGACAGCAGATCCTGCAACAACTGCTCACACCATGCGGCGTAGCCGCCGGCGGGCCGGCCCAGCACCGACCAGATCGAATGCATCAGTGGCGTATCGCGCAGCCAGGCCAGCACCGTGGGCAGCGGCTGCTGTCGCTGCTCCATCATGTGGTACTTCAGCAGTACCTTGGCGCCATGGCGCAGATGTCGTGCAGGGTCGGCGCGAAAGCCGGCGAGCCGCGCGCGTGCGCGCTGCAGCGCCGCCGGCACGTTGTCGAAGGCGGCGCCGTGGCCGGGAATGACCGCACGCACCGGCAGCGACGCGATCAGCTCCAGCACCCGTTCGACATCGTCGAAGGCCGGCTCGCCCTCCAGTTCGGGAAAGACGATACCGAAGCCGTTTTCCCACAATGCATCGGCCGAGACCAGCACGCCGTGCTCGGCGTCGAAGAACAGCAGCGAATCGGGGTCGTGTCCGGGCGCGGCCAGCGCCTGCCACTGGCGCGCGCCGATGCGCAGCGTGTCACCGGCGGCCACGCCGCCCTGCGCCGTGAAGCGCTCGCAGCATTGGCCCAGTCGCCGGTAGCTCAGCAACTGTTCGTCCCAGCGCTGCACCGCGTGCAGGCTCGGTGCCGGCACGTGCACCCTCAGCGGCCAGTGTCGCTGCAGCGCGGCGTTGCCGCCGCAATGGTCGGAATGCAGGTGCGTGTTGAGCAGCCGCTGCAGCGGCCGGTGCCCCAGCGCCTGCTGCAGCAGCGCCACCGTCTGCGCGGCATGCACGCTGTGGCCACTGTCGATCAGCACGCCGCCGTCGCCGTCGTCGAGCAGCACGTTGTTCGAGGACAGCCAGCCGCGCTCCAGCAGCTGCAGCCCCGGCCCCAGGTCCGGTGAAGTCATGCGTCGACTGTAGCCTTCAACGCCGGCTGCCTTCGACCTGCAGCGAGACACAGCCGCGCCGAGCCTCGCGGTGCCGTTCCACGTGGCGGCCCAGGCCGATGGGAAAGCCTGCCGCAGCCCGCGCCGGGGCCTACTGCTTGATGGCTTCGACCTGGATCAGCAGGCGCACGGCGTCGGGGAAGCCCATGTTCAGGCCCCAGTTCATGCCCCACTGGCTGCGCTGCAGCACGGTTTCGAAGTCACCGCCGCAGACCTCGCGCTTCAGCATCGGGCTGGTGTAGCAGTTGAAGTTGCTGGCCTTCAGCGTCACCGGCGCGCTCTTGCCCAGCATCGTCAGCGTGCCGGCGACCTCCGCCACCTTGTCGCCGTTGAAGACGAACCTGTCGCCCACGAACTTGGCCGTCGGGTGCTTGGCGACATCGAAGAAGTCCGCGCTCTGCAGGTGTTTGTCCAGCGGCGCCACACCGGTGCTGATCGAGTTCAGGTCGAAGTTCACCTCGACCTTG
>JBGAII010000127.1:0-13539 GCA_044225625.1 Rubrivivax sp.
CACCGCGCCCGACTGGCCCCGGTGATGATCACCTACCCCAGCACCTACGGCGTGTTCGAGGCGCGCGTCAAGGAGCTGTGCGCCACCGTGCACGAGTTCGGCGGCCGGGTGTACGTGGACGGCGCCAACATGAACGCGCTGGTCGGTCTGGCCGCGCCGGGCGAGTTCGGTGGTGACGTCAGCCACCTGAACCTGCACAAGACCTTCTGCATCCCGCACGGCGGCGGCGGCCCCGGTGTCGGACCGGTGTGCGTGGTCGCGGACCTGGTGCCCTTCCTGCCGGCCACGCCCGGCAGCGGCCAGGTCGACGCGCCGGTGGGCCCGGTGTCGGCCGCGCCGCTGGGCAACGCGGCGGTGCTGCCGATCAGCTGGATGTACATCCGCATGATGGGCGCCGACGGTCTGCGCGCCGCCACCGAGACGGCCATCCTCAGCGCCAACTACATCGCCGCGCGGCTGGCCGACCACTACGAGATCCACTTCTCGGGCGAGGTCGCGGGCATCAAGGGCGGCGGCGTCGCGCACGAGTGCATCCTCGACATCCGTCCGCTGGCCAAGAGCAGCGGCATCGGCGCCGAGGACGTGGCCAAGCGGCTGATCGACTACGGCTTCCACGCGCCGACGCTCAGCTTCCCGGTGGCCGGCACGCTGATGGTCGAGCCCACCGAAAGCGAGCCGCGCATCGAACTCGACCGCTTCTGCGACGCGATGATCGCCATCCGCGCCGAGATCGCCAAGGTCGAGGCCGGCGAGTGGCCGAAGGACGACAACCCGCTGAAGAACGCGCCGCACACCGCCGAAGCGCTGCTGGCCGCCGACTGGCCGCATGCGTACACGCGCGAGCAGGCCGCTTATCCGGTGCCGGCGCTGCGGCGGCAGAAGTACTGGAGCCCGGTCGGCCGCGTCGACAACGTCTGGGGCGACCGCAACCTGAGCTGCAGCTGCCCGCCGATGTCGGCCTACGCCTGATCAGGCCGCGCGCAGTGCCGATGCGCCGCGCGCACCGGCCGCGGTCGAGCGCTACATCCCGGCCTTGAAGCTGGTGAAGATGCGCGTCTGCACGCGGCGGATGTCCTGCGGCACCGGCTCGGGCACGGTCATCGCCGCCTTGGCCGCGTCGCTGGGAAACACGCTGGGGTTGTTTGCCACGTCGGCCTTGACGAACTTGAGCGAGGCCTTGTTCGGGTTGGCGTAGAAGACCTTGTTGGTCAGCGATGCGTGGACCTCGGGGCGCAGGATGTAGTCGATGAACAGATGCGCGTTGCCCGGGTGCGGCGCGTCGGCGGGGATCGCCATCACGTCGAAGAACAGCGTGGCGCCGGACTTCGGCACCAGCGCCTCGATCACCGGGCCCTTGCCCGCCTCGATCGCGCGGGCGCGGGCGATGTTGATGTCGCCGGAGTAGCCCATCACCACGCACAGCGAACCCTCGGCCAGGTCGTTGATGTAGCCCGACGAGGAGAAGCGCGTCACGTAGGGCCGCACCTTCTTCAGCAGTTCGCCGGCCGCCGCATAGTCCGCCGCCGTGCGGCTGTAGGGCGGCTTGCCGACATACAGCATCGCCAGCGGCAGCACTTCGGAGGCGGAGTCCAGGAAGCTGACGCCGCAGGACTTCAGCTTCGCGGCGTACTTCGGGTCGAAGATCAGCGACCAGGGGCTGTCGGGCAGCGACTCGTTGCCCAGCGCCTTCCTCACCTGAGGAAGGTTCACACCGACGGTGATGTAGCCCCACAGCCAGTCCACCACGTACTGGTTGCCCGGGTCGACACGCGCCAGCAGTTGCAGCAGCGACGGGTCGAGGTTGTTCCAGTTCTTCAGCTTCGACCGGTCCAGCTTCTGGAACAGCCCGGCGTCGATCTGCTGCTTGGCGAACTGCGCACTCGGCACGACGATGTCGTAGCCGCTCTTGCCGGCCACCAGCTTGGCATGCAGCACCTCGTTGGTGTCGTAGTTGTCGTAGCGGACCTTGATGCCGGTTTCCTTCTCGAAGTTCCTGATCGTGTCCTCGGCGATGTAGTCGGACCAGTTGTAGATGTTCAGAACCTTCGGCTCCGGGCTCTGCGCCAACGCCGGCCCAAGCATCAGCCCGGACACCAGCCCGGACACCAGCGCGAACAGCCAATTCCTGGCGGTCGTCTTCATCGGTCGTTCTCCAGCAGCGGCCACAACGCTTCGTGTCGATACGCTCCCGCGGGTTCCGTGCCGCCGGTGCGCATTGCCGGCGACAGGCAAGAAGCGCGCCGCGTCGCAGACTCAGCGGCCGGCCTGCAGCGTTTCGGCCACCGCCTGCCGCACCGCGCTGCGGTGGCCCAGCAGCAGGTGGCCGCCGTCGTCGAAGCCCAGAAAGCGCGCCCCGGGGATGTGCGCCGCGCTGTACTCGGCCGACGCATAGGTGCCGTAGCCGTCGTCGCGGGCGCTGATGCACAGCGTCGGCGCGCGGATCGATTCCAGCGCCACACGTGATGCCGCCGTGCTGAGCCGCGAGTCGTTCAGCAGGCCGAGCCGCCGCGCGCTCACCGGCAGGATCTGCGTCAGCATCTGGTCGGCGCGCTGCCGTTCGGCGGCGTCGGCAGCCGCGTAGGCCGCGCTCGGCGTGGCCAGCACGATGCGGCGCGCCAGGTCGGGCGCCAGCCGCGACAGCAGCCAGAACGGCAGATCGGCGCCGACCGCCGTGTCCAGCACCCGCAGCGCCCATTCCGGCATCGGCACGGCCGGGTCGGGTCGGTACACGGCCGGCACCACCAGCAGCAGCGCCCGGGTGCGGTCGGCATGCCGGACGGCGAAGTGCAGTGCCGACACCGCCCCGGCCGACACGCCCATCACCGCCGCCCGGCGCACGCCCAGCGCGTCCAGCAGGCAGGCCAGGTGGTCGGCCTGGCGCTCCGGCGACGGGTCCTCCGGGAAAGGTGTGCGCAGGTAGCCGAAGCGCGACGGCGCGATCAGCCGTACACCGGCAGGCGCGAAGTCGCGGCCGAGCGCCAGACCCTGATCGAAGCCGCCGCCGCTGCCGTGCAGCACCAGCAGCACCGGGCCGTCGGCCGGGCCGGCCTCGCCGACCTCGATCGTGCCGCAGGCGGTGTGCAGCAGCCGGCTGCCGACCAGCAGGCGTTGGTGCTGCACCTGCAGGTCACGCTGCCAGGCCCGAGCCAGCCACAGGCCTGCACCGATCAGCAAGGCCAGCAGCAGCCACACGACGGGCAGCAGCATGCGGCCCATGGCCCTTCAGCTCGCGTCGGGCTCCGGCCGGTGCCAGCGCGGGAAGTACTTCGCCACCTGGGGGCCCGAAGACTTCAACGCATGACAACCGTCGATGCTCATCGGCTTCTCGTCCGGGTCGGCCATCGTGTCCTCCCACAGGGCCTGCATCGCCGCACTGCCCATGACGCCGGCCAGCTCGTTGATGTGCGTGCACCCGGCCGTGCGGCCGAACAGTCGACGGATCGCCTCGCGGTAGCCGCGTGCGATGCGCACCCCGACCAGCTGGCCGTAGTCCGGCGCGATCGCGCCGCAGGCGGCACCGTAGGGGCCGGCTTCCGTGACCGCCTGCGCGGCGACGATGGTCGCGCTCTTGTCGACGGTCAGGCGCAGCCACATCGAATGCATCGGCTGGCCCGCCGGCAGCATGCCGCCGGCCACCGGCACCGGCTCGGGCCAGGCATCGGCGAGATGCCCTTCGATGTCCCACAGCCCGTCGCTGCGGGCATAGGCACGGACGGTGATCGAACGCTGGTGCGACGCCTTGCGGTCGCAGTCGGGGGAAGGCAGGGGCATGGAACGCAAACTGTCGGAGCGACGCGGAGATTCCGAGGCTACACCGACTCGCAGGTCGCGGTTTGGCGCCGGTCGTGGCACGCTAGGCGCCCTGCCCGGCCATCCATTCGGCCAGGTGCTCGATGCAGGCACGCAGCTTCGGCAGGCGGTGCCGCTCCTGCAGCATCACCGCGTACATCGGCGCCGTGGTCATCTCCACCTGACCCGGCAGCACCGGTACCAGCTCGCCGCGCCGCACCAGCGGCAGCGCCACGAACTCGGCCAGACGCGCGATGCCCGCGCCGTGCAGCACCAGCGACAACACGACCGCGGTGTTGTCGGTGCGCGTGTGCCCCTTCGCGACGAACTCCTGCGTGCCCTTGCGCGTGACCATGCTCCAGTGATTCAGCGTCGGGCTGCGGCTGTTGGCGATCAGCCGGTGCCGCGCCAGGTCCTCGGGCCCGGCAGGCAGCCCGTGCTCCGCGACGTAGGCCGGCGATGCATACAGGCCGCGCTTGATTTCGCCGATCTGCCGCGCCACCACCGTTTCCGTGTGCGTCGTACCGGTGCGCAAGGCGATGTCGATGCCCTCGCGCGCCATGTCGGCCATGCGGTCGTCGGCACAGATGTCCAGATGCAGCTGCGGATGCTTGCGGTACAGCGACGGCAGGCTGGGTGCCACCACCGCCTGTGCCAGCACCGGGCTCACGCTCAGCCGCACCCAGCCGCTGGGCCCGCTGACCTTGCCGCTGAGCTCGCCCTGCAGTTCGGCCGCCGCATCGAGCATGCGGCGCGCATGGCTCAGCACCGCATCACCCTCGTCGGTCAGGCTCAGGCCGTGGGTGCTGCGATGGAGCAGCCGCACGCCGCAGGCAGCCTCCAGCCGCGCCAGCGCGCGCGTCACCTGGCTGACCGGCACGTTGCGCTCGCGCGCGGCGGCCGACAGCGTGCCCAGTTCGACGATGCGCGAGAACAAGGCCATGTCGTCGAGTTGGAAGCCCATGCGCCGACTGTGCCGTGGTATTGCGATTTCTGCAATACCAACTGGCAGATCTCAGCGTTTCCGACCCACCGGCATGTCCGTAGAGTGCAACACACCGACCCGCCCGAGGACGCCACCATGCCGACCGATACGCTTTCCCGTCCGCTCGACGCCGAGCAACTGAACCGCCTGCACGATCTGGCGCTGGAGCGGGCGCTGCAGCTGCGCGCGCAGGCGATCGACGAATGCTGGCGCCGCGTCATCGCCGGTCTGCGCGCCAGGCTGGCGCGACCCCGGCGTCCGACCCGCCTGCCGCGAGAGGCACCGGCAGGCTGATCCTTCGCACTTCATGCAGCCGGCGCCGCGATGGCGCGCCCCGTCGGACGAGCGCGATGCCTCTGCTCGACGCGCTGCATGCTGTGCCGGCATGCGCGACCGCCGCGACAGCCCGGTCGAGGCGCTGGTGGCCGGGCACTTCAGCCGCGTCGCTAGACCTCCAGCCACTCCTGACGGATGGCCGCGTTGGCCCGCAGCTCGGCTGGCGTACCTTCGAAGACGATCTGACCGTGGCCCATCACCAGGCAGCGGTCGGCCACCTCGAGCGCGATCGTCAGCTTCTGCTCCACCAGCAGCACCGAGATGCCGCGCCGCTTCAGCTCGCGCAGGTAGTCGCCCACCAGTTCCACCAGCTTCGGCGCCAAGCCTTCGGTGGGCTCGTCGATCATGATCAGCTCGGGGTCGCCCATCAGCGTGCGGCACAGCGTCAGCATCTGCTGCTCGCCGCCGGACAGCACGCCGGCCTCGGTGTGCTGGCGCTCCTTCAGCCGCGGGAACATGCGGTACATGTCGTCGAAGCTCCAGCGCGGCGCCTTCGCGCCCCGCTTGCAGCCCAGCAGCAGGTTCTGGTGCACCGTCAGCGTGGGGAAGATGTCGCGGTTCTCGGGCACGTAGCCGATGCCGGCGTAGGCGACTTCGAAGGCCTGCCGTCCGACGAGCTCACGCTCCTTCCAGCGCACCGAGCCGGTGGCCTCCACCAGACCCATGATCGCCTTGACCGTGGTCGAACGCCCGGAGCCGTTGCGGCCCAGCAGCGCGACGATCTCGCCCGGCCGCACGTCGAACTGCACGCCGTGCAGCACATGGCTCTTGCCGTAGTAGCCGTGGACATCCTTCAGGCTCAGCATGGTCAGTGTCCGCCCTTGGCACGCACGCTGTCGGCCTGCTGCTCGGCCAGCACCGAGCCCAGATAGGCCTCCTTCACGCGCGGATCGGCACGCACCGCCTCGGGCACGTCGAAGGCCAGGACCTCGCCATAGACCAGCACTGCGATCTTGTCGGCCAGCCCGAAGACGACACCCATGTCGTGCTCGACCGTGAGCAGCGTGCGGCCGACCGTGACCTCGCGGATCAGCTCGACGAACTGCGATGTTTCGCTGTGGCTCATGCCGGCGGTGGGCTCGTCGAGCAGGATCACGTTCGAGCCGCCGGCGATGGTGATGCCGATCTCCAGCGCACGCTGCTCGGCGTAGGTCAGGTTCATCGCCAGCACGTCGCGGCGGCGCTGCAGGCGGATCATGTTCAGCACCTGCTCGGCGCGCTCGTTGGCATCGCGCGCGTCGGCCAGGAAACGCCAGAACGCATAGCGGTAGCCCAGGCCCCAGAGCACCGCGCAGCGCAGGTTCTCGAACACCGACAGGCGGTTGAACAGGTTGCTGACCTGGAAGCTGCGCGCCAGGCCGCGGCGGTTGATCTCGAAGGGCCGCAGGCCATCGATGCGCTGCCCGCCGAGCACGATCTCGCCGGCCGACGGCGCAAAGCGGCCGCTGATCAGGTTGAACAGCGTGCTCTTGCCGGCGCCGTTGGGCCCGATCACCGCGACCCGCTCGCCGGACTTCACCGCCAGGTCGACGCCGCGGATGATCTCGGTCTTGCCGAAGCGCTTGGTGACGCCGCGCAGCTCGAGAGCGTACGTGCCGTTGCTCATGACGCCGCCGCCTCCCGCTGGCGGATCGTGTCCTCGATCTCCTCCTGCGTTCGGTTCCACAGCAGGGCGAAGCGGCGCCGCAGAAACTCGAACAGCACGATGCCTGCCAGCAGCAGCAGTGCCGCGCCGGTCCAGGAGCCGACGCCGTGCGCGTCGAGCGGCACGCCGAGGAACTTCATCTGCGGCCCGAGCGCCTGGTTCAGCTGCAGGTGGTAGACCATCTCGATCATCGCGCCGCCGCCGGCCAGGATCATCAGCGCCGCCACCGCCAGCACCAGGTACCACGGCAGCAGCGGCTTGAGCTTGCCGAACGCGGCCACGCGCACGTTCATCATGATCAGGCTGGCGATGCCGCCCGGCGCGTACATCACCATGAAGGTGAAGATCAGCCCGAGCCACAGCAGCCAGGCCAGCGTCAGCTCCGACAGCAGCACCAGCGCCAGCACCATCAGCACCGCGCCGATGATCGGGCCGAAGAAGAACGTGGCGCCGCCGAGGAAGGTGAACAGCAGGTAGGCGCCGGAGCGCGCCGCGCCGACGACCTCGGCAGTGACGATCTCGAAGTTCATCGCGCCCAGGCCGCCGGCGATGCCCATGAAGAACCCGGAGGCGATGAACGCGAAATAGCGGACGAACTGCGTGTCGTAGCCGATGAACTCGACCCGTTCCGGGTTGTCGCGCACCGCATTCAGCATGCGACCCAGCGGCGTGCGCGTGAAGGCATACATCGCCGCGGTGCAGACGAAGGTGTAGACCGCGATCAGGTAGTACAGCTCGATCTGCGGGCCGAAGGTGATGCCGAACAGCGGCTTGCCGACCACGCGGTTGCCGCTGACCCCGCCCTCGCCGCCGAAGAAGCCGGGAAACATCAACGACATGGCGAACACCAGTTCGCCGATGCCCAGCGTGATCATCGCGAAGGGCGTGCCGGCCTTCTTGGTGGTGACGTAGCCGAGCAGCACCGCGACCAGCATGCCGGCCAGTCCGCCGACCAGCGGCACCAGGCTCACCGGCAGCGCCAGCTGCCCGCCCGACACCATGTTCAGCGCATGAATGGCAAAGAACGAGCCGAGCCCCGAATACACCGCATGGCCGAAGCTGAGCATGCCGCCCTGCCCCAGCAGGATGTTGTAGGCCAGGCAGGCGACGATGGCGATGCCCATCTGCGACAGCATCGTGTGCGCCAGGCTGCTGCGCCACAGCAGCGGCGCGACGATCAGCACCAGCGCATAGCTGCCCCAGATCACCCATCGCCAGTTCAGGCTTGCCGACGGTGCACCCGCCGCCGCTGCCGCGTTGCTAGTCATCGCTGTTTCAGCCTTCCAGGCCGGGGCACCGCGGGACGCGGTGCCTCTTCGTCAGGCAATCACCAAGACGCAGGTCTTGTCTCATGTCCATCCTCAGCCCTCGCGCGTGCCGAACAGGCCTTTGGGCCGGAAGATCAGGATCAGCACCAGCAGCAGGTACGGCAGGATGGCCGCGATCTGGCTGAGCTTGACGCTCCACACCGCATAACCGAAGGTCTCGGGCGAGACGGCCATGCCCAGCGCCTTCAGCCCGTCGGAGATGGAGTGGTCGCTGCTGACGGCGAAGCTTTCGATGATGCCGAGGCCGACCGAGGCCACGAAGGCGCCGGCCAGCGAGCCCATGCCGCCGATGACGATCACCGCGAATACCACCGCACCGACCGCCTGCGCCATCGACGGCTCGGTCACGCGCAGGGCCCCGCCGATCACGCCGGCCAGCGCCGCCAGCGCCGTGCCGGCACCGAACACCAGCATGAACACCCGCGGCACGTTGTGGCCCAGCGCCTCGACCATCTGCGGGTGCGTCAGCGAGGCCTGGATCACCAGGCCGATGCGCGTGCGCGTCAGTACCACCCAGACGGCCACCAGCATCAGCACCGCGATGGCCATGCCGAAGGCGCGGAACGCGGGAAAGGTGGTGCAGATGGCCGCCGCCGCGGTGCACAGGGCCGGCTTGCCGCCCCAGGCGAGCGACAGGCCCTCGGGCTGCGAGACGATCGTGAACAACGAGCCGGCCAGCGCGGCCGGCGGCTTGAAGTCGACGGCCTGCCGGCCCCAGACCAACTGCACCAGCTCGAGGATGATGTAGCTCGCGCCGAAGGTGATCAGCAGTTCGGGCACATGCCCGAACTTGTGTACCCGGCGCAGCGCCGAGCGCTCGAACAGCGCGCCCAGCGCGCCCACCAGCGGCGGCGCCAGCAGCAGCGCCCACCAGAAGCCGACCAGGCCAGTGATCGTGTAGGCGAAGTACGCACCCAGCATGTAGAAGCTGGCATGCGCGAAGTTCAGCACGCCCATCATGCTGAAGATCAGCGTCAGCCCGGAGGCCAGCATGAACAGCAGCAGCCCGACCGACAGGCCGTTGAGCGTGGAGATCAGCAGGTAGGAAGCGTCCATCATCGGGGCGCGAAGGGGACCGGGACACGACGGAGCGGCGCCATGGCCGGCGCCGCCCCTTCGATCAGCAGGTGGACCCGGGCCGCATCAGGGCCGCTTCATCTGGCACGAGGTCGGCGTGCTGGCCACGTAGGCCGGCAACTCCTTGACCATCTGGAAGTTGTAGCCGGTGTTCTCGACGCTGTACGGCGACTTCGGCGTGGCCTTGCGCCATTCGCTGATGTACAGCGGCTGCTGCAGCTGGTGGTCGGTCTTGCGCATCTCCAGGTCGCCCTGGGCGCCGACGAAACGCAGGCCTTCCATCGCCGCAGCCACCTTCACCGGGTCGGTGCTCTTGGCCTTGGCCATCGCGTCGGCCAGCAGCGCCAGGCCGTTGTACGTGGCCGTGGTGTACCAGTCGTCGTTGAACTTCTTCTTGAAGTCGTTGGCTAGTTGCGTGATCACGCCCGGCTGGTCGTTGTAGCTGTAGGCCACGACGCGCACCGGGCCGCCCACGCCGGCGGCCAGCGCGGTCGGCGTGCCGCTGACGCCCGCGTAGTACGTGTAGAAGGCCGCGTTCAGACCGGCTTCCTGCGCGGCCTTGATCAGCAGCGTCAGGTCCTGGCCCCAGTTGCCGGTGAGCACGCTGTCGGCGCCGGATGCCTTGATCTTCGCCACATAGGGTGCGAAGTCCTTCACCTGCCCGATCGGGTGCAGGTCGTCGCCAACGATCTCGACGTCGGGACGCTTGCGCTTCATCGCGTCCTTGAAGTACTTCGAGACCTGCTGGCCGTGCGAGTAGTTCTGTCCGATGATGTAGACCTTCTTGACGTTGGGCTGATCCTTCATGAACGAGGTCAGCGCCTCCATCTTCATCGAGGTGTCCGCGTCGAGGCGGAAGTGCCAGTAGCTGCACTTCTCGTTGGTCAGCGCCGGGTCGACGGCGGCGTAGTTCAGATACACCACTTCCTTGCCCGGGTTGCGGGCGTTGTGCTTCTCCACCGCATCGACGATCGCCGCCGCGGCACCCGAGCCGTTGCCCTGCACGATGTAGCGGATGCCCTGGTCGATCGCCGCCTTCACGGTGTTCAGGCTCTCCTGCGGCGACCCCTTGTTGTCGAAGGGAACGATCTCGAACTTGACGCCGGCCGCGTTCTTCTTGTTGAAGTAGTCGGCGCTGAACTGCCAGCTCTTCAGCTGGTTCTGGCCCACGTTGGCGAAGGGGCCGGACAGCGGATCCATGAAGGCCAGCTTGACGGTTTCGCCGGCCTGTGCGAACACCGCACCGGAAGACAAGGCGGCGGCGACCGCCACCGTGACACCGAAGGTTCGGCGCGTGAGTTCCATGACCGCTCCATGCTCAGTTTGCGAGGCCGCAAAGGTAACGGAATCGGGACCCGTGCACGCTCAGGGAGTACCCGGTGATCGTTTCCATGGGCGCTCTGCCATCGGGCGCCGCGGGCGCGGTGCGGTGAGACACTGCCGGTCACGCCGCTCCGGCGGGCCCCCGGTGCACCGATGATGTCGCTGCTTGCCGCATTGCTGCTTTGCCTGCACCTGCTGGCCGCCACCTGGTGGGTGGGCGGCATGGCGGTGATGCACTTCGCCGTGCGCCCGGCCGCCGCCGAGCTGCTGGAGCCGCCGCAGCGGCTGCCGTTCATGGCGGCGGCGCTGCGGCGCTTTTTCGCCGGCGTCAGCGTCGCGGTGGCGCTGCTGCTGGCCAGCGGGCTGGCGCTGATCGCGCTGCGCGGCGGCTTCGGCCTGCTGCACTGGAGCGTGCACGCGATGGCCGCCATCGGCGTGCTGATGACGGGCGTCTATGCCCACATCCGGCTGGGCCTGTATCCGCGCCTGACGCAGGCCGTCACGGCACGCGCCTGGCCCGCCGCCGCGGCGCAGTTGAACCTCATCCGCCAGCGTGTGGCGCTGAACCTGGCGCTGGGCACGCTGGTGTACGTGCTGGCCCTCGCCGGCCGCGGCTTCTGACCGACCGCCGCGTCGCTACTGGCGCGCCATCTCTGCGCGGCCCAGCGCACCGCCGTCCAGGCCCTGTGGCGGGTCGAGCGTGACGGTGATGCGCTTGAGCCGGCCGCTGAACTCGAACGGCGCCTCGTACAGCGTGGACACCGGGCTGCTGCGGTCGCGGCCGACGTCCAGCCCGCTCCAGGAGATGAAGTTGTTGAAGCCGGCCTGCGTCTTCAGCGTGCCGGCCGCTTCGCCGTCGATCAGCAGCGTGCCGCTGCGCCAGGCCGGCAGCATCGCCTGCTTCGGCGCGGGCGGCGGCGGCACCGGCACCAGCGGACCGGCCTGCACCACGTAGCTCAGCACGCAGTGGCCCTGCGGCAGCGGCCGGTCGGACTCGATCACATGGTGCTGGCCGCCGATGTTCATGTCGTGCACCAGCCGGCCGTTGCGCACGAACAGGCTGTAGCCGCTGGTGGCATCGCCGTGCGCGATCAGCACGCCCTGCGCGCCCGCGTCGAGCAGCACTTCGACGTCGATGCGGTAGCCGCGGCCGCGCACGTCCGGCGCGACGTCGCTGGGAATGTGGCCGACGCCGGGGTGGAACACGAAGCGCTGGCGCGGCCCGTGATAGCGGCGCGCGCTTTCGACGAAGCGCGGGCCGAAGCGGTCGTCCAGCGGCAGCACCTGGTGGGCCTCGGCCTCGGCCCACCACAGCGCGATCAGCGACTTCAGCTTCGCGGGCTCGGCGGCCGCCAGGTCATGCACCTCGGCGAAGTCGCGGTCCAGGTGGTACAGCTCCCAGCGGTCATCGTCGAAGGGCGTGCCGCTGGGGTGAAAAGCCACCGCCTTCCAGCCATCGTGCCACAGGCCGCGATGGCCGAACATCTCGAAGTACTGCGGCTGGCGCCGCGGCGGCGCCGCCGCATCGTGCAGGCTGGCGGCGAAGCTCTCGCCTTCGATCGGCATCTGCGCCACGCCCTGCACCACCGCCGGCGGCTCGAGCTTCAGCAGCTCCAGCAGCGTCGGCACCAGGTCGACCGCATGGCAGAAGTTCGTGCGCAGTTCACCGCGCGCGGCGATGCCCTTCGGCCAGCTGATCACCAGCGGGTCGCGGATGCCGCCGCCATGCGTGTTCTGCTTGTAGCGCCGCAGCGGCGTGTTCGACGCCATCGCCCAGCCCTGCGGAAAGTTGCTGTGCGTGTCGGGCCCGCCGATGTCGTCGATGCGCTTGAGCTTCTCGGCCATCGGCTCGGGCTTGAAGTTGTACGGGCCCATCGCATTGACCATGCCCAGCGGCCCGCCCTCCTGGCTGGCGCCGTTGTCCGACAGCACCAGCACCAGCGTGTTGTCGAGCTGGCCCGACTGCTCCAGCCAGCCGATCAGCCGGCCGATGTGCTGGTCGGCATGGTCCAGCATCGCCGCGTAGGCGGCTTGCAGGCGGGTGAACACGCGGCGCTCGTCGGCGCCCAGGCCGTCCCAGGCGACGACGCCGTCGTTGCGCGGCGGCAGCGCGGTGTTCTGCGGCACCAGGCCCAGCGCCTTCTGGCGCTGCAGGCGCCGCTCGCGCTCGATGTCCCAGCCGTGCGCGAATTCGGCGTCATAGCGGCGGATCAGCTCGGCCGGCGCCTGGTGCGGCGCATGGCAGGCACCGAAGGCCAGCCAGGTCAGCCAGGGCGTGGTGGCGGCATCGGCCGCATGCTCGGCCAGCATGCGGATCGCCTGGTCCACCAGGTCGGCCGTCAGGTGGTAGCCGCTGGCGAAATCACCCGGCGGGTCGACATGCGAGTTGTCGCGCACCAGTTCGGGCGCGTACTGGTCGGTCTCGGCGTCCATGAAGCCGTAGAAGCGGTCGAAGCCGCGGCCCAGCGGCCAGCCGTCGAAGGGGCCGGTGGGCCCGCTCTGCGTCAGCGGCGTCACGTGCCACTTGCCGAGCATGTAGTTGCGGAAGCCTTGCGGGCGCAGCATCTCGGCCAGCGTGCCGGCCTCGCGCGCGATCTTGCCCCGGTAGCCGGGGTAGCCGCTGTCGAAATTGGCCAGGCAGCCCATGCCCACCGAATGGTGGTTGCGGCCGGTCAGCAGCGCGGCGCGCGTGGTGCTGCACATGGCCGTGGTGTGGAAGCCGCTGTAGCGCAGACCGCGCTGCGCCAGCGCGTCGATGTGCGGCGTGCGGATGGCCGAGCCGTAGCAGCCGAAGTCGGAGAAGCCGACGTCGTCGAACAGGATCACCAGCAGGTTCGGCGTGCCGGCAGGCGGGCGCGGCGGCTCGGGCCAGTGCGGCGCGGCGGCCATCAGAAGCTGTAGCCGACGCCCAGGCCGAAGATCACCGGCCGGAACTCGATGCGCCCGGTCTGCGTGCCGGTGGCGTCGCTGATCGTGACGTCGCTCTTGCTCCAGTTCAGGCCGAGCGAGACCACGATCGACCAGTTGCGGTCGATCGCGTAACGCGCACCGGCCTG
>JBGAII010000128.1:0-13570 GCA_044225625.1 Rubrivivax sp.
GCAAGATCCGCGACGAGGCCCAGCGCCGCGCCGCCGGCCGGCCCGAACGCGCCAACGACGTCAAGCTCTCGCGCGGCGGCATCCGCGAGATCGAGTTCATCGTGCAGCTGCTGCTGGTGGCGCGCGGCGGGCAGTTCCCCGAGATCCGCACCCGCTCGACGCTGAAGGCGCTGGACAAGCTCGCCGCCGGCGGCCTGATGAAGGCCGAGGCCGCACGCCAGTTGGGCGAGGCCTACGTCTTCCTGCGCCAGGTCGAGCACCGCATCCAGTACCTGGACGACCAGCAGACCCATCTGCTGCCCACGGCCGATGCCGACCTCGAGTGGATCGCCGGCAGCCTGGGCCTGCGCGACGCCTGCGACCTGCTGCATCGGCTGGGCGAGGTGCGCGAGTTCGTCGCCACCGAGTTCGACGCGCTGCTGCACGATGGCCAGGCCCCAGCGCCCGGCGCGGGCCGCTGCACCGGCTGCGGCACCACGCCGCTGCCGGTCGACAGTGATCAGTTGCTGGACCGTCTGCCCGATGAACTGGCCGAGCGGGTGCGCCACTTCGCCGGCCAGCCGCGCGTGCGCGCGCTGCGCGAAGAAAGCAAGCTGCGCCTCGGACGGCTGGTCAAGCGCGCCGCCGAGTGCATGGCCGACGGTGGCTGCAGCAGTACGGCGGTGCTGCGCTTCCTCGACTGGCTCGAGCCGCTGCTGCGGCGCGAGAGCTACCTCGCGCTGCTGATCGAACGGCCATCGGTGCAGTCGCGGCTGCTGCGCCTGCTGGGCATGGCACGCTGGCCGATGCAGTACCTGATGCGTCACCCCGGCGTGATCGACGAGCTGGCCGACGAGCGCCTGCGCCACGGCCGCTTCGATGCCGCGTCCTTCGGCGCCGACCTGCAGTCCCGCCACGAGGCCTGGGCACGCTCCGGCCAGGCCAACGAGGAATGGCTGCTGGATGCCTTGCGCCATGCGCACCATGCCGAACTGTTTCGCACGCTGGTGCGCGATGTCGAACGCGAACTGACGGTGGAGCAGGTGGCCGACGACCTCTCGGCCCTGGCCGATGCGGTGCTGCAGACCACGCTGGGCTGGGCCTGGGCGCTGCTGAAGCAGCGGCACCGCGAGGCCCCGCGCTTCGCCGTCATCGCCTACGGCAAGCTCGGCGGCAAGGAGCTCGGCTACGGCAGCGACCTGGACGTGGTGTTCCTCTACGACGACAGCGACGAGGACGACCCCGACCGTGCGCAGGAGGTCTACTCGGCCTTCGTGCGCAAGCTGATCACCTGGTTGACGCTGCGCACCGCGGCCGGCGAACTGTTCGACATCGACACCGCGCTGCGGCCCAACGGCGGCTCGGGGCTGCTGGTCACGTCGATCGACGCCTTCGAACGCTACCAGGCCGGCCGCGGCAGCAACACCGCGTGGACCTGGGAGCACCAGGCGATCACGCGGGCTCGCTTCTGCGCCGGTGCCGAAGACCTGGCCGGCCGCTTCGAGCGTGTGCGACGCGGCGTGTTGACCGCGCCGCGCGAGCCGGCGGCCCTGCGCGAGGAGATCCGCGCGATGCGCGAGAAGGTGCGCGCCGCGCATCCGGTCAGAGCCGGCCGCTTCGACGTCAAGCACAGTCCGGGCGGCATGATGGACGTGGAGTTCGCCGTGCAGTACCTGGTGCTGGCGCATTCGGCCGCGCATCCTGCGCTGCAGGACAACGCCGGCAACATCGCGCTGCTGCAGCGTGCCGAGCAGGCCGGGCTGCTGGGGCCGGGCATCGGCCAGGCCGCCGCCGATGCCTATCGCGAGCTGCGCCGCGTGCAGCACCTGGCGCGGCTGGACGAACAGCCCACGCAGGTGGAGCCGCCGGCACTGCAGGCGCAGAGCGCGGCCGTGCAGGCGCTGTGGCACGCGGTCTTTGACTGAAGGCCGCACGCCGCTGCTGGCGCGGCCGGGTGCGCTCTGGCTGCTGCTGTGCGCCGGCCTGGGCGCGGCATCGGTCGCCGCCTGGTGGATCGGTGCCGACCGGCTCGACTGGCAACCGCAGCGCGCCTGGCCCGACGCGTGGCGCTGGTGGACCGCCGCGCTGGTGCACCTGACGCCGATGCACCTGGGCGCCAACCTGTTCGCCACCGCGCTGGTGGCGGCCTACGGCTGGGCCGGCAGCGCGCCGCGATCGGTGGCGCTGGCCTGGTTCGCGTCGTGGCCGTTCACGCATCTGGCGCTGTGGGCCAAGCCGGAGCTGCTGCATTACGGCGGCCTGTCCGGCGTGCTGCACGGCGGCGTCGCCGCCGTCTCGGTCTGGCTGACGCTGCGCGGCCAGGGCGCCCAGCGCACGGTCGGCTGGATGATGCTGGTGGGCCAGAGCGTCAAGCTGCTGCTGGAAGAGCCCTGGGGCGCGGCCATCCAGCCGCCCACCGAACTGGACGTGGCGGTGGCGCCGCTGGCCCATGCCACCGGCTCGATCACCGCGGCGCTGCTGACACTGCTGGTGGTGTACCTGCCGCGACAGCCGCAGACGGAAGGCGCTCGCTAGACTCGACGACCCATTCCCAAGGAGACCCTCATGATCACGCTCTGCGGCTTTTCGGTATCCAACTACTACAACAAGGTGAAGATGGTGCTGCTCGAGAAGGGCATCGACTTCCGCGAGGAACGGGTCATGACCAAGTCCCGCGATGAGGCCGTTCTCGCCAGCAGCCCGCTGGGCAAGATCCCGTTCATCCGCACCGAACAGGGTGCGCTGTGCGAGAGCCAGGTGATCGTCGACTACCTGGAGGCGCTTCAGCCGCAGCCGCCACTGCTGCCGGCCGATCCGTGGCAGGCCGCCAAGGTGCGCGAACTGGCGACCTTCATCGACCTGCACCTGGAACTGGTGGCGCGCGAACTCTATCCGCAGGCCTTTTTCGGCGGCACGGTCGACGAGGCGACGCAGACGCGCGCGCGCAAGCTGCTGGCCCGGCATGTGCCGGGTTTCAAGCGCCTGGCGAAGTTCGCCCCCTATGTGGCCGGCGAGCAGTTCACGCAGGCCGACTGCACGGCCTTCGTCAACCTGCCGCTCGTGGCGATGGCCAGCAAGGCCGTGCTCGGCGAGGACGTGCTGGCGGCGGCCGGCATCGACTGGAAGGGCTACGTCAAGCGCATCGGCGAACGACCCAGCGCCCAGCGCGTGGTCGCCGATCGCAAGGCCGACACCGAACAGCTGGCCGCCCAGGCCGGCAAGGCCTGAGCGCGTCGGCTCAGGCCGCCGCGACGCGGGCCGCGATCGCCTGGCCGACCTCGGTCGTGGACGCACTGCCGCCCAGGTCGGCGCTGCGCGGGCCTTCGACCAGCACCTGCTCGATCGCGCGCAGGATCGCATCGTGCGCCGCACGCTCGCCCAGGAAATCGAGCATCAGCGCGGCCGACCAGATCATCGCGATCGGATTGGCGATGTTCCTGCCGTAGATGTCCGGCGCCGAGCCGTGCACCGGCTCGAACAGCGACGGAAACTTGCGCTCCGGGTTCAGGTTGGCCGACGGCGCCAGCCCGATCGTGCCGGTGGTCGCCGGGCCCAGATCCGACAGGATGTCGCCGAACAGGTTGGTCGCCACGACCACGTCGAAGCGCTGCGGCTGCAGCACGAAGCGGGCACTGAGGATGTCGATGTGCTGCTTGTCGACGCCGACCTCGGGGTAGTCTTTCGCGACGGCCTCGGCACGCTGGTCCCACCACGGCATGCTGACGGCGATGCCGTTGCTCTTGGTGGCCACCGTCAGCTGCCGGCGCGGCCGCGAGCGTGCCAGTTCGAACGCGTACTTCAGCACCCGATCGGCCCCGTGACGTGTGAACACCGCCTCCTGGACGACGAACTCGCGCTCGGTACCGGCGAACATCACGCCGCCGAGGCTGGTGTACTCACCTTCGGTGTTCTCGCGCACGATCAGGTAGTCGATGTCGCCGGCCTTCAGCCCGGCCAGCGGACAGCGCACGCCGTCGAACAGACGCACCGGCCGCAGGTTGATGTACTGGTCGAACTCGCGTCGGAACTTCAGCAGCGAACCCCACAGCGAGACGTGGTCCGGCAGCGCCGCCGGCCAGCCCACCGCGCCGAACAGCAGCGCGTCCATGCCTTCCAGCTGCGCCTTCCAGTCGTCGGGCATCATCTGCCCGGTCTGCGCATGGTGGTCGCAGCTGGCCCACGAAATCGGTGTGACGCGCAGCTCGAAACCGAAGCGGCGCTGCGCGGCCTGCAGCACGCGCAGGCCCTCGGGCATCACTTCCTTGCCGATGCCGTCGCCAGGAATGGCGGCAATGCGGTGCGTGCGGTTCATCGCGGCCCCTTCGGCCCGCGCACGTCGGTATTCGCCCTTCGGCTCATGTCGTCTCCTGCAAGCGTCAGCGCAGCCAGCCTTTGCGCCGGAAGTAAAGGAACGGCGCCGCCACCGAGGCCACCATCAGGCCCAGCGCGAACGGGTAGCCGTAGGCCCAGTCGACCTCGGGCATGAAGCGGAAGTTCATGCCGTAGATGCTGGCGATCAGCGTCGGCGGCAGCAGCGCCACGCTGGCCACCGAGAAGATCTTGATGATCTTGTTCTGGTTGATGTTGATGAAGCCGACCGTGGCGTTCATCAGGAAGTTGATCTTGTCGAACAGGAAGGTGGTGTGGCTGTCGAGCGAGTCGATGTCACGCAGGATCTGCCGCGCCTCCTCGAACTGCTCGGCATTCAACATCCGGCTGCGCATCATGAAGCTGACCGCGCGGCGCGTGTCCATCACGTTGCGACGGATGCGGCCGTTCAGGTCCTCCTCCTTCGCGATCGCCGACAGCGCCTCGCCGGCTTCCTGGTCATTGACGTTCTGCTTCAGCACGCTGGCGCTGACGGCCTCCAGGCTGTCGTAGATGCCCTCCAGCGCATCGGCCGAATACTCGGCGTCGGCGTCGTAGAGCTTCAGCAGGACATCCTTGGCATCCTCGATCAACGACGGAATGCGGCGCGCACGCAGGCGCAGCAGCCGGAACACCGGCAGGTCCTCGGCATGCACCGAGAACAGCATGTTGCGCCAGAGGATGAAGGCCACACGCACGTTGCGCGGCGTGACATCGTCGTCGATCAGGAAGTCGGATCGGATGTGCAGCTCGCCGTTGTCTTCCTCGTAGAAGCGGGCCGACTCCTCCAGGTCGTCGTCGACGATGTCGTCGGGAATCGCCAGGCCGAACTTCTCGTGCACCCAGGCCTTTTCCTCGGTACTGGGGGCCTCCATGTCGATCCACACCGGCGCGATGCGGCCGGGGATCTCGAGTCGGTGTCTTTCTTCCTGAAAGAGACGGCCGCTCAGACGGCCGTTCTCCAACGTGAACACATTCAGCATCGGTGGCTCCGACATGCTCCGGACCGATCGGAAACGGTCCGGGCGCGCCTTCGGGCTGCGGGTTGGGGTGGGTAGGGGACCGTCTCACCCGCAGTCGCCGTGCGCGGCGGAGTGGACGGTCACCGAGGGTGACTCGGGTCCAAGTAAACAGGCCTCCGAAGGGGTAGTTGAGGGCGATTATCACACCGCCCATGGGGACCGGCGGCGCGCTCTTGCCAGCACCTTGAATCGGGGGCACACTGGATTCGACAATGGGCCGCAAGGGCCCCACCCCTCTGGATCCTCACCCCTCCCCGCTTTCCCACCACCCCTGCAAAGGAGGCCTTGATGAACCTGACGATCAGCGGACACCATCTCGAAGTGACACCCGCACTGCGAGAGTACGTGCTCACCAAGCTGGAGCGCGTCACCCGCCATTTCGACCAGGTGGTGGACGTCAACATATTGCTGACCGTCGAGAAGCAGAAGGAAAAGGAACGCCGACAACGCTGCGAAGTCACGCTGCACGTCAAGGGCCGCGACATTTTCGTGGAGCAGTCGCACGAGGATCTGTACGCGGCCATCGACCAGCTGATGGACAAGCTCGACCGCCAGGTCGTACGCCACAAGGACCGGGTGCAACAGCACCACCACGCGAGCGCGAAGCGCCTCGACGTGGGCGCTTGAGGGTCCAAACGCGGGCCGGCCGCCGGGTATCCGTTGCTGCGGCGCAGCAGCCCGAGGCATTTCCCGCACATCCGGGGTCTGCGCCAAGCGGCGGCAGACCCCGCTTTCTATAATCCACGGTCCTGCAACATGTCCGGTAAGCGCCGCCACCCTTTCGCTGCGCAGCCTGCCCCCTCGACATGAACCGTCTCGCCGCCATCCTGCCGCCCAGCAACGTGTTGGTCGATGTCGACGCCACGAGCAAGAAGCGCGTCTTCGAGCAGGCCGGGCTGTTGTTCGAGAACCAGCATTCCATCGCCCGCGGCACGGTCACCGACAACCTGTTCGCCCGTGAGCGGCTGGGCTCCACCGGGCTGGGGCACGGCGTGGCCATCCCGCATGGCCGCATCAAGGGCCTGAAGAACCCGCTGGCCGCGGTGCTGCGCACGCAGGCGCCGATCGGTTTCGATTCACCGGACGACGAGCCGGTGAGCCTGCTGATCTTCCTGTTGGTGCCCGAGGCGGCGACGCAGCGGCACCTGGAGATCCTGTCCGAGATCGCCGAGATGCTGTCCGACCGCGAGTTGCGCGAGCGCCTGATGTCGGAGCCCGACGCGGCGGCAGTGCACCAGCTGATCGCCAACTGGCAGGCGCAGAAGTCCGCCGCTTGAAGCGCGGCCTTCGCCACGTGGGCTCGTCCGGCGAATGAAGCCCACCACCATCAGCGCCGAGGCCCTGTTCGAGGCGCACCGCACGGCGATGCGCTGGGAATGGATCGCCGGCCATGCACATCCCGAGCGCCACTTCGACGACAAAGCGGTGCGCGAGGCTCGTTCGGCGGCCGACCTGGTGGGCTACCTGAACTACATCCACCCTTACCGCGTGCAGATCGTCGGTACGCGCGAGGTGGCCTACCTGCTGGCGGCCGAGCCGGAAGTGCAGGAGCGACGCATCTCGCGCATCGTCACGCTGGAACCGCCGGTGCTGATCGTCGCCGACGGCGCCAGCCCGCCGCCGCGGCTGGTGGCAATGTGCGACCGCGCCGAGATTCCGCTGTTCCAGACCGCCGAATCCGCAGGCCACGTGATCGACGTGGTGCGCGGCTACCTGGCGCAGCTGTTCGCCGAGCGCACCACGCGCCACGGGGTGTTCATGGACATCCTCGGCCTGGGCGTGCTGATCACCGGCGAATCGGGCCTGGGCAAGAGCGAACTCGGCCTGGAGCTGATCAGCCGCGGCCATGGCCTGGTGGCCGACGACGCGGTCGACCTGTACCGCGTGTCGCAGACCGCGCTCGACGGCCGCTGCCCCGACCTGCTGCTCAACCTGCTGGAAGTGCGCGGCATCGGCCTGCTCGACATCAAAGCCATCTTCGGCGAGACCGCCGTGCGCCGCAAGATGCGGCTGAAGCTGATCGTCCACCTGGTGCGCAAGGAGACGATGGAGCGCGAGTTCGAGCGTCTGCCCTACGAGCCCTTGTACGAAGACATCCTCGGCATCGCGGTGCGCAAGGTGGTGATCGCGGTGGACGCGGGCCGCAACCTGGCGGTGCTGGTCGAGGCCGCGGTGCGCAACACCGTGCTGCAACTGCGCGGCATCGACACCTACCAGGAGTTCATCAAGCGCCACCAGAGCGCGATGGACGACCCGCAGTAAGCGGGGCGCCGCTCAGGCCGGCGCCAGCAGCCGGTCGTCGAAGATCGCCACCGCCCGCGTCCAGCCGGCCGAGGCGCCGCGGATCTTGTGCGGGAAGCAGCTGATCGTGAAGCCGGTGGGCGGCAGCGATTCCAGGTTGTGCAACTTCTCCAGGTGGCAGTAGCCGATGTCGCGGCCGGCCTTGTGGCCTTCCCAGATCAGCGACGCATCGTGCGTCTGGCCGTACTTCTTGGCGGTGTGCACGAAGGGCGCATCCCAGCTCCAGGCGTCGGTGCCGGTCAGGCGGATGCCGCGCTCCAGCAGGTACATCGTCGCCTCGTAACCCATGCCGCAGCCGGCCGACACGTAGTCGGGGTTGCCGTAGCGCGAACCGGCACGCGTGTTGACCACCACGATCTCCAGCGGCTGCAGCGTGTGGCCGATGCGCTTCAGTTCGGCCTCGACATCCGCCGCGGTGACCACGTAGCCGTCGGCGAAGTGGCGGAAGTCCAGCTTCACGCCCGGCTGGAAGCACCATTCCAGCGGCACCTCGTGGATGGCGATCGAGCGCTCCTTCTCGCCGAGCGCCTTGTTCATCGTGCTGTGGAAGTGGTACGGCGCGTCCAGGTGCGTGCCGTTGTGCGTGGACAGGTTGATCAGCTCCACCGCCCAGCCTTCGCCATCGGGCAGGTCTTCCTTGCGCAGGCCGGGGAAGAAGGGCGCGATCTGCTCGTAGGTGTTCTCGTGCGTGAAGTACTGGATCTTCGGCTCCAGCCCCGGCGGGTCGGAAGCCACGTCGTTCTCCAGGTAGATCGACAGATCGACGAACTTGCGGCTCATGAGCGGGTCTCCTTCAGGTCTGTTGCCATTTCAGCCATTGTCGTTCGGCCAGCGCCAGCAGGGCATTGCTGAGCAGGCCGATCAGCCCCAGCAGCACGATGCCGGCGAAAAGCTCGCTGGCGCGGAAGGCCCGCGCCGCCAGCAGGATCGCCTGCCCGAGGCCGGCCTGCGAGGCGATCATCTCGCCGACCACCGAGACGATCAGCGCCACGGTGAGCGCGAGCCGCATGCCGGCCAGGATGTCGGGCAACGCATTCGGCAGACCGATCTTCCACACATACGCGGCCCGGCTCAAGCCGAGGCAGCGCGCCACCTCCTGCAGCCGCGGCTCCACCGACGTTAGACCGTGGATGGTGCCCAGCAGCACCGGCCACATCGCACCGAAGGCCACCACCGACAGCACCATCGCCGGGCTCAGGCCGAAGATGGCGATGGCCAGCGGCAGCAGCGCCGACGCCGGCAGCGGCCGCACGAACTCCAGCGTCGGCTGCAGCCAGGCGCGCACGGTGGCCGACAGGCCGATGGCCACACCCAGCGCCACGCCCACCGCCGAGGCCAGCAGCCAGCCCAGCACCATGCGCCAGGTGGTGGCCGCGGTGAAGGCTGCCAACTCGCCGGTGCTGAGCCCTTCTTGCAGGCTGGCCAAGGTGGCTTCGGGCGTGGGCAGGAAGACGCGGCTGATCCAGCCGCCGTGGCTGGCCGCCCACCACAGCGCCAGCATGGCGGCCAGCAGCACCACCGACGCGGCGGCTTCGGTCACGGGCGGGCGCTGCGGCTTCATGCGGCCGCACCCATCGCGCGCGCCACGCGCTGCTGCAGTTTCAGCGCCAGCGCGTTGATGACATAGCCGACCACGCCGATCCAGCCCAGCCAGGCCAGCATCAGCGCCGGGTCCAGGCTCTGCTGCGCGATCATCATCGCGTAGCCCATGCCGTGCGGGTTGGCGGCGATCTCCACCGTCACCGCCACCACCAGCGCGATGGCCACGCCCAGGCGCAAGGCAATGAAAAGCCGCGGCACGCAGGCCGGCAGCACGATCTTCCAGCCGCGCTGCCAGGCACTCAGGCCCAGCACGCGGCTCACCTCCAGCAGCCGCGGCTCCACCTGGCGCACCGCGGCACGCGTCAGGAGCAGCATCGGCCAGAACGCGGCGAAGGCGATCACCGCGGTTTCCATGCGCAGCCCGAAGCCGAAGATCAGCATCGCCAGCGGGATCAGCGCCACCGAGGGGATGGGCCGCAGCAGCTCGATCGTCAGCAGGCTTCCGGCGTCGGCGCGCCGCGACAGCCCCAGCATCAGCCCGCCGGCGATGCCCAGCAGCGCGGCGATCAGCAGGCCCAGTGCGGCCGAACCCAGCGTGAACAGCGTGGCCTGCCACAGCGAGCCGTCGCGCAGCGCGCCGAACCAGGCGAACAGCGCGGCGCTGGGCGGCGCGATCGCGTCGCTGCCGGCGGCGACAGTGCGCGCATAGAGTTCCAGCGCGCCCAGCAGCAGCAGCGGCACTGCCCAGGGCCGCAGGCGGGCGCCCCACTCAGCCATGGCCCTGCTCGATGAAGCCGAAGAGTTCGCGTCGCAGCTGCAGGAAGGCCGGGTGCTCCTTGGTCGTCAGCTGATCGCGCGGCCGCGGGATCGGCACGTCCAGCATGCGCGCCAGGCTGGGCCGGCCGGGGCCGGGGTCGGCCTGCAGCGCGATGACGCGGTCGCCGAGGTAGATCGCCTCTTCCAGGTCGTGGGTGACGAACAGCACCGTCAGGCCTTCCTCACGCACCAACCGCGCCACCTCGTCCTGCAGCCCGTGGCGGGTCAGCGCATCGAGTGCGCCGAAAGGCTCGTCCATCAGCAGCAGCTGCGGCGCCTGCGCCAGGCAGCGGGCGATCTGCGCGCGCTGCTGCATGCCGCCGGACAGCTGTGCCGGGAACTTCTCTGCATGTGCGCTCAAGCCCACCTTGGCCAGCACGCCGTCGATGCGCGTGGCGCGCTCTGCGGGTGGCACGCCGGCGGCCTCCAGCGCCAGGCTGACGTTGCCCTGCACCGTGCGCCAGGGCAGCAGCGCGCGGCCGTAGTCCTGGAACACGAAGGCCACCTCGCGCGACGGCTGCATCATGGGCTGGCCGTTGCGCCGCACCGCGCCGCCGCTGGGCGCGACCAGCCCGCTGGCTGCGCGCAGCAGCGTGGTCTTGCCACAGCCGCTGGGGCCGACGATGCAGACGAACTCGCCGCGCCCGACCTCGAAGCTGGTCGGCGACAGGATTTCGCGCCCGCCCAGATGGATGGCGACGCGGTCGAAGGCGAGCAGTGGCGCCGCCACGGGCGCGGCGCTACTTGACGATCAGCGTGGCCAGGTCCGGGCTGCCCTTGAGCATGTCCTGGTCCTTCATCAGGCCCACCCAGTAGGCCAGCTGCTTCTCGGTGACGATCGGCCCCGGCGGCGAGATCTGCGCCTTGGCCAGCACCTCGGGCGGCAGCTTGATGTACTTGCCGATCGCCGCGCGCACGGCCGCGTCGTTCTTCGGATCCTTGATGAAGCTCGCGCCGTCGACGATGGACTCGCGAAAGCCCTTCACCGCGCCGGCATGGGCCTTGGCCCAACTGCGCGTGGCGGCATAGACGATGGTCGGGTTGCCCTCGGGCAGGAAGGTCGAGTAGTAGCTCGCCACGTAGCCGGCGCCGCTGTCGGTGATGCGCGCCATGAACGGGTCGGCCGTGACCACTGCGTCCACCGTGCCGCCACGCAGCATGTCGGCATGCTGCGGGAACGGCGCCTCGACGAAGTTGACCTTCTTGTAGTCGACGCCGTTGGCCTTGAGCCAGGCGCGGAAGGTCACCTGCAGGAAGGCGCCGAGGCCGGGCACGCCGACCTTCTTGCCGACGAAGTCCTGCGGCGTCTTGATGTTGGAGCCGGAGCGCGCCACCACACCGAAGCCGGTGATCGACTGCGAGGTGACGCCGGCGCCGGCCACCACCACCAGATCCAGCCCGCCGTCCACCGCCTGCAGGAACACCGAGGGCGTCGGCCCGCCGATCTGCAGTGAATCGGACTGCAGCGCTGCGGGGATGGTGGAGTTGAGCGGGATGAACTTCAGCTCGACATCCAGGTTGCGCTTCTTGAAGAAGCCTTGTTCGGCGGCGACGAAAGCCGATGCGAAATCGGTGACCGCGGTGTAGCCGAGCACGATCTTGGTCGTCGTCTGCGCACGCAACGGCAGCGACAGGTTTCCGACAGCTACGGCCGCGAGGCCGCCAATCACGGTACGACGTTGCATCTGTGTCTCCTGTGGATGTTGCCGCGGGCCATGGTTCGCGCGGCGCTCGGCTGCGGATGCTACTCGCGCGCTGCCCCGGAGCCGGTCAACCGGCGCCCGTGCCGATCGTTGAAACAGAACCGGCGGCCACGCACCCACTGCAGCGCCGGAACCGCATCAACCCTGGAGCCTCTCCGTGAACAAACTGCTTGCTTCCCTGATCGTCGCTGCCTGCTCGACGCTGGCGGTCAATGCCTTCGCCGCCACCGACAAGACCGGCGAACCCACTGCCACCACCCACACCGACAAGAAGGCCAAGAGTTCGCACAAGTCGTCGACCCACAGCAAGAAGAGCACGCACAAGAGCGACGCCAAGCCGGCCGAGGCCAAGCCCGCCGACGCGACGAAGTAAGCGCGTCTGCCCCGTCGCGCCGGCGCCTCCGCGCCGGCGCGCCAGTTTCGGGTCGAGCAGGTCGCGCAGGCCGTCGCCCATCAGGTTGAGGCCCAGCACGGCCAGCGCAATCGCGGCCCCGGGCCAGATGGCCAGTTGTGGCGCCTGGAACATCTGAGTCTGCGCCTCGTTGAGCATGCGGCCCCAGCTCGGCGTCGGTGGCTGCGTGCCGAGGCCCAGGTAGCTGAGCGCAGCCTCGGCCAGGATGGCGGTGGCGAACTGCACCGTCGACTGCACGATCAGCACGCTGGCGATGTTCGGCAGCACGTGGTCGATGGTGATGCGCCAGGGCCCGGCGCCGGCGGCCCGCGCGGCCAGCACGTATTCGCGCGACCACACCGCATTGGCCGACGCGCGCGCGGTGCGCGCGAACACCGGAATGTTGAAGATGCCGATCGCGACGATGCCGGTCAGCAGGCCCGGCCCGTAGATCGCGCCGAGCATGATCGCCGACAGCAGCGCCGGGAACGCGAAGGTGAAGTCCGACAGGCGCATCACGCCTTCTTCCACCCAGCC
The DNA here is from genome assembly GCA_044225625.1 of Rubrivivax sp. GTDB lineage: Bacteria > Pseudomonadota > Gammaproteobacteria > Burkholderiales > Burkholderiaceae_C > Rubrivivax. The sequence goes on from JBGAII010000128.1 coordinate 12,660, forward strand.
GCGCCGCGCCGAGGCCAGGCAGCCGAGCGCGACGCCGCAGACCAGCCCGATCAGCACCGCGACCACGCCGACCAGGATCGAGGTGCGCGCGCCGACCAACAGCTGCGACACGATGTCCCGGCCCAGGCTGTCGGTACCGAGCCAATGCGTGGCGCCCGGCAACGCCAGCTTGTTCGGCACGTCGATCTCGGTCGCCGGCCACGGCGTCCACACCAGCGACAGCGCGGCGCTGCCGATGAACAGCAGCGTCAGCAGGCCGCCGAGCATGAAGCTCGGGTGACGGCGCGCACGCGACCAGAAGCCGGGTTCGGCCGCAGCCGGCCGGGGAAGGACGGCGGGATCAGGCATCGCTGGGCTTGAGTCGCGGGTCGATGACGGCATACAGCACGTCGACCACGAAGTTGACGATCACGACCATCGCCACCAGCAGCAGCACCACGTCGCGCACCACCACCAGGTCGCGGTTGGCGATGGCCTGGAACACCAGCCGGCCGATGCCGGGCAGCACGAACACCTGCTCGACGACGATGGTGCCGCTGATCAGGAAGGCGAACTGCAGCCCCATGATCGTCAGCACCGGGATCATCGCGTTGCGCAGCACGTGGCCCCACAGCGTGGCGCGGCGCGACAGGCCCTTGGCGCGCGCCGTGCGCACGAAGTCCTCGCGCATCACGTCGAGCACGGCCGAGCGTGTCCAGCGCGCCAGCACCGAGGCCTGCACCACCGCCAGCGACACCGCCGGCAGCAGCAGCGCCACCAGGCCGTCCCACAGGCCGCCGCCATCGTCCTCCGTCCAGCCGGGAAAGCCGCCGGCACTGACCCACTGCAGCTTCACCGCGAACAGCAGGATCAGCAGGATCGCGAACCAGAAGCTCGGGATCGCGATACCGAGCTGGCTGACGAACATCACG
>JBGAII010000129.1:0-14119 GCA_044225625.1 Rubrivivax sp.
CCAGGCTGGCCTGCAGCATCCACTCGTTCATCCCGCCCGTCCCGCTTGCCGCGGGACCGCCTCGGACCCGCTGCTACGATTGTGCAGCAGGCCTTGCCGCGGTCCGCACGGAAGCGGCGGCCGTGTGACGACAAGCCGGCTCGATGACCGGGGGCGAGAGGTTCGATGTGATGAAGTCGCGACTGCTGCGGCTGGCAGTCTGGGCCGTGCTGGCCTGGGTGCTGTTGATGGGCGTGGCCTGGCTGGCCGTGCCGCCGCTGTTGAAGTGGCAACTCGAAACGCGCGGCTCCGCGCTGCTGGGCCGCGAACTGCGGCTCGATGCGGTCGAATTCGTGCCGCCGACTTTGGCGCTGACCTTGCGCGGACTGTCGGTCGGTGCCGCGCCCGGCAGCGACGACACCTCGCCGCAGCTGCGGGTCGAGCGCCTGTTCGTGGACCTCGACGCGCGTTCGCTGCTGCGCCTGGCGCCGGTGGTCGCCGCACTCGAAATCGACGCGCCGCGCCTGCGCCTGACACGCCTGCCCGACGGCCGCAGCGATGTCGACGACCTGCTGCAGCGCTTCGCCTCGGCGCCCTCCGATCCGGCCGCCGAACCGGCGCGCTTTGCGCTGTTCAACCTGCGCCTGAGCGACGGCGAGGTGCTGCTCGACGACCGCGTCGTGGGGCGCCAGCATGCGCTGCGCCAGATCGCGCTGGGGCTGCCCTTCCTGTCGAATCTGCCGGCCCATGTGCAGGTCACGGTGGAACCGCGGCTGGCCTTCGAGTTGAACGGCAGCCATTTCGACAACCGGGGCCGCGCCACACCCTTCGCTCAGGGCCGGGCGTCGGAACTGCAGGTGCGCTTCGAACAGTTCGACCTGGGTCCGCTGTGGGCCTATGCGCCGGCCTCGCTGCCCGTCAAGCCGACCGGCGGCCGGCTGACGGCCGACCTGACGCTGAGCTTCCAGCAGCCCGACCGCGGCGACCCGCAACTCGGCGTGAAGGGCCGTGCGGCGCTCGACGACCTCGGCCTGCAGCTCGCCAAGGACACGCCGCTGCTGTCCTGGCGGAGCCTGCGCGTCGCGCTGGCCGACGTGCGCCCGCTGCAGCACCGCGTCGCACTCGACAGCGTGCAGATCGACGGCATGCAGTTGCATCTGCGCCGCGATGCCCAGGGCCGCATCGAGCTGCAACAGCTGGCCGGCCGTGCCGCCCCGGCTGACGCGGCCTCCGCACCGGCCTCACCGGCCGGTGGTACGGCGGCCAATTGGCAGCTGCAGATCGGCTCGGTGGAACTCAAGCAGGCGCAGGTCCATTGGTCCGACGCGGCGGTGCGGCCCGCCGCCGAACTGCAGCTCGACGGCCTGTCGCTGCAACTGAAGACGCTGCATTGGCCGGCCGATACCGACGCCACGCTGCAGCTCGACGGTGGCCTGAGCGCACAAGGCACGACGGCCGGCAAGGTGCATGCCGAAGGCCGGTTCACCGACCGGCAGGCGAAGCTCGGCTTCAGCCTCGCCGACGTCGACCTGGCACCGCTGGCCGGCCCCTACCTGCAGCAGTACCTGCGGCCGCAGGCCAGCGCGCGCATCGCCGCCGACGGGACGCTGGAATGGGCGCGCGGCGATGCCGACCGGCTGGCGCTGCTGCTGTCCTCGCTGCGGGTCGACGACTTCAGGCTGGCCGAACCGGCAGCGGCCCGGGCCAAGGCCGCGCCCGCCGCGCTGGCGCAATGGGCGCGGCTGGAGTTCGCCGACCTGCGCGCCGACCTGCTGCAGCAGCGGCTGGCGATCGGCCGCATCAGCCTGCACAAGCCGCAAGCCGAACTCGCGCGCGATGCCGCTGGCGCGCTCAACGTGCAGCAGTGGCTGAAGGAAGCCGACACGCCGGCCACCCGCGCGGTCGAAGCCGGGCCGCCATGGCGGCTCGAACTGCGCGACTTCAAACTCGACGACGGACGCGTGCGCCTGGCCGATGCCGCGCTGCCTGCCGGTCCGCTGGAGCTGGGCGCGTTGCGCGTCACCGTACAAGGCCTGGCCTGGCCGGCTGTGGCTGGCGCCGCGCCGTTGGGTACGCAGCTGTCGGCCACGCTGTCGGTGCCGCAACGCGAAGCCGCAGCCCCGCCGGCGCGGCTGGACTGGCGCGGCCGCGTCGGCCTGCAGCCGTTGGCAGCCAAGGGACAGTTGCGGCTGGAGCGGCTGCCGGTGCATGTGTTCGAGCCCTATTTCGGCGCGCAGCTGCCGGTGGTGCTGCAGCGCCTGGAGGCCGGCTTCCAGGGCCAGGTGGACCTGCAGCAGCCGGCCGGCGCCGCGCCCATGCTGCGCCTGCAGGGCGATGCGCTGCTGGCCGATCTGCGCGTGCTCGGCCGCACGGCCGGCGCGCCGGCCGCCGGCAGCGAGCTGCTCAGCTGGAACGCGTTGAACCTGAACGGGCTCGACCTGGACCTGCAGCCCGGCGCCAAGCCGCGCATCGCCATTCAAGAGCTGCGGCTGGCCGACTTCTTCTCGCGCCTCGAGATCACCGAGGAGGGCCGCTTCAATCTGCAGACGGTGGCCGCGCAGCCGCCGCAGGCCGCGATGGCCGCGGCGCCACCCGCGTCGGCTCCTGCCCCGACCGTTGCGCCGGCACCGGTGGCCGCCAGCGGTGCGGCCGACACCTCGGTGCTCAGCCGCCTGCCGGTGGAGCTGTTGATCGAGGGCATGCAGTTCAGCAACGGCCGGATCGACTTCCGCGACCGCTTCATCCGCCCCAACTACAGCGCCGACCTCAGTGAGCTGAACGGCCGCATCGGCCGGCTGGACAGCCGTTCGCGCGACATGGCGACGCTGCAGTTCAGCGGCCGCGTTGCCGGCACGGGGCTGCTGGAGATCGGCGGCGCGCTGAACCCGACCGTCATTCCGCCGGCACTGGACATCCAGGCCAAGGCGCGCGACATCGAGCTGCCGGGCCTGACGCCCTATTCGTCGAAATACGCGGGCTACCCGATCGAGCGCGGCAAGCTGAGCATGAGCGTGGCCTACAAGGTCGAAGCCGACGGCAAGCTGGAGGCCAGCAACCAGATCATCGTCAACCAGCTGACCTTCGGCCCCAAGACCGACAGCCCCGATGCCACCAAGCTGCCGGTGCCGCTGGTGGTGGCGCTGCTGCAGGACAAGAACGGCGTCATCGACCTCGACATCCCGCTGACCGGCTCGATCAACGACCCGCAGTTCAGCCTGAGCGCACTGGTATGGAAGGTCATCGTCAACCTGTTCACCAAGATCGTCAGCGCACCGTTTTCGGTGATCGGCGGCGGCGGCAAGGACCTGAGCCACGTGGACTTCCGCCCCGGCACCGCGCAGATCACCGATGGCAGCCAGGACGTGCTCGCCAAGGTCGCCAAGGCGCTGGACGACCGGCCGGCGCTGAAGCTGGGCGTCGTCGCCACGGCCGACCCGGTCAGCGAACGCTCGGCCATGCAGCAGGCCGCGTTCGAGGCGCGCCTGCAGGCCGAGCAGCGCCGCGACCGCGCGCGCGGCGCGCTCGGCAGCGGGGCAGTGGCCGACGCGCCGCTGCCACCGTTGTCGGCCGAACAGCGCGCGGCGCTGGTGAAGCAGATCTACGCCGACACCCAGCTGCCGGACAAGCCGCGCAACCTGATCGGCATGGCCAAGGACATTCCCGTGGCCGAGATGGAATCGATGCTGGTGGCGGCGATGCCGGCAGACGAGGCCCTGGCCAAGGATCTGGCCACGCGTCGCGGGCGGACGGTGCGCGAACTGCTGATGGCCAAGGGGCTCGGCAGCGAGCGCCTGTTCCTGGGCGAACCGAAGCTGCGCGGGCAGGAGGGCAACAAGGCGGACAATGCGCCGTGGACCCCGCAGGCGCAGCTGACGCTGTCGGCCAACTGAAGGAACCGGCGGCGCACCACGGCGATCGAATGCGGACGGAGGATGGCATGGCCAGCGAATTCATCACCTTGGGCGGCGGCTGCTTCTGGTGCACCGAGGCGGTCTATCAGCAGATCGACGGCGTGCTGTCGGTCGAATCCGGCTACAGCAACGGCCATACGCGAAACCCCAGCTACCAGCAGGTGTGCGGCGGCGACACCGGCCACAACGAGGTGGTGCGCGTCGAGTTCGACAACCAGCGCATCAGCTTGCGCGAACTGCTGGAGATCTTCTTCACGATCCATGACCCGACGACGCTGAACCGCCAGGGCGCCGACGTCGGCACGCAGTACCGCTCGGGCATCTACCTGCACGACGAGGCGCAGCGCGCGGTGGCCCAGGCGGTGGTGGACGAGGCCAACGAGGCCCACCGCGGGCGCGTGGTGACCGAATTGCAGAGGGTCGACAACTATTCGCGCGCCGAGGACTACCACCAGCGCTACTTCGCCAAGAACCCGGGCCAGGGTTATTGCGCCGCGGTCATCGCGCCGAAGATCGAGAAGTTCCGCAAGACCTTCAAGGCGAGGTTGAAGTAGGCCCCCGGCCGCCTGGCGGCCGCCCCCCGAGGGGGCTACCGGCCCCGGCCGGGAAACCCGGATCGGGTTCGGCGCGCATCCGCGCCGCTCCCCCTCGTCGCCTGCGGCGACATTTCCCCGATGGGGAAGCACTCCGCAGGGCCCCTACGGCGCGAGTCGCTCGCGGATCCAGGTGCCGGCGTCGAGGCGGTAGCGCAGGCGGTCGTGCAGGCGGCTCTTGCGGCCCTGCCGTGAACTCCCAGGTGTCGGGCTGCAGCCGGTAGCCGCCCCAGTGCGGCGGACGCGGCGGGTTCATCGCGTACTTCAGGCCGAACTTCGCGGCGTTGCCGACCAGCAGGGAGCGCGACGGGATCACCTGGCTCTGCGGCGAGGCCCAGGCGCCGATGCGCGAGTCGAGCGGGCGGCTCGCATAGTAGGCGTCCGACAACTCGGGCTCGACCTGCTCGACACGGCCCTCGATGCGCACCACGCGCTCCAGCTCGACCCAGTGAAACTGCAACGCGGCCTGCGGATGCGCGGCCAGCTCGCGGCCCTTGCGGCTCTGATAGTTGGTGTACCAGACGATGCCGCGGGCATCGAAGCCCTTCAGCAGCACCACGCGGGTCGACGGCCGGCCGTCGGCGCCGACGGTGGCCAGCGTCATGGCGTTCGGCTCGGGCAGCTGGCCGTCCAGGGCCTGCTGCAGCCAGCGTTCGAACTGCTGCAGCGGGTCGGCGGCCGAGGCGTCTTCGTCGAGCGCGTCGCGCTCGTAGCTCTTGCGCAGGTCGGCGATGTTCTTGTCCATCATCACAGTATGACGCCGGCCGCGGGCGCTGACCGGTGCTTCCCTTACGTGAAAGGCCCTAAGTGAAGCTCCCACTACCTGTGCGGCCTGCGGGCGGCGATGCTTCACGAACCAAGTGCGCCGCAGTGCGCACGTCAGTGTCTCACCACGAAAGGTACATGGGATGCAGTCCCGTCCGACCGTCGTAGTGCTGGCCGCAGGGAAGGGCAGTCGATTCAAGGGTTCCAGCCACAAGCTGGAACAGAGTCTGGGTGACCTGAGCGTGCTCGGCCGCACGCTGCGCAGTGCCATCGAAAGCCACCTGCCGGTGGTGGTGGTCACGACGCAGCCGCTGGCCGCCGCGGCCAGCGAACTCGTCGCCGCGCGCGATGTCGTCGTCGTGCCGCCCGCGCTGGCCGAGCTCGGCATGGGACAGTCCATCGCGGCCGGCATCGCCGCACGCGCCGATTCACCCGGCTGGCTGCTGTTGCCGGGCGACATGCCGCTGGTCCGCCCCGACACCATCCTGGCGGTGGCGGCGGCGCTGGAGCATCATCCGGTCGCCTATGCGCAGTACCAGGGCCGGCGCGGGCATCCGGTGGGTTTTGCCGCCGAGCTCTATTCCGAGCTGATGATGCTCAGCGGCGACGAAGGCGCACGTCGCATCATCGCGCGCTATCCGGCCATCGGCGTCGATGTCGACGACCCCGGCGCGCTGCTCGACCTGGACACCGAGGCCGACCTCAGCGCGATCCGTGCCATGCATGCGGCGAGGCCGGCACGAGCGGCGTCGCCAAAACCTAGGCCGGCCGCTTCAAGCCGTCCAGCGTGCCAGCACCGCGCCCGCGGCCAGCAGCACCGCGAAGGCACCCACCATCCTGAAGCTGCGCGGAACAGCAACGGTTGAAGGCCTGGCCCGGCGGACAACGCCGGAAATCGCGCCACAGCCGCCAGGCGGCAGGCGCCAGCAGCCACCGCAGCAGCAGCGCCGGCCGGCCGCCGCCAGTGCCGCCGCCGCCCACAGCGCGAATGGCCCGAGCAGCAGCGCGCCGTACAGGCCGGCCGAGGCGCGCGGGCCGAAGCACACGGCAAAGGTGCGGCGCCCGGCCTCCGCGTCGTGCGCACGGTCGCGGTGGTTGTTCAGCGCCAGCGCCGCCGCGGCCAGGCTGCCGATGGCCGCCGCGGCCGGTACGGTCCAGGCGCCGACACCGCCGCTCAGCGCCCAGTCGCTGCCGATCACGGCCACCGGGCCGAAGAACACGAACACCGTCAGCTCACCGAACGGCGTGTAGGCGATCGGTCGTGGCCCGCCCATGTAGGCCAGCGCGCGGCCGGCGGCGTACACCGATCGCCAGCACCGGCCAGCCGCGTTGCATGACCAAGGCCAGGCCCAGCGCGATGGCCAGCAGCGAGAGCAGCACGATCGCGACGCGCACCTGCGCCACGCCCAGCCAGCCCTGGGCCGTGGCCCGAGGCAGGCCGGTTCGCGTACCGCTGCGCTCGGCGCCGCGCAGCGTGTAGCCGACGTCGTTCTGCAGATTGGTGATCAGTTGCATCAACAGCGCCGCCGCCAACACCAGCAGTGCGGCCGCGGCATCGATGGCGCCGGTGCGCGCCCAGCCCAGCGCGGCACCGACGAGCACCGGGCTGAAGGCGATCAGCAGGCTGCGCGGGCGCGTGGCCGCGGACCAGGCCGCTGCCGATCCGGGTCGTACCGCCGGGCCTCGCGCCACCGGGCGATCGTCAGGCCGGCTGCGCAGCCGCGACCAGCGCCTGCTGCAGGCGCGCCGTGTCCGGGCCGAACGCATAGGCGTCCATGCCCAGGCAGCCATAGGTCAGGCTGTCGTGCAGGCGCAGCGGAGCGGCATCGCGGCCGCCGGCACCGGCCGCCACGTACCAGGGCAACAGGTGTTCGTCGCTCGGGTGCATGTCGGTCGCATGCGGTGCGGCACGGCGGTAGTCGAACAGCGCGTCCCAGTCACGCTGCGCGCTGCGCTGCACGAACCAGCTTCGGAAGGCAGCGCTCTCGGCCACCTCCGGCGCGCCGGCATCGCCGGTACGGCCGCCGGCGAAGCGCGCCGCAGGTTGTGCGTGATGCTGCCGCTGGCCATGATCAGCACCCCCTGTCCGGCCAGCGGCGCCAGCGCCGCTCCGAAGTCGAACAGCTGCCGTGGGCTCCAGCTGGGCACGTAGGCCAGCGGCAGCACCGGCAGATCGGCCTGCGGCCACATGTAGCGCAGCGGTGTCCAGATGCCGTGGTCCAGCCCGCCTTGCTCGACCCGGTGCGCCTCGATGCCGGCCGCCTGCAGCCGGGCCTGCACCGCGTCGGCCAGCGCCGGCGCGCCGGGCGCGTCGTAGCGCAGCCGGTACAGCGCGTCGGGAAAGCCGCCGAAGTCGTAGACCGCCTCATGGCGGGCCGCGGCCAGCAGCACCGGCGCACGCGTCAGCGTGTGGGCGGACACGGCCAGGCTGGCCCGTGGCCGGCCGAAGGCGGCCTCGATCGCCGGCCCCAGCCGCTGCATGAAGGCGCCGGCCTCGCGCGGCTCCAGCGCCGTCATCGGCGAGCCGTGCGAGATGAAGATCGGGCTGATGCGTGAGGTGTCCATGCCGGCATTGGAGCAGCCGCCAAGCTACCACGGCTTCAGCGCCGCTGAATACAGCGTTCAACCCCACGCCGGCCGGCCGTGGCGGCTTCGGTTACCGTCCTGCCCATGAACGAGCTCCCTGCCCTGCGGCCACCCTCGGTCGCCGCCCTCGCCTGGCGCCAGACAGCGCGCGATTTCCGCGCCGGCGAACTGAGGCTGCTGGCGCTGGCGGTGCTGCTGGCGGTGGCAGCGCTCAGTGCGGTGGGCTTCTTCGCCGACCGGTTGAACCAGGGCCTGGCGCGCGATGCGGGCGCGCTGCTCGGCGGTGACGCGGTCGTCGGCAGCGACCAGCCTGCGCCGCCGGAGCTGGCCCGGCGCGCCGCCGAGTTGGGGCTGCGCACCGCCACCAGCGCCACCTTCCCGAGCATGGCCCGCGCACCCGACGAACTGGGCGGCGCCTCGCGTCTGGTGGCGGTGAAGGCCGTCAGCGCGGGTTATCCGTTGCGCGGCGAACTGCAGTTGAAGGCCGCCCCCGACGCGCCGGAGCGTGAGGTGCAGGGCGGACCGGCCGCCGGCACCGTCTGGGTCGATGCCGCGCTGCTGGACGCGCTGCAGCTGCGCATCGGCGACGACCTGCTGCTCGGCGACAGCGCGCTGCAGATCGCACAGATCATCGCTGTGGAACCCGATCGCGGCGCCGGCTTCATGAGCTTTGCGCCGCGTGTCATGCTGAACGAGGCCGATCTGCCGGCGACCGGGCTGATCCAGCCGGCCAGCCGCGTCAGCTACCGTCTGGCCGTGGCCGCGCCGCCCGGCCGCGCCGCCGTGGTGCGCAGCTTCGTCGATTGGGCCGAACAGCACATCAAGGACGTGCCGCTGCGCGGCGTGCGGGTCGAATCGCTGCAGAGCGGCCGGCCGGAGATGCGCCAGACGCTGGACCGCGCCGAGAAGTTCCTCAACCTGGTGGCGCTGCTGTCGGCGCTGCTGGCCGCGGTGGCCGTGGCCATCGCCGCGCGCGATTTCGCTCAGCGCCATCTGGACGACTGCGCGATGCAGCGCGTGCTCGGCCTGTCGCAGGCGCGCATCGCCGCTGCCTATGGCCTCGAATTCGCCGGGGTCGGCGCGCTGACCAGCGCGCTGGGCACGCTGCTGGGCTTCGTCGTCCATTACGTGTTCGTCTGGCTGCTGGCCGGGCTGGTGAACGCCGCGCTGCCGGCCGCCGGCGTGTGGCCGGCACTGTTCGGGCTGGGCGTGGGCATGACGCTGCTGATCGGCTTCGGCCTGCCGCCGGTGCTGCAACTGGCCCGCGTGCCGCCGCTGCGCGTGATGCGCCGCGACGTCGGTTCGCTGAAGGCCTCGTCGCTGCTGGTGCTGGGCGCCGGCACCGCCGGCTTCGTTGCGCTGCTGCTCGCCGTGTCGTCCGACCTGAAGCTGGGACTGATCGCGGTCGGCGGCTTTGCCGTGGCGATCGCGCTGTTCGCGCTGCTGTCCTGGCTGGCGGTGCAGTTGCTGAAGCGCGCGGTGCCGGAAGCGCGCGCGCCGCGCTGGCTGGTTCTGGCCACGCGGCAGATCGCGGCGCGGCCGGCCTTCGCCGTGTTGCAGGTGTCGGCGCTGGCCGTAGGGCTGCTCGCGCTGGTGCTGCTGGTGCTGCTGCGCACCGACCTGATCGACAGCTGGCGCAAGGCCACGCCACCGGATGCGCCGAACCGCTTCGTCATCAACCTGCAACCCGACCAGAGCGAGGCCTTCCGCCAGGCGCTGGCCGCCGCCGGCGTGACACGCTACGACTGGTACCCGATGATCCGTGGCCGGCTCGTCGCCATCAACGGTCAGGCGGTGAACGGCGACCGCGCCAGCGAGGAACGCGCCAAGCGCCTGCTGGAGCGCGAATTCAACCTCAGCCATGCGGCCGCGATGCCGGCGCACAACACGCTGCTGGCCGGCCGCTGGGTGGCCGGCGAGGCCGACGGCATCAGCGTCGAATCCGGCCTGGCCGAGACGCTGGGCCTGAAGCTCGGCGACGTGCTGCGCTTCGACATCGCCGGGCAGATGCGCGAAGGGCGCATCACCAGCCTGCGCAAGGTCGACTGGTCGTCGATGCGCGCCAACTTCTTCGTCATGTTCCCGCTGGCCGAAATGCCAGGGCTGCCGGTGACCTACATCAGCGCCTTCCGCGCACCGGCGACACCAGGCTTCGACAATCAGCTGAGCCACGACTTCCCGAACATCACCAACGTCGACATTTCGGCTTCGATCGGCCAGGTGCAGCGTGTGCTCGACCAGGTGGTGCGGGCGGTGGAGTTCCTGTTCGCGTTCACGCTGGCCGCCGGGCTGGTGGTGCTGTTCGCCGCGGTGACGGCGACCCGCGAGGCGCGCGCGCGCGAATTCGGCCTGATGCGCGCGATGGGCGCCAGCAGCCAGCTGCTGGCCCGCGTGCAGCGCACCGAACTGCTGGGCGTCGGCGCGCTGGCCGGCACGCTGGCGTCGCTGGCGGCCATGGCGGTGGGCTGGGCGCTGGCACGCTACGCCTTCGATTTCAGCTGGAATGCCTCGCCCGCGGTGCCGCTGATCGGCGCACTGGCGGGCGCCCTGCTCGCTCTGAGCGCCGGCTGGTGGGGCCTGCGCGAGGTGCTTCGCCGGCCGGTCATCGACACGCTGCGGGCCGCGCAGCAGGAATGAGCGGCGCCACGGCATCGGCCCGGTGACGCTTGCCACGTTTCGCGCCGCACGCCGGCCCGACCGGGCTGCGGGCTGGGCGATACTCGGCGGATGAGCGACGAGGCTGGACGGCGCCCGCTGCGCGTGCTGCATCTGGAAGATTCGGACCTGGACCATGAGCTGGCGATGGTCCACCTGCAGCGCGCCGGCCTGCAGGTGCAGGCGCAGCGCATCGAGTCGCGCGCCGAGTTCGCCGAGGCACTGCGGGGCGACTGGGATCTGATCCTTTCGGACTACAACCTGCCGGGCTTCTCCGGCCTGCAGGCGCTGGACATGCTGCGCGAGAGCGGCCGGCTGTGGCCGTTCATCCTGGTGTCGGGCGAGATCGGCGAGGACACCGCGGTGGAAGCGATGCGCAACGGCGCGTCCGACTATCTGCTGAAGAACAACCTGGCGCGGCTGGCGCCGGCCATGGAACACGCGATCGAGGGGGCCGAGGCGCGGCGTGCGCGAGCCGCGGCCGACGAGGAGCTGCAGGCCTCGCGTCAGCGCCTGGCGGAACTGGCGCAGCACCTGCAGACCAGCGTCGAGCAGGAGCGCAGTGCCATCGCGCGCGAGATCCACGACGACGTCGGCGGCTCGCTGACCGCATTGAACTTCGACCTGGCCTGGATCGCGCGCCATGCCGGCAGCGAGCCGGTGCGCGCGCGCGCGCAGGCCGCGCTGGAGACGGTGACGCTGGCGATCGAATCGAGCCAGCGCATCATGCACAACCTGCGGCCGGCGATCCTGGAACAGGGGCTGGTGGCGGCACTGCAGTGGATGGCGCAACGCCACGAGAAGCGCACCGGCATCGTCTGCGATTTCCACACCAGCCACGAAAGCCTGCAGTTGCCGGCCGGCGTGCCGCTGGTGGCCTACCGCACCGCGCAGGAGGCGCTGACCAACGTCAGCAAGCATGCGCAGGCCACGCGCGTGCGGCTGGACCTGATGCTGGCGCCGGACGTGCTGTCGCTGGAGATCAGCGACAACGGCCGCGGCCTCAGCAGCCGCGACCTGGCCAAGGCACGCAGCTTCGGCATCCGCGGTCTGCGCGAGCGAGCGGCCACGGTCGGCGGCTGGATCGACCTGTCGAGCTCGGCGCGCGGCACGACGCTGATCCTGTCGATACCGATGGCTGGCGAGATGCGACGCTCGGGCGATGCCGACGACGAGGCCAACGACGAGGCCGAGGCCGAAACCGCCCACGACCCGTCGGCATGGGGAGACCTATGATCCAGGTGATTCTTTGCGACGACCACGCGCTGATCCGGCGCGGCATCCGCGACACGCTGTCCGACGCGTCGGACATCCAGGTGGTCGGCGAGGCGGCCGACTACGGCGAACTGCGCACGCTGATGCGCAACGTGGCCTGCGACGTGCTGGTGCTGGACATCAACCTGCCCGGACGCAGCGGCCTGGACGTGCTGCACGTGCTGAAGGACGAAGGCGCGACGGTCAAGGTGCTGATCGACAGAATGTACCCGGAGGACCAGTACGCGATCCGCGCTTTGCGCGCCGGCGCGCACGGCTACGTCAACAAGGGCGGCGATCCGCAGCTGCTGGTGCAGGCGGTGCGCACCGTGGCCCAGGGACGCAAGTACGTGACGCCCGAGATCGCGCAGATGCTGGTCGAGAACCTGAACACGCCGGCGGTCGGCCAGCCGCACGAGAAGCTGTCCGACCGCGAACTGCAGACGCTGGTGATGATCGCCTCCGGCAAGCGGCTGTCGGACATTGCCACCGATCTGGTGCTGTCGCCGAAGACGGTGTCGGTGTACCGCGCGCGCGTGCTCGAGAAACTGCAGCTGACCAACAACTCCGAGCTCACCGTCTACGCCATCCGCAACGGACTGGTCGGCAGCTGAATGCGCCGCGTGGCGTGACATCGCTCACGGCGCGCACTGTGCTCCCCGCAGGTGCGTGCCCCCTGGCCGGGGGGAATCCCCCTCGAACGCGCGGGCTGCGGCCCTCCCCAGTTACCTGCCGCGTCGCTAACGTGCCGGCATGCGATGACGCCGTGTCGTCGCCGATGCAAGCCACAGTGATGAAAGGACTCCGTACCATGCAATTCAGCAAGCTCGCCGCCGCCCTGGCCGTGGCCGCCGCAGGAGCTGCCCATGCCGACACCTCGCTGCTCGATTCGAGCATGTACCCCACGCTGGTCGGCGGCAATGGCGCGACGATCGGTGGCGTCAGTTTTGCCAGCGCAGCCGGCAACTTCATCAAGAAGAGCCAAGGCGGCTTCTCCGGCCTGGGCGTGACCGGCGGCCGCACCAACGACGAGATCGACAGCAACGAGACCATCACGATGAGCTGGGCCGCCGGACTCACGATCACCGGCTTCTCGGTCGCACTGCTGTTCAACGGCCCGGAGTACAACGACTGGGCCGAGGTGGCCAAGGTCACGGCCTGGAACGGTGAACAGAAGGTTGGCGTCGGCCTGCTGAAGGTGGACGCGACGAACAACACGCTGGCCACCTTCACCGGCACCGGATTCGGCAGCGTCAGCAACCTGGCGCCGGCTGTCGAAGGCGGCGGCGGGGCCTGGCAGGTGCTGAACCCCTTCGGCAATGCCCAAGTCACCCGGCTGGTCTTCACGGCGTTCGACAGCACCGTCTGCGGCACCCAGAGCCGTTGCACCAACCAATCCGACTACGTGCTGAGCAGCGTCACCGCAGTGCCGGAGCCCGGCGCCTACGCGCTGGCCGCCGCCGGTCTCGGCGTGATGGGCTTCATCGGTCGCCGCCGTCGCGGCACGCGCGCCTGAACCTGCATTCGGCCGCATCTGCGGCCGGATGCCCGGCGTCGGACCGATCGATGCCGGGTCAGGTGCGGTGGGCCTGGCCCAGATGGTCGAGCAGCCCGTCGCACGCGTCCTCGATCAAGTCGAGAACCTGCTCGAAATCGTCTGCCGCGCCGTAGTACGGGTCCGGCACCTCCACGGCCTCGTGGCGCCGGCAGAAGTCGGTCAACAGGTGCAGCTTGTGGGCATGCTGCGGCGGACACAGCCGGGCGGCATGCCGCAGATGGCCTTCGTCCATCACCAGCACCCAATCGGCGCGTTCGAAATCGGCCGGACGGAAGTGGCGCGCACGCAGGTCCGACAGCTGATAACCGCGCAGGCGCGCGTGGCGGGTGCTGCGCGGGTCCGGCGGTTCGCCGCTGTGCCAGGACTCCAGCCCCGCGGAGTCGACGCTGAGCCAATCGCCCAGCGCATGCTGCGCGATGCGCTGGCGCAGCACGGCGTGTGCGGTCGGACTTCGGCAGATGTTGCCGGTGCAGACGAAGATCACATGCTGCGGCTTCACAGCACCAGCAGCGCGCGGAAGTCGTTGACGTTGGTGAAGGTCGGCCCCGGCATCACCAGGTCGCCCAGGCCCGAGAAGAAGCTGTAGGCGTCGTTGCGGTCCAGGTACTCGGCGGCCTTCATGCCCGCCACCATGGCACGCGCCAGCGTGTCGGGGGTGACGTGGGCGCCGGCGTTGTCCTCGATGCCGTCGATGCCGTCGGTATCGGCCGCCAGCACGTGCACACCTGGCTGGCCCTGCAGCGCGATCGCGCAGCCGAGCAGGAACTCGCCGGCGCGGCCGCCGCGGCCGCCCTTCGACTTGACGGTCACCGTGGTCT
>JBGAII010000130.1:0-13249 GCA_044225625.1 Rubrivivax sp.
GGGCTGCCAGGTGCAGCCCGCCAGCGCAGCCAGCATCAGTGCAGCGGCCACGGTGTTCTTCACGCTCGTCGTTCCTCTCGCTCCCGCCCGTGGCGGATTATCCGGTGCACCGCAAAGTTCCCCGCGGGCGGCGCCTACAATTTGCCGCACTGCGTCAAGACTGCGGAGAAACGCCTGCCATGAGTGGAAATGCTGCCCCGGCCGTTCACGACCTGACCCACATCGCGGCGCGCGACAAGGCCGAGATCCTGGCGCAGGCGCTGCCCTACATCCGCAAGTTCCACGGCAAGACCATCGTCATCAAGTACGGCGGCAACGCCATGACCGACCCAGGCCTGCAGCAGGACTTTGCCGAGGACGTGGTGCTGCTCAAGCTGGTGGGCCTGAACCCGGTGGTGGTGCACGGCGGCGGCCCGCAGATCGACGACGCGCTGGCCCGCGTCGGCAAGAAGGGCACCTTCATCCAGGGTATGCGCGTCACCGACGACGAGACCATGGAAGTGGTCGAATGGGTGCTGGCCGGCCAGGTGCAGCAGGACATCGTCGGCCTGATCAATGCCGCCGGCGGCAAGGCGGTGGGCCTGACCGGCCGCGACGGCGGGCTGATCCGCGCACGCAAGCTGAAGATGCTCGATCAGAAGGACCCGAGCATCGAGCACGACGTCGGCCAGGTGGGCGAGATCGAATCGATCGACCCGAGCGTCGTGCGCGCGCTGCAGGACGACCAGTTCATCCCGGTCATCAGCCCGCTGGGCTTCGGCAAGGACAACGAGAGCTACAACATCAATGCCGACGTGGTGGCCGGCAAGCTGGCCGAGGTGCTGAAGGCCGAGAAGCTGATGATGCTGACCAACACGCCCGGCGTGCTGGACAAGAGCGGCCAGCTGCTGACGAACCTGTCGGCGCGCGAGATCGACGAGCTCTTCGCCGACGGCACGATCAGCGGCGGCATGCTGCCGAAGATCGGCTCGGCGCTGGACGCGGCGAAGAACGGCGTCAACACGGTGCACATCATCGACGGCCGCGTGCCGCACGCAATGCTGCTGGAGGTGCTGACCGATCAGGCCTATGGCACGATGATCCGCTCGCATTGATGGGCTACCTTCGATGCGCTGCGCGCGTCCTGGAGCGGGCGCCGCTGGCGGACCGGCAGGGCCGGATCCGCGGCGGTGGCTCGAAGTGCCTCGTGAAGGCGCGGTGAACCGTCCGCCGTCAGTGCATGTCCGCCAACAGGCGCTTCATCAGCGCGAAGTAGCGGTCGTAGAACTGCCCGGCGGGGATGGTCTCGGAGCCGACCTTGACCAGCGAGTCTTCGCTGGACGACAGCGGCACCGAGATCGAGCCGAACACGCCGACGCCGACGCTGGTGTTGTTGGGCACCTTCTTCAGCACGTAGCGGTCCTGCTGCGCCGACACGTAAGCGGTGGACAGTTCGCTGTCGCTGCCTTCGGGCACACACACCACGGTGAAGCTGATCTCGACGTGCACCTCGCCCTCGGGCTGGAAGCGCTTGGCGGCGGCGATGGCATCGGTGCGCGCCGAGCTGATGATGTAGCCCTGACTCAGCAGCGCGCGCCGCGCCGCTTCGCAGGTGTCCCTGACGTTGGCATCGAACAGGCGCGAGTAGGTTTCGTCCGGCTGGAAGCGTTCCTGCTGGTACACCGAGGGCACGCTGCGGCCCGGCACCGGCGGCAGCGTGCAGGCGCCCAGCGACAGCGCCAGCACCAGCGCGCCGATGCCACGGGCCGCATCGGGCCTGCATCGAAGGTGCTGCTGAAGGGTCATACGCTGCCGAATCCGCTGTGCGAGGGACTGCGAAGGATTATCCGACCCGGTTCGAAGTTCCCGCCGCCCGGGGCGACACGATGAAGTCGCGGGTCTGGTTCTTCGACCTGGACGACACGCTGCACGATGCGTCGAGCGCCACGATGCCGGGGCTGCACCAGTCCTTCGGCGAGTACATCCAGCAGCATCTGCGCATGACGAAGGAGGAATCCGACGCACTTCGTCGCCGCTACTGGCAACGCTATGGCGCGACGCTGCTGGGTCTGGTCAAGCACCACGGAGTCAATCCGGCCCATTTCCTGCATCACACGCATCTGTTGCCCGGGCTGGAGCAGGCGGTGCGCGGCCACGCGCACGACTTCGCGGCGCTGAAGCAGCTGCCCGGGCGCAAGTTCATCCTCACCAATGCGCCGCGTGCCTATGCCGAACGCGTGCTCGGCGCGCTGGGTATCGGCCGGTACTTCGAGGCGCTGATCAGCATCGAGGACATGCACATGTTCGGCGAGCTGCGCCCGAAGCCCGATGCACGCATGTTCCGCGCGCTGCTGGCGCGGCTGCGCCTGCCGCCGGCGGGCTGCGTGCTGGTCGAGGACACGCTGCAGCATCAGAAGGCCGCGCGCCGCGTCGGCATGAAGACGGTGTGGATGCAGCGCTGGAGCCGCGCCGCCGGCAAGCCGGGCGCGCGCTTCGGCATCAAGCCGCCGTACGTGGACCTGCGTGCACGCCGGCTGCGCGCGCTGGCCCGGCTGCGCTGAGGCTTGCGGGGCGGCAGAATGGGCCATCCCCGATCCGGAGCCCGACGATGAATGAGCCCGACCCGCAGGCCGCCTGGAAGCACGATGGCGTGCGCGTCATTCCCGGCGACCGCCTCGACCCGAACACCGCGCAGACGCCGGGCATGGACCGCAAGGCCGCGATCAATTTCGCCCGCGTCGGCGCGCAGAAGCTGTGGGCCGGCACCGTGCACATCCATCCGAATGCGAAGACGGGCGCGCATCACCATGGCCCGCTGGAAAGCGTGATCTACGTGGTCAAAGGCCGCGCGCGCATGCGCTGGGGCGACAAGCTGGAGTTCGTCGCCGAGGCCGGACCGGGCGATTTCATCTACGTGCCGCCGTTCGTGCCGCATCAGGAAATCAACGCCAGCCCCGACCAGACACTGGAATGCGTGCTGGTGCGCAGCGACGGCGAAGCGGTGGCGGTGAACCTGGACATCGAGCCGGCCGAGCGGCCCGAGCAGGTGCGCTGGATCGATCCGACGCATCCGCAGGGTTGAGCCCATTCCGCCACGGAAGGCGGGAAGTTGGTGTTTACCTGCACTCTGGGGCGTCACGCCCCTATGCAAGAATGCGCCGGCATCCGAAGCCGACGAGCACGCCGACGCCATGTCCGACATTCCGCAGAGCCCTGGGGCCGCAGAGGCCGCCGCCGACCAGGATCTGCAGGACGAGCCGTCCACCGATGCGCCGGCCGCCGAGGAGGCGGCAGTACCCGCCGCGCGTGTGCGCAAGCGGCCGAAGCCCGGCGAGCGCCGCGTGCAGATCCTGCAGACGCTGGCCACGATGCTGGAGCAGCCCGGCGCCGAGCGCATCACCACGGCCGCGCTGGCGGCGCGCCTGTCGGTCAGCGAAGCGGCGCTTTACCGCCACTTCGCCAGCAAGGCGCAGATGTTCGAGGGCCTGATCGAGTTCATCGAATCGAGCGTCTTCACGCTGGTCAACCAGATCCTCGAGCGCGACGGCAGCGGCGCCGAGCAGTCGCAGCGCATCGTCGCGGTGTTGCTGCAGTTCGGCGAGAAGAACCCGGGCATGACCCGCGTGATGGTGGGTGACGCGCTGGTTTTCGAGCACGAACGGCTGACTGCGCGCATGAACCTGTTCTTCGACCGCGTCGAATCGCAGCTGCGCCAATCGATGCGTCTGGCGGCCGAAGCCGGCGGTTCGCCGACGCCCACGGTCGATGCCCAGGCGCTGGCCTCGGCGCTGACGGCGTTGGCCGTCGGCCGGCTGCAGCGCTATGCGCGCTCCGGCTTCAAGCGCCTGCCCACCGAACACCTGGATCTGGCGCTGCGTCGGCTGACCGCCTGAAGTACGGCGGCGATGGTCGAGATCGAGTTCGGCGCTGCGCGCCTGGCGCTGCTGCCGCAACGTGCCGCCTGCCTGCTGGACGAGCGCTGCCTGCTGGTGGCCGATGCGCATTTCGGCAAGGCCGCCAGCTTCCGCCGCCTGGGCGTCCCGGTGCCGCGCGGCACCACCGCGCAGAATCTGCAGGCGTTGAGCGACGCCGTCGCGGCCTGCGGCGCGCGCCGCATCGTCTTCCTCGGCGACCTGCTGCATTCGGCGCAGGGGCGCGCACCGGCCACGCTGCAGGCGCTGGCTGCATGGCGCCACGAGCATGCGGCCCTGGAACTGATGCTGGTGCGTGGCAACCACGACGCCAGCGCGGGCGATCCGCCGGCCGAACTCGGTGTGCTGTGCGTCGATGAACCGCTGCAGATCGGCGGTTTGCAGCTGTGCCACCATCCGCAGGAGGAGCCCGACGCCCATGTGCTGGCCGGACACCTGCATCCCTGCGTGGTGCTGGACGGGCGCGCACACCAGCGCCTGCGCCTGCCCTGTTTCCATTTCGGCCCGCGGGTCGGCCTGCTGCCGGCCTTCGGCGCCTTCACCGGCATGCATGCGCTGCGGCCGGCGGCCGGCGAGCGGGTGTTCGTGGTCGCCGACGGGGCGGTCACGGCGCTGCCGCCGGTGGCTCACCCTACACTGACGCCATGAATCCGCATGCCCTCGAACCGATCCTCGCACGCGCCGAAGCGCTGCTCGCGCGCCTGGAAGCCGTGCTGCCGCGGCCGCTGTCCGCGCCCGACTGGAATGCCTCCATCGCCTTCCGCTACCGCAAGCGCGGCGCGTCCGGCCATGTCGAGCCCGTACGCCACGTGGCCCGCATCCGGCTGGAGGATCTGGTGGAAGTGGAGCCGCAGAAGGAGCGTCTGCTGCGCAACACCGAACAGTTCGTTGCCGGCCATGGCGCCAACAACGTGCTGCTGACCGGCGCGCGCGGCACCGGCAAGAGCTCGCTGATCAAGGCCTGCCTCAATCAATTCGCGCCGCGCGGGCTGCGGCTGATCGAGGTCGACAAGGCCGACCTGGTGGACCTGCCGGACATCGTCGAACTGGTGGCCGAGCGGCCGGAGCGCTTCGTCGTCTTCTGCGACGACCTGAGTTTCGACGAGGGCGAGCCCGGCTACAAGGCGCTGAAGTCGATCCTCGACGGCTCGGTGTCGCAGGCCTCGGACAACGTGCTGATCTATGCCACCAGCAACCGCCGGCACCTGCTGCCCGAGTACATGTCGGAGAACCTGACCTACAAGCACACCGAAGACGGTGAGGTGCACCCGGGCGAGGTGGTGGAAGAGAAGATCTCGTTGTCCGAGCGTTTCGGCCTGTGGGTCAGCTTCTATCCGTTCACGCAGGCCGAGTACCTGGCCATCGTCGCCCAGTGGCTGCGCGGCTTCGGCGTCCCGGAGGACGCCATCGCGGCGGCACGCCAGGAGAGCCTGGTGTGGGCGCTGGAGCGCGGCTCGCGCTCCGGCCGCGTGGCCTACCAGTTCGCCAAGGACTATTCCGGAAGGCATCACGCGTGACCGCCGGGGAGGCCCCCGCCGAGGCCGCACCCGCGGCGGAACGCCGACCGGTGGATGTCGCGGTGGGCGTGCTGATCGACCGCGACGGCCGCTTCCTGCTGACCAGCCGGCCCGAAGGCAAGGTCTACGCCGGCTACTGGGAGTTCCCGGGCGGCAAGCTCGAAGCGGGCGAGACGGTGGCGCAGGCGCTGCGGCGCGAATTGCTCGAGGAACTGGGCATCGTCATCGGCGCGGCGCTGCCTTGGAAGATCGAGATCGTCGACTACGCACACGCGCGCGTGCGCCTGCATTTCTGCAAGGTCCACGACTGGCAGGGTGATTTCGAGATGCGCGAAGGCCAGTCGATGGCCTGGCAGACGCTGCCGGTGCAGGTGCGGCCGGTGCTGCCCGGCACCGTTCCGGTGCTGCAATGGTTTGCAGCCGAGCGGGGCTTTGTGGGCGCGACCCACGGAAGCTGATTGTTAAACTGCCCCGATGAGCTGGCTCGACCAAGTCAAATGGGATGCGCAGGGGCTGCTGCCGGTGATTGCGCAGGAGGTGGGCAGCAACGACGTGCTGATGTTCGCCTTCATGAACCGCGAGGCCCTGGTGCGCACGGCCGAGACCGGTCAGGCGGTGTACTGGAGCCGCTCGCGCGGACGCCTGTGGCACAAGGGCGAGGAGTCGGGCCACTTCCAGCAGGTGCACGAGATGCGGCTCGATTGCGACAACGACGTGCTGCTGCTGAAGGTGACGCAACTGGGGCACGAGCCCGGCATCGCCTGCCACACCGGGCGTCACAGTTGCTTCTTCCGCCGTTACGAGAATGGCGCCTGGCACGAGGTGGAGCCGGTGCTGGTCGACCCGGAGCGGATCTATAAATGAACGGTGACGACACGCTGGCCCGGCTCGCCCAGGTCATCGAGGCGCGGCGCGGCGGCGACCCCGAGAAGAGCTACGTCGCCCGCTTGTTTTCCAAGGGGGGCGACGCCATCTTGAAGAAGATCGGCGAGGAAGCCACCGAGGCCGTGATGGCCGGCAAGGATGGTGATCGCCAGAAGATCGTCTACGAGGTGGCGGACCTGTGGTTCCATTCGATGCTGCTGCTGGCGCAGTTCGGCCTGCAGCCGGCCGACGTGCTGGCCGAGTTGCGGCGCCGCGAGGGGCAGTCGGGGCTGGAGGAGTTCGCCGCGCGCAAGCTCAAGACCAGGGAGGGTGAGGGCACATGAACACCATCGTCCAACTCGACGAACGCGACACCGGGCTGAAGAATGTCGGCCACGTCAGCTACCTGCTGCATCTGATCGTCGCCATCGGCGCGGTGATGCCCGGCGCGCAGGTCAGCATCGCGCTGCTGATCGTCGCCTTCGTCATCGACCTGGTGAAGAAAGACGACGCTGTCGGCACCTGGCAGGAATCGCACTTCCGCTGGCGCATCCGCACGGTGCTGTGGGCTGCCGGCCTTTACCTCGTCACCGCGCCGCTGTGGCTGCTGTTCTTCGTGCCCGGCTGGATCGCGTGGGGCGTGATTTCGATCTGGTTCCTCTACCGCATCGTGCGCGGCTGGATGAACCTCAATGCCAACGTGCCGATGCCCGGCTGAACCGCTGCCCGCCATGCACCACGACCCGAACTGCATCTTCTGCAAGATCGTCGAAGGCAAGATCCCTTCGAAGAAGGTCTACGAAGACCCGGAACTCCTGGTCTTCCACGACATCAACCCCTGGGCACCGGTGCACGTGCTGGTCATTCCCAAGGAACACATTGCCACGCACTACGATGTGCGCCCCGAGCACGACGCGCTGCTCGGCCGCATGCTCGGTCTGGCGCCGCGGCTGATGCGCGAGCTGGGCGTGGTCAACGGCTTCCGGACGCTGATCAACACCGGCCCGGACGGGCGGCAGGAAGTCCCGCACCTGCACATGCACGTGATGGGCGGACCGCGCCCGTGGGCAAAGGGTTGAGACCTAGAATCGGCGCAGTTGTTTCAGGAGAAATGTCATGGGTTCGTTCAGCATCTGGCACTGGCTGATCGTCTTGCTGGTCGTGGTGTTGATCTTCGGCACCAAGAAGCTGAAGAACATCGGCACCGACCTCGGCGGGGCCGTCAAGGGCTTCAAGGACGGCATGAAGAGCGGCAGCGAGGGGGTGGCCGAAACCGACGCCGGCGCGCCGCCGCAGCAGGTGGGCGCGAACAAGAACGCCAACAACACCGTCGACGTCGAGGCCCGCACCAAGTCCTGAGCGTGCGTGGCCGCGGCCCGACGCGGGCCGCTCGCGCGCCGGACTGACGCCGCATGATCGATTTCGGATTCGACAAGCTTGCGCTGATCGGCGCCGTGGCGTTGATCGTCATCGGGCCCGAGAAGCTGCCGCGCGTGGCGCGCACCGTCGGCCACATGCTGGGCAAGGCGCAGCGCTATGTGGCCGACGTCAAGGCCGAGGTCAACCGTTCGATCGAGCTGGACGAACTGAAGAAGATGAAGACGCAGTTCGAGGACGCGGCCCGTGATGTCGAGAGCACGGTGCGCAACGAGGTGCAGCAGGCCAGCACGGCGTTGGAGTCGAGCTGGTCCGATCTGTCGGGCGCCACGAGCACGCCACTGGAAGCACCGCCGCCGCAGTACAAGCATCCGAACAAGCGCTGGCGCCTGAAGCGCGGTGCCACACCGCTCTGGTACAAGCAGCGCCACGGCATCCGCACGCGGGCGCAGTCCGGTGCGGCACGCGTGGCTCGTTTCAGGCCCCGGTCGTCGCGATGAGCACGCCCGACAAGGAGCACGACGAGCTGGCGGGCACCGAGGCACCCTTCGTCTCGCACCTGATCGAACTGCGCGACCGGCTGATCCGCGCGCTGATCGCGGTCGGCGCGGTCTTCATCGCGCTGATGATCTGGCCCGGCTCCGGCCCGCTGTACGACATGCTGGCCGCGCCGCTGGTGTCGCACCTGCCGGCCGGCGCAACGATGATCGCCACCAACGTGATCTCGCCGTTCATGGTGCCGCTGAAGATCACGCTGCTCGCCGCCTTCCTCGTGGCGCTGCCGGTGGTGCTGTACCAGGTGTGGGCCTTCGTCGCGCCGGGGCTGTACAGCCACGAGAAGAAGATGGTGCTGCCGCTGGTCATCTCCAGCACGGTGCTGTTCTTTCTGGGCGTGGCCTTCTGCTATTTCTTCGTCTTCGGCCAGGTGTTCAAGTTCATCCAGGGCTTCGCGCCGAAGAGCATCACCGCAGCGCCGGACATCGAGGCCTACCTGAGCTTCGTGATGACCATGTTCATCGCCTTCGGCGCGGCTTTCGAGGTGCCGGTGGCGGTGGTGGTGCTGGCGCGGCTGGGCGTGGTCTCGGTCGACCAGCTGAAGAAGTGGCGCGGCTACTTCATCGTCGGCGCGTTCATCGTCGCCGCGGTGATCACGCCGCCGGACGTGGTGTCGCAACTGGCCCTGGCGATCCCCATGGTGCTGCTCTACGAGTTCGGCATCTGGAGCGCGCAGCTGTTCATCAAGCACACTCAGGTGCCGGACAGCGAGCCCGAGACCAAACCCGACAGCAGCGCGTAGCCGCTATTCCGCGGTGCGCCGTTGCAGCCGTGGCCGCTGGGCCACCGTCAGGTTCAATTCCAGCGCCTGCGGACCGCGCTGCACGGCGACGCTGGTGGTGGTCTGCGGCTGCAGCGCGGCCACCGCCGCCAGCAGTTCGGCGGTGTTGTTGATCTCCGCGCCACCGATGGCCACCACCACGTCACCAGGGCGGATGCCGCCGCGGCTGGCCGGGCCGTCCTGCAGCACGCCGGTGATCAGCACACCCTGCTGTACCGGCAGGCGCAGGCTGGCGGCCAGCTCGGGCGTCAGGTCGCGCGGCTCGACGCCGATCCAGCCGCGAGTCACCTGCCCCTCGCGCAGCAGCGCGTTCATCACCGTGCGCGCGGTGTCCACCGGAATGGCGAAGCCGATGCCCATGCTGCCGCCGCTGCGGCTGTAGATCGCGGTGTTGATGCCGATCAGCCGCCCCTCGGCGTCGACCAGCGCGCCGCCGGAGTTGCCGGGGTTGATGGCGGCGTCGGTCTGGATGAAGTTCTCGAAGGTCGACAGGCCGAGGCGGTTGCGCCCGAGCGCGCTGACGATGCCCGAGGTCACGGTCTGGCCGACATTGAACGGGTTGCCGATGGCCAGCACCACGTCGCCCACCTGCAGCGCGCGCACGTCGCCGAGGGCGATCACCGGCAGCCGGTCGAGCTGCACCTGCAGCAGCGCGAGATCGGTTTCCGGGTCGGTGCCGACCAGCCGGGCGCGGACCTGGCGGCCGTCGGCCAGCTGCACCTCGATCTCGTTGGCGCCTTCGACCACATGGTTGTTGGTCAGCAGGTAGCCGTCGGCCGAGACGATCACCCCCGAACCCAGGCCCACCTGCGGGGCCTGCGGGCCGCGGCCGTTGCCGAAGAAGTGGCGGAACCACGGGTCGTCGGCTTGGCTGCGCGTGCGCGCCGACTTGCTGGCGACGATGCTGACCACCGCCGGCGCGGCGCGCTTGGCCGCATGGCTGTAGCCCGACGGCGCGCCGGATGCGGCCTGCGCCACCGGCGGCGCCGGTTCGGCCGGCACCGCCACCTGCGGCGCGGGTGTGGAGGGCGCCGTTGCCGTCGGCAACCAATGCGGTTGCAGTGTCGCGACGACGAACCACAGCCCCAGCCCGACGGTGACCGTCTGGGCGAACAGGAGCCAGAGCTTGCGCAGCATGGGTCGGTGGATCGGCGGATTCGCGAGCTTTGCGGCCATTATCGGCGCCGGGGCACCGGCCTGCCGTCGCCGACAATCCAGCGCATGGAGCCCTTGCCGTTGTTGCTGACGATGGGCGATGCGTGCGGCATCGGCCCGGAGATCATCGTTCAGGCCCACGCTGAAGGCGCGGCTGCCGACTGCCTGGTGATCGGCGACCCGCAGGTGCTGTCTCGGGCGGCGCGTGCGCTGGGCTTGAGCGTCCCGCTGGCCCTGCTGGATTCGCCGGCCGATGCGCCGCTGCGCCCGCCCGCCAGCCTGGGCGTGCTGCGGCCCGGCAACCTGCCGCCAGGCCTGGCGCAGTTGCCCTGGGGCTGCATCGACGCGCGCAGCGGCGCTGCCGCGGCGGCGTGCATCGAGGCCGCAGTGTGCTACCTGCAGGCGGGGGAGGCGGCGGCGATGGTCACCGCGCCGTTGCACAAGGAGGCGCTGGCGGCGGCCGGCGTGCCGTTCCCGGGACATACCGAGATGCTGCAGGCGCTGGCCGCGGTGCCGGGCAAGCCGGTGCCACAGGTGCGCATGATGCTGGCCAACGACGAGCTGCGGGTCGTGCTCGTCAGCATCCATGTCTCGCTGCGCCGTGCGGTGGACGCCGTCAGCCTCGAGTCGGTGCTGCAGACGATCCGCATCGCGCACGATGCATCGACCGCCTGGGGCCTGCCGCGGCCGCGCATCGCGGTGGCCGGGCTCAATCCGCACGCCGGCGAAGGCGGGTTGTTCGGCGACGAAGAGATCCGCTTCATCGCGCCGGCAGTGCAGGCGGCGCGACAGCTGGGCATCGACGCCTCGGGGCCCTATGCGCCGGACACGGTGTTCATGCGTGCGCGCCATGCGGCCGGGCACCCGGGCGAGTTCGACCTGGTGATCGCGATGACGCACGACCACGGGTTGATTCCGGTCAAGTACCTGGGCGTGGAGCAGGGCGTGAACGTCACGCTGGGCCTGCCCTTCGTGCGCACCAGCCCGGACCATGGCACCGCCTTCGACATCGCCGGCAGCGGCCGGGCCGACTGCTCCAGCCTGAAGGCGGCGATCCGCATGGCCCGGCAGCTGGTGGCCGGGCGCTGAGCCTCAGGGGCCGTTGCGCACCGTCAGCTGCGCCTGCGAGGCCACCGCATTGGAAGCCAGGATCGTGGCCACGGTGGAGCCGCCGGAGGCGATGCCATTGGTGTTGACCAGCACTTGAAAAGGGGCCGAGGTCGCGCCTTGCGGAATCGTCACCGAAGGCAACACGGTCGCGTTCTGCGAGTTCGATTGCAGATAGACGATGGTGTCCATCGGCGCCGGCGAGGACAAGGTGACGGTGCCGGTGGCCTGGTTCACCGCGGCGGCATTGACCGGGTCGGGCGCGAAGCCGACGGCGGCGATGGGCACCGGGATCACCGCGGCCATGTTGATCTGCCACGACGAGGTCAGCGGCAGCTCGACATACTGGTGCTCGATCCGGCCGAAGGCCTCGGCCCAGACGTTCAGGTAGGTCACCGCCGTCGTGTGGTGGAAGGTCTCGACCGAGCTGAGCACGGTCGGCGTCATGTACAGCATCTTGGTGTCCGCCGTCAGCAGGCCGGCCGCCAGCGTGTTGGGCACGCGGAACTCGCCGAAACCCTTCACACCGCCGCCGAAGCCGTAGGAGTCCCAGTTGGTGTTGCCGTCCTTCCACGGGTCCTGGTTCTGCCAGGACCAGCTGCCGGTGGTCGGATTGACGACGTTCCACTGGGAGACGTTGTAGGTCACCGATTCGGAGTAGGTGGCGGTGCCGCCGCCGCTGCCCAGCGGGTTGCTGAAGTTGATGCCGAAGCTGACGCCGGTGGTGACCTGCGCCTGTTCGTTGGTGTTCTGCGGCGAATTGGCCTGAGGGGTGAAGCGGCTCGCGTTGGCCGCGGTGACGCCGTGGTCGATGCCCACCTGGAACCAGCCGATGTCGCAGGTGACGAAGGAACTGCCCGTCTTCGTGATCATCAGCTCGCTGGTGCCCAGCGCCGGGTTCAGCGGCGTCGAAGCCACCGTGTCGTGCACCAGCAACTGCTGGAAATCGCCGGTCGGCGTGTTCTGGTTGTCCAGGAACAGCGAATAGACGAAATTGCGGTTGATGCTGGTGTTCTGAATGCCGTTGCTGCTGTCCGTGCCGTTCTTGGTGGCGGTGAAGCGGTAGGTGTCGGTGGGTTGCGTGAAGTTGAAGGTCACGTAGATCAGGCCGTCCGGCGGCGTGAAGCCGGCCGGCGCGGCTGCCGGCGCCTGGCGCAGGAATTCGGCCACCGAGCGCGGCAGCTCGTGCAGTTGCGCCGCGGTCGGCCCGGCCGAGCTCGCGCGGGGAAAGTCGTACAGGTCGACCGCGGGCCGGCCGAAGGCATCGCTGCGGCGGCGCACGATGGCCATGTGGCTGTCGCCGGCGCCGGAAGAGTGGGCCAGCGGCACCAGGTCGCGGTCGTTGTGGCTCTTCGTCAGGTCCACCAGCAGCACCCACTTGCCATCGCGCAGGTGCTGCTGGATCACCGCGTCGCGGGCCAGTTCGCCCGGCGAATGCGCGTCGCCGTCGACCACCAGCACCTGCGCAGTGGCCAGCTGGTCGCTGACGGCGAGCACCCCGCGCAAGGCATCGAAGGCCGCTGAATCGACCGGGCCGTAGAGCGCGGCGCTGAAGCGTCCGCCGTCCGAGTCGCCGCCGCAGGCAGCGAGCAGGACCGTGCTGAGGCCGGCCAGGACGGTGGCCAGGCGGCGGGGGCGGGGCAATGAATGCCTCATGCGATGTGCTCCTTGTGGTGTTCCCGATCGAGCGCGGCGGCTTTGCGCTAGGGGCCGTTGCGTACGGTCAGCTGAGCCTGCGAGGCGACGGCGTTGGAGGCCAGGATGGTGGCCACGGTGGAGCCGCCGGGGGCGATGTTGTTGGTGTTGACCAGCACCTGGAAGGTGGTCGAGGTCTGGCCCTGGGGGATGGTTGCCGAAGGCAACACGGTCGCGTTCTGCGAGTTCGATTGCAGATAGACGATGGTGTCCATCGGCGCCGGCGAGGACAAGGTGACGGTGCCGGTGGCCTGGTTCACCGCGGCGGCATTGACCGGGTCGGGCGC
>JBGAII010000131.1:0-13041 GCA_044225625.1 Rubrivivax sp.
TGCAATTGCTGCGCGCCAAAGGCCTGATGCGCGACCGGGGCGGCCGCCCCCGCGTGCTGCAGCTCGTCGGTGCGCGACACCAGTGCAGCGACAGCCGGGTCGACCCGGGGCGCGGCCGGCTGGTCTGCATCGCACGCCGCGGCACGCTGCAGGTGCCGCAACTGCGCGCACTGCTGGCGAGCTGCGCGGCCTGATCAGCCGCCGGATCAGCCACCCGAAGCGCTGCGCTGCAGCGCGCGCTGCAGCGCAGCCAGCAGCAGCCTCTGGTCGATGGGCTTGCCGAGGTAGTCATCGAAACCGGCCGCCCGGCCCCGCTCGACGTCGGCGTGCATCGCGCTGGCACTGAGCGCGATCACCGGGATGTGGCGGGTGGCATCGCCCGCCTTCAGCCGGCGCAGCACCTCGTAGCCGTCGACGCCCGGCAGGTGGATGTCCAGCAGGATGAGGTCGGGACGGCGGGCCTCGGCCATCTGCAGTCCGTCCTCGGGCAACGCGGCGCTGAGCAGCTGCAGCTGCGTCTGCTGTGCAAGCATCGCCTCCATCAGCAGCAGGTTCACCGGGTTGTCCTCGATGTACAGCACGGTGCCGCTGCGCGCCCCGACCGCCGCCGGCGCTTCGGCGTCGGCACGTTCCAGCGTGACCCAGAAGCGGCTGCCCAGCCCGATCTCGCTGTCCAGTCCGATTTCGCCGTGCATCAGCTCGACCAGTCGCTTGCTCAGCGCCAGGCCGATGCCGGCGCCGTCGACGCCGGTGCGCTGGCCGCCCAGCCGCTCGAACGCGCGAAACAGCCGCTGGCGCTGCTGCGCATCCAGGCCGGGCCCGGTATCGCTGACCTCGAGACGCAGCGCCGGCCCGACGTCCTCCACCTGCAACTGCACGCAGCCACCGCGCTGGTTGTGCTTGATGGCATTGGACAGCAGGTTCATCAGCACCTGGCGCAGCCGCGCGCGGTCGGCAATCACATGGCCCTGCGGCAGCTGGTCGGGCGACGGCAGCTGCACGCCAAAGCGCCGCGCCTCGGCATCCAGCGCCTGCAGACAGTCTTCGAGCACCGGCCGCAGCGGCACCGGCTCCAGCTGCAGCGTCATTTCACCGTCCTCGATGCGCGCCAGGTCCAGCAGCTCGTTGATCAGGCCCAGCAGCTTTTCGCCGGCGCGCAGCACCTCCTTCAGCTGGCCGTGTGCGCCGGGCGCCCCGCGCACCGCCGGGTCGGCCTCGAGCAACAGGCCGAAGCCCAGGATCGCATGCATCGGCGTGCGCAGCTCATGGCTCATGCGCGACAGGAACTCCGATTTGGCGCGGTTCGCCGCCTCGGCCTGATCGCGCGCCTGCACCAGCTCGAGCGTTCGCTGCTGTACCCGCTGCTCCAGCTCGGTATTCAACGCCCGCAACGCCGCCTCGGCACGCAGGCGTCCGCTGACATCGCGGATGTTCAGCACCACGCCACCGACAGCGGGATCGGCCAGGCAATTGTTGGCCAGCACCGCGAGATGCCGCCACTCGCCGTCCGCATGGCGCACGCGCAGGATGGTTTCGGCCTCGTCGTTGCGGAAATCGAGCACCGCCTGAAGCTCGTCCGCCGCGGACGGCCGGTCCTCGGGATGCAGCCAGTCGAAGATCCGCGTCCCGAGCAACTGCGCCGGTGCCACGCCCATCAGCCGCTGCGCGGCCGGGCTGACGTACAGCACCCCGCCTTGCCCGTCGCACATCACCGTGAGCAACTGCGAGCGCTCGGTGAACGCGCGAAAGCGCCGCTCGCTGTCCTGCAGCGCCTTCTCGGCGCGGTACTGGCGCGTGATGTCCTCGACCGTGCCTTCGTAGTACAGCAGACGGCCATCGGCATCGTGCACCACGTGCGCGTTCTCGCGGATCCAGATGCGCTCGCGCGTGCGGTGCCGGTAGACCTCGGAGACGAAGTCGACCACCTGCCCGGCGTGCCGCATCCGGCGCAGGAACTCGGCGCGGCGCTGCGCGTCGACGTACCACTCGCTGCCGATGTCGTTCACCGCCGCCAGCATCTGCTGCTCGTCGTCGTAGCCGTTCAGCCGCACCAGTGCGGCATTGGCCCGCAGCTGCCGGCCTTCCGGGCTGGAGCGGTAGGCCCCGATCGGCAGCAACTCGAACAAGGTCGACGAAGCGGCGTCCATCATCTGCGGCGCATCCGGTGTCAGCGGCGCGGCGGCGGGCGACGCTGCGGCGCATGCGCGGGCGAGGAACGCCGCTCGACCCGTTCGACCCGCCCGACCCGCTCGCGCCGTTCGACCGCCTCGCGGCGCGCCAGATCCAGCAGCTGCGGCAGGTCCTGCGGCGCGATGCCCTTGAGCGCGCAGAAGTTGGCCTCGCTGAGCGGGCTGTTCTCGTAGGCGCGCAGCAGTTCGGCACGCGCCCGACGCTGTGCTTCCCATTCGGCCTCGCGCGTCTGGCGCAGGCTACGGCGCCGCGCCAGTTCGTCCAGCGCGGCCTGACGATGCTCGGCGCTGAGCTCGCCGGCCGGCGCTCCATCGAGGTCGAAGCGGTGTTCGGCACGCGTCAGCGCCAGCAGGTACGCGGTGCGCCCGGTGTGCTGGCGCAGGAAGGCCGTCAGCGCGGCCTTGCCGAACACGCCCGGCGCACGCGCCTGGATGTCGGCCTGAATGCGCAGCTTCAGCGGTTTGGGCGCGCCGGCGAACAGCGCCGGAAAAAGTTGGCGCAGCTGTTCGCCGCACCCGTCGGCTCCCGTCTGGCCCACGGGTGCGGGCGCGGTTTCGGCGGTCATGGCTAGGGTTTCCAGGGACTCGATGCCCGCATTCTGCCCCGGGCCGTACCGTGCTAACGTGCCTCAGGCCGTGAACTTCGCGACGGGCAGCGGCCGCGCCCGGAGGAGCTTGCCCATGCAGATGAACACCTTGCGCGAGGAGATCGCCGGCGTGCTGCCGGAGATGATCGGCCTGCGCCACCACATTCACCGGCACCCGGAGCTGGCGTTCGAAGAACATGCCACCAGCGATCTGGTCGCCGAACGGCTGGCAGCCTGGGGCTACGAAGTGCATCGCGGTCTGGGCCGCACCGGCGTGGTCGGGCGGCTGCGCCATGGCCGCGGCCCGAAGAGCATCGGCCTGCGTGCCGACATGGATGCGCTGCCGATCCTGGAGGCTACCGGTCTGCCCTACGCCAGCCGCCACCACGGCAAGATGCACGCCTGCGGCCATGACGGTCACACCGCCACGCTGCTGGCGGCGGCGCGCCACCTGGCCGAGACGCGGCGCTTCAACGGCACGCTGAACCTGATCTTCCAGCCGGCCGAAGAAGGCGCCGGCGGCGCCAGGCGCATGGTCGAGGACGGCCTGTTCGAGCGCTTTCCCTGCGACGCCATCTTTGCGCTGCACAACGCGCCCGGGCAGCCGCTGGGCACGCTCGGCTTCCGCAGCGGACCGGCACTGGCTTCGGCCGACCGCGTGGTCATCGAACTGTGCGGCAAGGGCGGCCACGCGGCGATGCCGCACTTCAGCTGCGACCCGATCGTCGCCGGCTCGGCCATCGTGATGGCGCTGCAGTCGATCGTGGCGCGCAACGTCGACCCGCTGGCCTCGGCGGTGGTCACGGTGGGCATGTTCCAGGCCGGCACGGTCAACAACGTCATCCCGTCGACGGCGCGGCTGGAGCTGAGCGTGCGCGCGCTCGACCGCGACGTGCGCAGGCTGCTGCGCCAGCGCATCCGGGAGGTGGTCCTCTCGCAGGCCACCAGCCTGGGTGTGGTGGCCGAGGTCGACTACCAGGAAGGTTATCCGGTGCTGGTCAACACCGATGCCGAAACCGCCTTTGCCGCCGAGGTGGCCACCGAGCTGCTGGGGCCCGATCGCGTGCTGCTCGATCGGCCGGCGGTGATGGGCAGCGAGGACTTCGCCTTCATGCTGGAACACCGGCCCGGCTGCTACCTGTTCCTGGGCAACGGCGACGGTGCGGGCTCGTGCATGGTGCACAACCCCGGCTACGACTTCAACGATGCGGCGATGGAGACCGGTGCCGCCTACTGGTCACTGCTGGTGCAGCGCTTCCTGGCCTAGGCCACACTGCGCCAGGCGGAAGCGAACGACACAAGGAGACAGCGATGGACAAGATGCAGCACCTGAGCGCGATGGACAGCGCCTTCCTGCACCTGGAAACGGCCGAGATGCCGATGCACGTGGGCTCGCTGCACCGCTATCAGTTGCCCGAGGGCTACCAGGGCAACTGGTACGAGGACGTCAAGGAGCATCTGTCCAGGCGCCTTCACCTGGCGCCGGTGTTCACGCGCAAGCTGGCGCTGATGCCGTTCGACCTGGCCAACCCGGTGTGGATCCACGACGACGACATCGACCTCGACTACCACGTGCGCTTTCTCGTGCTGCCGAAGCCGGGCACGATGCAGCAGCTCGAAGCGCTGTGCGCGCGGCTGCACTCCAGCCTGCTCGACCGCAGCCGGCCGCTGTGGGAGTTCTACGTGATCGAGGGCCTGGCCGACGGCACGATGGGCTTCTACACCAAGGTGCACCATGCGGCGATCGACGGCCAGGCCGGCGTCGCGCTGGGCAATGCGATGCTCGACCTGAGCCCGGTGCCGCGCAGCGTCAAGCCGCCACGCGGACGCCGCAGCCATCACCGCTACCAGCTCGGCGTGGCCGAGCTGCTGGGTGCGGCGGTGTCGAACACGCTGCGCCAGGTCGGCATGCTCGGCAAGCTGGCCGTGCCGCTGGGCAAGGCGCTGGTCGGCAGCGCCCGTGAGTCGCTCGCCGAGCGCAGCATCGGCCTGGGCCGGTTGCGCAGCCTGCTGAAGATGCCGCCGCGCACGCCCTTCAACGTGTCGATCACCAACCAGCGCGTGTTCGCCGCACTGTCGCTGCCGCTGGACGAAGCGAAGCGCCTGGGCAAGGCGCACGGCGCGTCGATCAACGACCTGGTGCTGTGGCTGTGCTCGACCGCGCTGCGCGAGTACCTGAAGGAATCGCGCGAGCTGCCCGCGGATTCGCTGGTGGCCGGGGTGCCGGTGTCGCTGCGCGCCGAGGGCGACACCAGCATGAACAACCAGGTGACGATGAGCCTGGTGCAGCTGGCGACGAACGAGAAGGACCCGCTGCGCCGGCTGGCGCTGATCCGCGAGTCCACCGCGTCGATGAAGAACACGATGGGCGCCTTCGGCGATCTGATCCCCACCGACTTTCCGTCGCCCGGCGCGCCCTGGCTGCTGAGCGGCCTGGCCTCGCTGTATGGCCGCTCGGGCCTGGCCGACCGCATCCGCATGGCCAACGTGGCCATCTCCAACGTGCCCGGTTCGCCGATGCCGCTGTACCTGGCCGGGGCGAAGATGCTGGACTACTACCCGGTATCGATCGCCGCCCACGGCGTGGCGCTGAACATCACGGTGCAGAGCTACATGGGCCAGCTGTGCTTCGGCCTGATCGCCTGCCGCCGAGCGGTGCCAGACGTGCGCGACATCGCAACCCAGATGAAGCGCGCGTTCGATACCTTCAGGCAACTGCCGCTGCCCGAGGGCGCGGCCGCCGTCGCGGCCGTCTCGCCGGTGGCGGTGCCGGAGCCGCCGAAATCCGCCGGCCGGTCGGTATCCAAGCCGCCGCCCAAGAAACAGCCCAGGCTGCGCGTGGTCGCCAAGGCGCCCGCGCGCAGCCGCAATCCGCGTGGCAGTGCCGGCAAGAGGGCCGCCGTATGACGCGCCGACTGATCTCGTGGCTGGCCGGCGCACTGGCCATCGGCTTCGCCGTGCAGGCGCCGGCACAGTCCGACTGGCCGACCAAGCCGGTGAAGATCGTCGTGCCCTTCGCGGCCGGCGGCACCACCGACCTGACCGCCCGCATCATTGCCGAGCAGTTGGGCCAGACCTACAAGCAGACCTTCGTCGTCGAGAACAAGGCCGGCGCCGGCGGCAACCTGGGGGCTGCCGAAGTGGCCAAGGCCGCCGCCGACGGGTACACCTTCCTGATGGGCACGCCGGGGACCCAGGCGATCAACCAGTTCCTCTATCCGAAGATGCCGTACGACACGGCCAAGGATCTGGTGCCGGTGTCCTTCGTCGTGCGTGTGCCGAACGTGCTGATGATCAACCCGCAGCTGCCGGCCAAGGACCTGAATCAGCTGATCGCGCTGCTGAAGGCGCAGCCCGGCAAGCTGTCCTACGGTACGCCGGGCAATGGCTCGACCGGCCACCTGTCGACCGAACTGTTCAAGACGCAGGCGGGCGTGTACGTCACGCACATCCCCTACCGCGGCAGCGGCCCGATGCTGCAGGATCTGATGGCCGGACAGGTCCAGATGTCGATCGACAACATGCCGTCGGCGTTGCCGTTGATCCAGTCGGGCAAGCTGGTGGCGCTGGCGGTGACCTCGCCGCAGCCGGTGCCGCAACTGCCTGGCGTACCGACGGTGGCCAGCGTGCTGCCCGGCTACAGCGCCGAGGCCTGGTTCGTGCTGGTGGCGCCGGCCGGCACGCCGCAACCGATCATCGACAAGCTGTCTGCCGAGGTCGACCGCATCCTGAAGAAGCCCGAGGTCATCGAGCGCTTCATGAAGCTGGGCGCCACGCCCGTGGGCGGCACGCCGAAGCAACTGGGTGACTTCATCGCCGCCGAAACGGTCAAGTGGCAGAAGGTGGTGAAGGACTCGGGCGCGAAGGTCGACTGACGGCGAGATCCCGGCGGACGAAGGCCCTAGAAGGTCCCGGGGTAGGCGCCGCCGTCGAGCAGGATGTTCTGGCCGGTGAGGTAGGCGGCCTGCGCGCTGCACATGAAGGCGCACAAGGCACCGAACTCGTCGGCGGTGCCGAAGCGCTTGGCCGGAATGGCCGCCTGCCGCTGTGCCAGCACCTCCTCCACCGACTTGCCCAGCTTGGCCGCGGTGCCGACCGACGCGCTGCGCGCGCGGTCGGTGTCGAAGACGCCCGGCAGCAGGTTGTTGATGGTGACGTTGGCCGCGGCCAGCCGGCTCTGCCGCGCCAGCCCGGCGACGAAGCCGGTCAGGCCGCTGCGCGCGCCGTTGCTCAGGCCGAGCACGTCGATCGGCGCCTTCACCGCCCCTGAAGTGATGTTGACGACACGACCGAAACCACGCTCGGCCATCTTGTCGACCGTGGCCTTCATCAGCTCGATCGGCGTCAGCATGTTCGCATCGACCGCCTTGATCCAGGCCTCGCGGTCCCAGTCGCGAAAGTCGCCGGGCGGCGGCCCGCCCGCGTTGTTGATCAGGATGTCCACCTGCGGGCATGCCGCCAGCGCAGCGGCGCGGCCCTGCGGGGTGGTGATGTCGCCAGCCACGGCCCGCACCGTACCCGACGGATTCAGTGCCCGAAGTTCGGCCAGCGTGGCCTGCAGCGCGTCCTCGCCGCGCGCGGTGATGACGACGTTGACGCCTTCGCGCACCAGCGCGGCGGCGCAACCCTTGCCCAGGCCCTTGCTCGCCGCACAGACCAGCGCCCACTTGCCGTTGATGCCCAGATCCATGGTTCGCTCCGTGAAATGAAGAACTCAGCGCAGTCGCGCCAGCATCGTGATGCCGCCGAGCACCAGCAGCGTGCCGGCAATGATCCATCCGTTCAGCGCCTCGCCGAGGATCCAGACGCCCATCGCGATGGTGCTGACCGGTCCGATCATGCCAGCCTGCGAAGCCAGCGCGGCACCGATGCGCTCGATGGCCATCATCACCATCAGCACCGGCGCGAAGGTGCACAGCGTCGCGTTCAGCAACGACAGCCACAGCACCTGCGGTGCCACCGACAGCGCGCTGTCCCATGGGCGCAGCAGCACGTACTGCAGGATGCACAGCACGCAGGCCACGCTGCTGGCCAGGCCGGTGAGGCGCGCGGCGCCCAGGCGCTTGACCTCCTCGCCGCTGAAGACCAGGTAGATCGCGTAGCTGAGCGTGCTGCCGAAGACCAGCGCCGCACCGACGGCGGTGTTCCTGCCATCGAGCTGCAGTTCGTGGCCGAAGACGAGCAGCACGCCCAGGTAGCTGACGGCCAGCGCCACCAACTGGGCTCGGGCGACGCGGCGCTTGAACAGCACGCGCCCGAGCAGCAGCACCAGCGTCGGGCCGAGATACAGGATCAGCCGTTCCAGGCTGGCACTGATGTACTGCAGCCCCCAGAAGTCGAGGAAGCTCGCCAGGTAGTAGCCGCTGAAGCCCAGCAGCGTGATGACGCGCCAGTCGCGCGCGCTGAGCTTCGGCTGACCGCGACCGGCCCACCAGGCCAGCGCCACGAAGAAGGGCAGCGCGAACAGCATGCGCAGCATGATCAGCGTGACCGCGTCGACGCCGTAGCGGTAGGCCAGCTTGACGATGATCGCCTTGCCGGAGAAGGCCACGGCGCCGAACATGGCCAGCGCCAAGCCGGGCCAGCGCGACGCGGCCTTCGGCACGGCGGCAGCGGCAGTGTTCAGAAGCCGGCCGCCAGGCCGTCGCGGCGCGAGTCGCTGGCGGCGGCATAACCTTCGACGGCGGTGTCGCCGAGCCGCCAGATGAACTGCCCGGCGCCGAAGTCCTGGTAGCTGTCCTGCAGGTCGTCGAGCACGTGGCCCCGCTGCTGAAGGCCCTGCACCGTGGCAGCCGGCACGCCGGGCTCCAGGTTCAGCTTCTTCTGCAGGTTGAAGCGCCAGCGCGGCGCGTCGCACGCGGCCTGCGGGTTCTGCCGGTAGTCGAGCATGCGCACCAGCGTCTGTGCATGGCCCTGCGGCTGCATGTCGCCGCCCATCACGCCGAAGCTCATCACCGGCTGCCCGTCCTTCGTCAGGAAGGCCGGGATGATGGTGTGGAACGGCCGCTTGCCCGGCGCCACGACGTTCGGGCTGCCTTCGCGCAGGCTGAAGCCGTGGCCGCGGTTCTGCAGGCTCAGACCCCACTCGGGGATCACCACGCCCGAGCCGAAGCCCATGTAGTTGCTCGCTGGATGAAGCTGACCATCCCGCGCTCGTCGGCTGCGGTCAGGTAGATCGTGCCGCCCTTCACCGGGTTGCCGGCGCCGAAGTCTTGCGCACGCTTCGAATCGATCAGCTTTGGCGCGGCTGGCCAGATAGGCGTCGTCGAGCAGTTCGTCGGTCGTCGTCCATCGTCGAGCGCTCGGAGACGTAGCGGTAGGAACGTCGGCAGGCCAGCTTCATCGCCTCGATCTGCAGGTGCATCGTTGCCGCGCTGTCCACCGGCAGCGAGGCCACATCGAAAGTGCTGCAGGATGCCCAGCGCCATCAGCGCGGCGATGCCCCTGCCCGTTCGGCGGGATCTCGTGCAGCGTGTAACCGCGGTGAGTTCTTCTGGATCGGCGTGACCCACTCCGGCCGGTAGGTGGCGAGGTCCTGCACCGTCATGGCCCCGCCCTGCTCGCGCGCGGCGCGGGCCAGCGCCTCGGCGATCTCGCCGCCGTACAGCGCCTGGCCGCGCGTTTCGGCCACCGCGCGCAGCATCCGTGCCGCCGCCGGCATGCGGAACAGCTCGCCGACCGCCGGCGCACGCCCCTTCGGCAAGAAGGTCTGCGCGAAGCCGGGCTGCGACACCAGGTCCGCCACCTGCGCCGCGAGCATCCATTTTTCGCCCACCACCGGCGGCACGACGTAACCGCGCTCGGCGATCTCGATCGCCGGCGCCAGCACGTCGCCGAACGGCAGCTTGCCGAAGCGCTCGTGCAGCGCCACCCAGGCCGCGACCGCACCCGGCACCGTCGCGCTGTCCCAGCCGCGCTGCGGCGGCGTGCGGGCGTCGCCGCCGTATTTGCGCGCGAAGTAGTCCGGCGACCAGGCCGCGGGTGCGGGGCCGGAGGCGTTGAGGCCATGCAGTTGACTGCCATCCCAGAGGATGCAGAACGCATCCGAACCCAGCCCGTTGCTGCAGGGCTCGACCAGCGTCATCACCGCAGCTGCGGCAATCGCGCCGTCGACCGCATTGCCGCCGGCGGCGATGATGCGCAGCCCGGCCTGCGCCGCCAGCGGATGCGAGGTCGACACGATGTTGCGCGCGAATACCGGCCGGCGCGGCGTCGCGTAGGAAGCGGCCCAGTCGAAGGAATGTGTCATCTCGTCGTCATCTCCACGTTGATGTGCCATTGTGGCGGCTGCCGTCAGTCGCCGAGGATCCCGACCACCATTTCTCCGATGGCCAGTGCGGCCGTCAGGCCGGGAGACTCGATGCCCAGCAGGTTCACGAGCCCGGGCACGCCGTGCTGCGCCGGCCCCTGGATCAGGAAGTCCGCGGCCGGCTGGCCGGGGCCGCTGATCTTCGGCCGGATGCCGGCGTAGGTGGGTGCCAATGCGCCGTCGGGCAGGCCGGGCCAGTAGCGGCGTATGGCGTCTGCGAAGGGCTCTGCGCGCGCCGGATCGACGCGGTAGTCCTCGGCGCCGAAGTCCGCCAGCGGGATCCATTGCACGTCGGGCCCGAAGCGCATCTGTCCGGCCAGGTCCAGCGTGACGTGCACGCCCAGGCCGCCTTCGTCCGGCATCGGATAGATCAAGCGCGAGAAGGCCGGCCTGCCGGCGCAGGCGAAGTAATGGCCGCGCGCCCAGTGGGCCTGCGGCAGCTGCAGCGGCGGCAGGCCTTCGAAGCGTGAAGCCAGCGCCACCGCATGCAGCCCGGCGCTGTTGACCACACTGCGGGCCCGCAACTGCATCGGCTCCGCACCGCCGACCTGCAGTTCGAAGGCATCGTCGACGCGTCGCAGACGCTGCAGCGGGCTGTGCAGCGCCAGCATCGCACCGCGCGCCTCGGCCTCGCCCTGCAGCGACAGCATCAGGCCATGGCTGTCGACGATGCCGGTGGACGGCGACAACAGCGCCGCCGTGCAACGCAATGCCGGCTCCAGCGCCTGGGCCTCGGCCGCGCTCAGCCATTGCAGATCGTGCACGCCGCAGGCCGCCGCCCGTTCACGCAGCGCGCGCAGCGCCGGCTCCTGCGCCGCGTCGGTGGCCACGACGAGCTTGCCGCAGCGCTGGTGCGCCACGCCGTGCACCGCACAGTAGTCGTAGAGCAGGTCGCGGCCGCGAACGCACAGCCGTGCCTTCAGCGACCCCGGCGCGTAGTACAGGCCGGCGTGGATGACCTCGCTGTTGCGCGAGCTGGTGCCGTTGCCGATGGTGTCGGCCGCTTCCAGCATGACCACCTCGCGGCCGGCCCCGGCGAGTGCGCGCGCCACCGCCAGGCCGACCACGCCGGCGCCGACGACCACGCAGTCCACCTGCTCCATCGACTTCAGTCTCCCGTCCAGCGCGTCGCGCTGCGCAGGTCCTCGTCGGCAACGAAACGCCGCACCAGCGGCGGTGCATCGCCGCGGTGGAAGGCCAGCCGCTGCTCGCGCAACCCGGCATCGGCGGCGGTGAAACGTTCCAGCCTTCGCAGGTGCTCGACCCAGCTCTCGTCGACGAAGTACTCGATGTAGCGCCCCGGCGCCGCGGTGTCGCGGAACAGGCCCCACGACAGCGCGCCCTGGCGCAGGCGCGCGCGCCGCGTCTTCTGCATCACCTCGGCGAAGGCCTCGGCATCGGCCGGGTCGATCTGGTATTCCAGCGTCACCATCACCGGCCCGTCGTCCGGCCCGACGGTGATCGCGGTCTGCGGCGGGCTGTTCGGCCGCACCGGGCTGAAGTCCGGGTCGGCGCCGCCCTCGACGCTGAGGCGGCGCGTGAGCAGCCACAGCAGCGGGCCGACGATGGCCGCGGCGGTGACCGCGACGCGCACGCTGGCCAGGCCCGCCACCTGCCCCCACAACAGCGAGCCGGCCGCGGCGCCGCCCATCAGCGCCATCTGGTAGATCGACATGCCGCGTGCGCGCACCCAGTTCGGCAGCGCCACCTGCGCCGCCAGCGTCAGCGAGTTCGCGGTCGAGATCCAGGCCATGCCGAGCACGACGATCGCCGGCAGTGCAATCCAGACGCTGGGCGCAAACACCACCACCATCGACATCGCCGCATGGGCCAGCGTGCCGCCGATGACGAAATGGTCGCGGTTGAAGCGCAGGCGCCAGCGCGGAAAGTACAGCGCCGCAACCACCGCGCCGCCGCCGATGCAGGCCAGCATCAGCGTGTAGGTGCCCGGGCCGGCGCCGTGCAGGTCGCGCGCCACCAGCGGCAGCAATGCGAGCAGCGCCGACGAGTGCAGGAAGAAGAAGAAGATGCGCACCATCACCGCCTTCATGCGCGGCGACTGCATCACGTGCTGCAGGCCGACGCGCATCGCACCGACGAAGCGTTCGCCGGGCAGCGTGCTGCTGCGCGGCGTGGAGCGCCAGCGCACGATGGTCGTGAACGCTGCGGCGGCCAGCACGACGTTCAGCACGAAGACCGCGCCGCTGCCCACGGCGGAGATGATCGCCCCTGCCGCCACGGGGCCGACGACGCGTGACAGGTTCATCGAGATGCCGTTCAGCGCCATCGCCGAACCCAGGTGCTCGCGCGGCACCACCTCGGGCACGATGGCGCTGAAGACCGGCCAGCGCATCGCCAGGCCGATACCGTTGCCGAAGGTCAGCAGCAGCAGCAGCGGCGCCGTCAGCGCGCCGGTCAGCGACAGCGTGGCCAGCGCCAGCGCGTTCAGCGCCACCCACAGCTGGGTGACGGCGAAATAGCGGCGCCGGTCGATGATGTCGGCCAGCGCCCCGCTGGGCAGGCCGAGCAGGAACACCGGCAGCGTCGACGCCGTCTGCACCAGGGCCACCATCACCGGGCTGGTGGTCAACGAGGTCATCACCCAGGCGGCGGTGACGTCGTTCATCCACATCGACACGTTCGCCGCGAACGTGGCCAGCCACAGGTTGCGGAACACCACCGTGCGGAAAGGCGCAAAGGTGGCGTTGTCGATCAGCCGTCGCAGGGAGGTGGGCATCGGCTCAGCATAACGGGCGCGGGCGGCCAAGGCCGCCCGCGGATTCAGTGCCAGTGCGGCTTGTCAGCCTTCTTCCTGGAAGGCTTCCTCGCGCTTGCTCTTGATCGAAGGCAGCGACACCACGATGATCATCAGCGCCGCGGCGATCAGCAGGCCGGCCGACAGCGGACGCGTGATGAAGGCCGTCCAGTCGCCCCGGCTGAGCAGCAGCGCGCGGCG
>JBGAII010000132.1:0-12510 GCA_044225625.1 Rubrivivax sp.
GAAGCGCCCAAGGGGGTGGGCCTTACTCCTTGCGGAAGTCGTCGTGGCAGGCCTTGCAGCTGCCGCCGACCGCGCCGACCGCGGCCTTGATCTGGTCGATGTTGCCGGTCTTTCCTGCGGCCACCAGCTTGGCAACGTCGTCCTGACTCTTGGCCACGGCGGCGGCCCATTTTTCCTTCTGCGACCAGATTTCCGGCTTGGCCCGGGTGTTGCCCTTGTCGGTGCCTTCGACGAAGGCGCTGAACTGCATCCTGTTCAGTGCGGCGACCAGCTCGATGTTTTCGGCAGCGACCTTGGCGTCGAACGGCACGCGTCCGTTGGCCATTGCCGCGACGCGGGAGAAAGTCTGCGCCTGCAGGAACATCGCGCTCTGCCGGTAGCGGATCGC
The DNA here is from genome assembly GCA_044225625.1 of Rubrivivax sp. Taxonomy (GTDB): domain Bacteria; phylum Pseudomonadota; class Gammaproteobacteria; order Burkholderiales; family Burkholderiaceae_C; genus Rubrivivax. The sequence continues at coordinate 389 of JBGAII010000132.1, forward strand.
GTCCTCGGGCTTCTGGAACTGCGCCAGGGCGGGCAGGGCGGTGACGAGGCCGACGGCAGCCAGGGCAGCGAGCGAAAGGTGCTTCATGGGGATGGGCTCCTTGGAGGTTGTGGTGGCGTTCCGGCCCGTGTACGAGGCGCCCCCGCCGTTGCTTCCCTGCTTGGGGAAAGCCCGTGGTCGTGGTTCGCGCTATGGTTGCGCCTGCCGATGTACTGCAACATTGACCCATGAGTGCTCCGGGCCTGCCGCTCGCGACGGTCCGCGTCTGGGATCTGCCGACCCGCGTGTTCCACTGGCTGCTGGTGCTGCTGGTGATCGGCTCCGTCACCAGTGCCAAGATCGGCGGCGGCGCCATGGTCTGGCATTTCCGCTGCGGCTACCTGGTGCTGGCGCTGCTGACCTTCCGGCTGCTGTGGGGCTTCGTCGGCGGCCGCTGGTCTCGCTTTGCGAGCTTCCTCTACGCGCCGGCGGCGCTGCTGCGCTATCTGGGCGGCCGGTCGGCAGACGGCGAGCACCACGAGGTCGGCCACAGTCCGCTGGGCGCGCTGTCGGTGTTCGCGCTGCTGGCGCTGCTGGCGGCGCAGGTGGGCACCGGTCTGCTGGCGGACGACGAGATCGCCAACGTCGGGCCGCTGAACCGATTCGTCAGCGGCGCCGTCGCCGGCCTGGCCACCCACTGGCACAAGGTCTACGGCGAATGGCTGCTGTGGGCGCTGGTGGGCCTGCACGTGGTCGCGGTGCTGACGTACCAGCTGGCGAAGCAGCGCGACCTGATCGGCCCGATGCTTCGCGGCGACAAGCGCCTGCCGCCGGGCACGCCCGCCAGCACGGACAGCGTGGGCACGCGGCTGCTGGCCCTGGTGCTGCTGGCCCTGGCGCTGACTTTGGCGGGCTGGGTCTCCCGCCAGGGGGGCTGAAGGCGCGATGGACAAGGTCGAGTTCCGGCTGGTCGAGGCCGACACGCCGCAGCTGCTGGACGCGGCGCGCGAGGTCTTCCGCGAATATGCCGACAGCCTGCAGGTCGACCTGTGCTTCCAGGATTTCGAAGGCGAACTCGCGCGCCTGCCGGGCGACTACGCGCCGCCGCACGGCGTGCTGCTGCTCGCCTATGCCGACCAGGCGCTGGCCGGCTGCGTGGCGATGCGCCGGCTCAGCGATGTCGATCATGCCAATGCCTGCGAGATGAAGCGCCTGTTCGTGCGCCGCGCCTTTCGCCGCTTCGGTCTGGGGCGCTTGCTGGCGCAGGCGCTGATGGACCGGGCGCGCAGCGCCGGCTACTCGGCCATGCTGCTGGACACGCTGGACGAGATGGAGGCCGCGCGCGAGCTGTACGCGACGCTGGGCTTCATCGAGGTGCCGCCGTACTACTACAACCCGATCCCCGGGGCCCACTACCTGAAGGCGCAGCTGTAACGCACCGCATGCCTATAGACTGCAGACAGGTCGTCCGCGCCATGGCGCATCGGGAGACACCATGAACGCATTCCGGCAACTGCTGCGCGCCGCCGGCAGCAAACCGCCCATCGGCACGTGGATCAGCTCGGCCAGCCCGATCGTCGCCGAGGCCATGGGCCACGCCGGCTTCGACTGGGCGGTGGTCGACATGGAACATGCGCCGCTGGACATGATGGACCTGGTGCATGTGATGCAGGCGCTGGCCGCGACCAAGGTGACGCACATCGTGCGCGTGCCCTGGAACGACGCGGTGACCGTCAAGCGCGTGCTCGATGCCGGGGCTACGACCGTGCTGTTCCCGTTCGTGCAGAGCGCCGACGAGGCGCTGCGCGCGGTGGCCGCGACGCGCTATCCGCCGCGCGGCGTGCGCGGCATGTCGGGCATGACGCGGGCCTCGCGCTTCGGCACCGCGCCGCAGTACCTGAAGACGGCCGATGCCAACATGGGCGTGATCGTGCAGTTGGAGACGCCGCAGGCGCTGGCCAACCTCGAGGCGATCGCCGCGGTCGACGGCGTCGACGCGATCTTCGTCGGCCCGGCCGACCTGTCGGCCAGCATGGGCCACGTCGGCCAGTTCACGCACCCCGAGGTGATGCGCGCGATGGCCGATGCGGCGCGTCGCTGCCGTGCGCTGGGCAAGCCGGTGGGCAGCGTCGGCGGTACGCCGGAGGTGGTGTCGCAGTACCGCGCGATGGGCTTCGACTACCTGGCCATCTCCTCCGACATGGGGCTGCTGATGGCCGGCGCGCTGGCCGCCGCCAAGGCGTTGCGCAGCCTGTCGGACGGTGCCCACGTGCACACTCTCCACACCGGGACGCAGACCGATTGATGAACAACCTTCTCCCTCACCATGAACTGCATGCCGGCGCCCTGCGGCTGGTGCTGCGTCCGGACCTCGGCGGCAGCATCGCCGGCCTGTGGCACCGGCACCTGCCGGTGATGCGCAGCACCGAGGCGGCCGACCTGGCCGGTGCGCGACAGTCGGCCAGCTTTCCGCTGGTGCCCTATTCGAACCGTCTGGGCTACCGGCGCTTCCGCTGGAAGGGCCGCGACTACACGACGCTGCCCAACTTCGACGACAGTCCGCATTCGCTGCACGGCGTCGGCTGGCGGCGGCCGTGGGAGGTGCTGTCGTCCAGCGCGGTCGACGTGGTGCTGCGCTATCGCCACGCGCCCGACGACAACTGGCCCTTCGCCTTCGAGGCGCGCCAGTACTTCACGCTGACGCCCGAGTCGATGCGCGTGCAGATGGTGTTCGACAACCTGGCCGACATCGCCCAGCCGGTCGGGCTGGGCTGGCACCCGTACTTCCCGAAGCGCCAACGCAGCCGCCTGCACCTGGAGTGCGAAGGCCGCTGGGACCCGGACGCCGCGCAGCTGCCGGTGCGCAAGGTGGCGCAGAGCGGCGTCGACGGCGACGTGCAGCCGATGGGCTACGACCACTGCTTCGACGGCTGGCGCGGCCTGGCGCGCATCCGCGACGAGAAGATGTCGCTGCAGCTGAAGTCCGACCTGCAGCGGCTGGTGGTCTACACACCTCAGCAGCGCGACTACTTCTGCGTCGAGCCGGTGAGCCACGTCTCCAACGCCATCCACATGGCCGATCCGCTGGCCCACGGGCTGCGCAGCGTCGAGCCCGGCGCATCGACCGAGGCCTGGATGCAGCTCGACGTGTCGGTGCTGTGAAGCCCGGCGTGCCCGATCCGCGGTGGCGCGTGGCGGTGGCCACGCCCAGCCGGCTCGGCGAATCGCCGCTCTGGCATCCGGCCGAGCAGCGGCTGTACTGGTGCGACATCGCCGGCCGGCAGCTGTGCCGGCTGGAGCCGCGCAGCGGCCAGCGCGACGTCTGGGACTTCGACAGCGAACCCTCGGCCGTGGCGCCGATGCCGGACGGCGGCCTGCTGCTGGCGCTGCGCAGCGGGCTGTGGCGCTTCGATCCCGCCAGCGGTGCGCGCCGCAAGCTGGCGGACGCGCCCTACAAGCCCGCGGCGCAGCGTTTCAACGACGGCAAGTGCGATGCGCGCGGCCGCTTCTGGGTCGGCACCATGTGCGAGCCGCTGCTGCCGGCGCGTGGCGCCATGCACTGTTACTCGCGGCAGAAGCTCGAGCAGCGCTTCGACGGCATGTCCATCAGCAACGGCCTGGCCTGGAGCCCCGACGGGCGCACGATGTACTGGGCCGATACGCTGACCAACATCGTGCAGGCCTTCGACTTCGATCCCGACAGCGGCGAGCTGTCGCGGCGTCGCGAGTTCGCCCGCTTCCCGGTCGACCCTGCGGCCGACGACTGGCTCGGCCGGCCCGACGGCGCGGCGGTGGACCGCGAGGGCTGCTACTGGCTGGCGATGTACGAAGGACAGCGCGTGCTGCGGTTGTCGCCGCAAGGCGAGATCCTGGAGCAGGTGCACCTGCCGGTGCGCTGTCCGACGATGCCGGCCTTCGGCGGTGCCGACCTGAAGACGCTGTACGTCACCACGGCGCGCGAGCAGCGGCCCGCGGCCGAACTCGCTGCGCAGCCGCTGGCCGGCTGCGTGTTCGCCCTGCAGGTCGATGTGCCGGGGCTGCCGGTGAACTTCGCCTTGCCCTGAATGAACGCCGCCCGCTTCGAGCGCGCCGCGCTGCTGCAACGCCTGCGCGAGCCGCGCGAATGGGACCTTGCGGTCATCGGCGGCGGCGCCACCGGCCTGGGCGTGGCGCTGGACGCCGCGGCCCGCGGTTTGGCCGTCGTGCTGCTGGAAAGCGAGGACTTCGCCAAGGGCACCTCGTCGCGCGCCACCAAGCTGGTGCATGGCGGCGTGCGTTATCTGGCACAGGGCGACATCGGCCTGGTGCACGAGGCGCTGCACGAGCGCAGCACGCTGCTGGCCAACGCGCCGCAGGTGGCGCAGCGGCTGCCCTTCGTCGTGCCGGCCTACCGGCTGTACGAGCTACCTTTCTACGGTGCCGGGCTGAAGGCCTACGACGTGCTGGCCGGGCGTCACGGTCTGGGGCCGACCGAGTTGCTGTCCCCCGCGCGCACGCAGCAGCTGCTGCCGACGGTGCGCCGGGCGGGGCTCGTCGGCGGCATCAAGTACTGGGATGGTCAGTTCGACGATGCGCGCCTGGCCTGCCTGCTGGCACGCACGGCCATCGAGCGCGGCGCGCTGGTGCTGAATCATTGCGGCGTGGTCGCGCTGCGGCGCGAAGGCGGCAGGCTGCGCGGTCTGCTGGCGCAGGACGCCGAGAGCGGCGAGCGCTTCGAACTTCGCTCGCGCTGCGTCGTCAACGCGGCCGGCGTCTGGGTCGACGCGGTGCGCGACATGGACCGCGATGCCGATACGCCGCCGCGGCCGCCGATGGTCGCGCCGAGCCAGGGAGTGCACCTGGTGGTGGACCGCGCGTTCCTGCCCGGCACACATGCGCTGATGGTGCCGAAGACCAGTGACGGCCGCGTGCTGTTCGCCGTGCCCTGGCTCGGCAAGACGGTGCTCGGCACCACCGACACGCCGCGCCACGACCTGGATCGCGAGCCGACGCCATTCCCCGCCGAGGTGGACTTCATCCTGCGCGAGGCTGGCCGCTACCTGGCCAGGGCACCGACACGCGCCGACGTGCGTTCGGTCTGGGTCGGCCTGCGCCCGCTGGTCAAGCCGCCGGACGACGAGGGCGAGAACACCAAGGCGCTGTCGCGCGAGCACACGGTGGTCGTCTCTCGCTCGGGCCTGGTCACCGTCACCGGCGGCAAGTGGACCACCTACCGCGCGATGGCCGAGGACGTGCTCGAGCGCTGCATGGCCGGCGGCGCGCTGCCGCGGCGGTCGGGCGGCGTGACGCAGCGGCTGCCGCTGATCGGCGCCGCGCCGGGCCGCGCGCTGTGCGAGCCACCCGGAGAGCACCTGTACGGCAGCGAGGCGGCGCTGCTGCGCAGCCTGCCCGGCGCCGATCGCTGGCTGTGGCGCGATGCCGAATCGGGGCAGGGGGGCCTGAGTGAGGCGATGGTGCGTTTCGCGCTGCGCTACGAGATGGCCCGTGGCATCGAGGACGTGCTGGCGCGGCGCTCGCGCCTGCTGTTCCTGGATGCGGCCCGCGCCGCCGAGCTGGTGGCGCCGGTGGCCGCACTGATCGAGGAAGAGCTGGGTCGCCGCGTGGCCGCCTCCGAGGCCGAAGACTTCGCCGCGCTGGCGCTGCGCTACCGCACGTTGCCCTAGGTCCCGGAAGCGGTGCAGCACGGAGCTATCGTGCCCCGCAATGGGCACCGTATAATCCCGAGGCTTTGCTGAACACGCGGTGGGAGTCTCATGCCCGAAAGGCAGGTTCGTTCGGGTGCGTGGGATGACCGGGAAGACGAAGCACCTGTCAGGACCCTGACCCGTGCCGAGGCACAGGACTTGCGAGAACGCAAACCGCAAGTCCCGGCCTGGTGGGTCGTCGCGGCGCAGGCTGCGGTGGGCCTGCTGGTGGCCCTGCTGGCAGGGTTCGTCTCGGACAATTCTGCCGTGGGCGTGTCGGCGCTGTATGGCGCCGCGGTGGTGGTGGTGCCGGGCGCCTTGATGGCGCGCGGCATGAGCAGCCGGATCAGCAGCATGTCGCCGGGGGCCAGTGCCGTCAGCTTCATGTTGTGGGAGATGGTCAAGATAGCGGTCTCGGTGCTGATGCTGATGCTGGCGCCGAAGATCGTGCAGCCCTTGAGCTGGCCGGCAATGCTGGGCGGCCTGGTGGTCTGCATGAACGTGTACCTGCTGGCGCTGTTGTGGCGCCGGCCGGAGAAGAAACAGCAGTCGGGAACCTGAACACATGGCAGCCGAAGGTCAAGAGGGGCACGGGCAAACAGCCGGCGAGTACATCGTCCATCACCTGCACCACCTGCAGACTGGGCATCAGAGCTCGGTGGTCGACTTCACGGTCGTCAACATGGACTCGATCTTCTATTCGGTCCTGCTGGGCGTGCTGGGCTGCTGGCTGTTGTGGCTGGGCGCGCGCAAGGCGACGTCCGGCGTGCCGGGGCGCTTCCAGGCCGCCGTCGAGATGCTGGTCGAGATGGTCGACTCGCAGGCCAAGGGCATCGTGCACAACGCGCACAGCCGCAAGATGGTCGCTCCGCTGGCGCTGACGGTGTTCGTCTGGATCTTCCTGATGAATGCCATGGACCTGCTGCCGGTGGACCTGCTGCCGGCCATGTGGCATAGCGCGAGTCCGGCCTTCGGCGTGCCGAACTACATGCGCGTGGTGCCGACCGCAGACCTGTCGATCACCATGGGTCTGAGCGTCAGCGTGCTGCTGATCTGCCTGTACTACAACGTCAAGATCAAGGGCCTTGGCGGCTGGATCCACGAGCTGTTCTCGGCGCCTTTCGGCGACAAGTGGTTCCTGTATCCGGTGAACTTCCTGATGCAGATCATCGAGTTCGTCGCCAAGACCGTCTCGCACGGCATGCGACTGTTCGGCAACATGTACGCTGGCGAACTGATCTTCATGCTGATCGCGCTGATGGGCGGCGCGTTCGCGATGAGCTTCACCGGCATCGCGCTGGCCATCGGCCACATCGTCGCCGGCACCGTGTGGGCCATCTTCCACATCCTGATCATCACGCTGCAGGCCTTCGTCTTCATGATGCTGACGCTGGTCTACGTGGGTCAGGCCCACGACGCGCACTGAGCGCGGCCTCTTTTTTCCTTCGTTCCTTTCCTTCACCCACCTTCCAAAACCAGGAGCAACTAAATGGAAGTCATCAGCTTTGTCGCCCTCGCCGCCGGCCTCATGATCGGTCTGGGTGCCGTCGGTGCGTGTATCGGCATCGGCATCATGGGCGGCAAGTACCTCGAATCGGCGGGCCGTCAGCCCGAACTGATGGGCGAACTGCAGACCAAGATGTTCCTGCTGGCCGGCCTGATCGACGCGGCCTTCATCATCGGTACCGGTATCGCGCTGTGGTTCGCCACGGCCAACCCGTTCCTGGCACAGATCGCGAACCTGCCGAAGTAATCGTCAGCGTTGCTTCGGTCCGGCGGCGGCGGTCGATGACCGTCGCCGAGGGTCACCCCATGATGAGGTCACCGCAGTGAGCATCAACGCCACACTGATCTTCCAGATGATCGTCTTTGCGATCCTGGTCTGGTTCACGATGAAGTTCGTCTGGCCGCCGATCACGGCCGCACTCGACGAACGCGCGAAGAAGATCGCCGACGGCCTGTCCGCCGCCGACAAGGCCAAGGCCGAGCTGGCCCAGGCGAACAAGCGCGTCGAGGAGCAGCTTTCCGCGGCGCGCAACGACGCGGCGCAGCGCCTGGCCGATGCCGAGCGCCTGGCGCAGTCGATGATCGAAGAGGCCAAGGGCCGCGCCAACGAAGAAGGCGCCAAGATCGTCGCCGCCGCCCGTGCCGAGGCCGAGCAGGAAGCGACCAAGGCGCGCGAGGCGCTGCGCGAGCAGGTCGCCGCGCTGGCCGTCAAGGGCGCCGAATCGATCCTGAAGCGCGAGCTCAACGCCGGCGTGCATGCCGAGCTGTTGAACCAGCTCAAGGCCGAGCTTTGAGCGGGGCTTGAGCATGGCCGAGATCGCCACCATTGCCCGTCCCTACGCCGAGGCCTTGTTCAAGGCCGCCGGCACCGACCCCGCGACGCTGGTGTCGCAGGTGCAGGCGCTTGCGCAGGTCGCTGCCCAGCCGCAGCTGCTGCAGTTTGCCGAGGACCCGAAGGTCGAGCCCGCGCAGGTGGCGCAGCTCGTGACCTCCGTGCTCGGCACGCCGCTGTCGCCGGCCGCGAGCAACCTGCTCGACCTGGTGATCCAGAACGGCCGCCTGGCCGCGCTGCCCGAGATCGCCGCGCAGTATCACGCGCTGGTCAACGCCAGCAGCGGCGTGTCCGACGCGACGATCTACAGCGCCTTCGTCATCGAATTGCCGCAGCTGAACGAGGTGGTGGCGGCGCTGGAGCGGCGCTTCAAGCGCAAGCTCAATGCGCACGTGGTCATCGATCCCTCGCTGATCGGCGGTATCCGCGTCGTCGTCGGCGACGAGGTGCTCGATACCTCGGTCAAGGCCCGCCTCGAACAGATGAGAGTGGCGCTGACGGCCTGAGTGCCGGCACGTCGTCCAACGGAGAAGCATCATGCAACTGAATCCCGCAGAAATTTCCGAACTGATCAAGAGCCGCATCGAGGGCCTTGGCGTCTCGGCCGACATCCGCAACCAGGGCACGGTGGTGTCGGTGACGGACGGCATCGTGCGCATCCACGGCCTGTCCGATGCGATGCAGGGCGAAATGCTGGAGTTCCCGGCCACCGCCGACGGCCAGCCGACCTTCGGCCTGGCGCTGAACCTGGAGCGCGACTCGGTCGGCGCGGTGATCCTGGGCGAGTACGAGCACATCTCCGAAGGCGACACCGTCAAGTGCACGGGCCGCATCCTGGAAGTGCCGGTGGGCCCCGAGCTGAAGGGCCGCGTCGTCAACGCGCTGGGCCAGCCGATCGACGGCAAGGGCCCGATCAACGCCAAGATGACCGACGTCATCGAGAAGGTGGCCCCGGGCGTGATTGCGCGGCAGAGCGTGAGCCAGCCGGTGCAGACCGGCCTGAAGTCGATCGACACCATGGTGCCGATCGGCCGCGGCCAGCGCGAGCTGATCATCGGCGACCGCCAGACCGGCAAGACCGCGGTGGCGATCGACACGATCATCAACCAGAAGGGTCAGGACATGACCTGCGTCTACGTCGCCATCGGCCAGAAGGCGTCGTCGATCAAGAACGTGGTGCGCGCGCTGGAACAGGCCGGTGCGATGGACTACACCATCGTCGTCGCGGCCTCGGCGGCGGAAAGCGCGGCGATGCAGTACGTGGCGGCCTACTCCGGCTGCACGATGGGCGAGTACTTCCGCGACCGTGGCGAAGATGCGCTGATCATCTATGACGACCTGTCCAAGCAGGCCGTGGCCTACCGCCAGGTGTCGCTGCTGCTGCGCCGCCCGCCGGGCCGCGAAGCCTTCCCCGGCGACGTGTTCTATCTCCACAGCCGCCTGCTCGAGCGTGCGGCCCGGGTGAACGCCGACTATGTCGAAGCCTTCACCAAGGGTGAGGTCAAGGGCAAGACCGGTTCGTTGACCGCACTGCCGATCATCGAAACCCAAGCCGGCGACGTGTCGGCCTTCGTGCCGACCAACGTGATCTCGATCACCGACGGCCAGATCTTCCTGGAAACGTCGCTGTTCAACGCCGGTATCCGCCCCGCCATCAACGCCGGTATCTCGGTGTCGCGCGTCGGCTCGGCCGCCCAGACCAAGCTGATCAAGGGCCTGTCCGGCGGTATCCGTACCGACCTGGCGCAGTACCGTGAACTGGCCGCCTTCGCGCAGTTCGCCAGCGACCTGGACGCCGCCACGAAGAAGCAGCTGGACCGCGGTGCCCGCGTGACCGAACTGCTGAAGCAGGCGCAGTACTCGCCGCTGCCGATCAGCCTGATGGGCGCGTCGATCTTCGCGGTGAACAAGGGCTTCCTCGACGACATCGACGTGAAGAAGGTACTCGACTTCGAGCACGGGCTGCACACCCACCTGAAGACCAGCCATGCCGCGCTGCTGAAGAAGCTGGACGACAGCAAGCAGCTGGACAAGGAGTCCGAGGCCGAGCTGACCGCCGCGATCGAGGCCTTCAAGAAGTCCTTCGCCTGACGCGCCACCCGACGAACCCGAGCAAAGGAGTTCTGCGATGGCAGCAGGCAAGGAAATACGCGGCAAGATCAAGAGTGTCGAGAACACCAAGAAGATCACCAAGGCCATGGAAATGGTCGCCGCCAGCAAGATGCGCAAGGCGCAGGACCGCATGCGCGCGGCCCGTCCCTACGCCGAGAAGGTGCGCAGCCTGGCGGCCAACCTGTCCCAGGCCACGCCCGAGTACAAGCATCCGTTCATGGTGGTCCACGACGACGCGAAGCACGCCGGCTTCATCGTCGTCACCACCGACAAGGGGCTGTGCGGCGGCCTGAACACCAACGTGCTGCGCATGGTGACCGCCAAGCTCAAGGAGCTGGAGGCGCAGGGCGTCAAGGCCGAGACCGTGGCCATCGGCAACAAGGGCTTCGGCTTCCTGAACCGCATCGGCGCCAAGATCGTGTCGCACGCAGTGCAGCTGGGCGATCGCCCGCATCTGGACAAGCTGGTCGGTCCGGTCAAGGTGCTGCTCGATGCGTACACCGCAGGCCGGTTGAACGCGGTCTACCTGTGCTACACGCGCTTCATCAACACGATGAAGCAGGAGCCGGTGATCGAGCAGCTGCTGCCGCTGTCGGCCGAGAGACTGGAAGGCGGCGCCGCGCCGTCGCGCAGCTGGGACTACATCTACGAGCCCAGCGCGCCGGCCGTCATCGACGAGCTGGTGCTGCGCTACGTGGAAGCGCTGGTCTACCAGGCCACGGCCGAGAACCTGGCGTCGGAGCAGTCGGCGCGCATGGTGGCGATGAAGTCGGCCACCGACAACGCCGGCAACGTGATCGCCGAGCTGAAGCTCGTCTACAACAAGACGCGGCAGGCGGCCATCACCAAGGAACTGTCCGAGATCGTCGCCGGCGCGGCGGCGGTCTGAAGATCGAAGAATCACGCATCTCGAAGGAAGCGAAAAATGTCTGAAGTTCAAGCGACCGGCAAGATCGTCCAGTGCATCGGCGCGGTGGTCGACGTGGAGTTCCCGCGCAATGCCATGCCCAAGGTGTACGACGCGCTCAAGCTCGAAGGCACGGCGCTGACGCTGGAAGTGCAGCAGCAGCTGGGCGACGGCGTGGTGCGCACGATTGCGCTCGGCTCGTCCGACGGCCTGCGCCGCGGGCTGGAAGTCTCGAATACCGGCCACGCCATCACGGTGCCGGTCGGTCGCGCGACGCTCGGCCGCATCATGGACGTGCTCGGCAACCCGATCGACGAGCGCGGCCCGGTGAGCCAGGAGCTGACGGCGCCGATCCACCGCCGCCCGCCGGCCTACGACGAATTGAGCCCGTCGCAGGACCTGCTGGAAACCGGCATCAAGGTGATCGACCTGGTCTGCCCCTTCGCCAAGGGCGGCAAGGTGGGCCTGTTCGGCGGCGCCGGCGTCGGCAAGACCGTGAACATGATGGAGTTGATCAACAACATCGCCAAGGCGCACTCGGGCCTGTCGGTGTTTGCCGGCGTGGGCGAGCGCACCCGCGAGGGCAACGACTTCTATCACGAGATGATGGATTCGAAGGTCGTGGTCAGCGAGAACCTGGCCGAGTCGAAGGTGGCCATGGTCTACGGCCAGATGAACGAGCCGCCGGGCAACCGCCTGCGCGTGGCGCTGACCGGCCTGACCATTGCCGAGTCCTTCCGCGACGAAGGCCGTGACGTGCTGTTCTTCGTCGACAACATCTACCGCTACACGCTGGCCGGCACCGAGGTGTCCGCGCTGCTGGGACGGATGCCTTCCGCGGTGGGCTACCAGCCGACGCTGGCCGAGGAAATGGGCCGCCTGCAGGAGCGGATCACGTCGACCAAGGTCGGCTCGATCACCTCGATCCAGGCCGTGTACGTGCCGGCGGACGACCTGACCGACCCGTCGCCCGCGCGGTGCAGGGCACGCTGCAGCGCTACAAGGAACTGCGCGACATCATCGCCATTCTGGGCATGGACGAACTGGCGCCCGAGGACAAGCTGGCCGTGGCCCGCGCGCGCAAGATCCAGCGCTTCCTGAG
>JBGAII010000133.1:0-12517 GCA_044225625.1 Rubrivivax sp.
CTACGGACTCGACGCCAACGAGGCCATCGACTACGACGCGATGGAACGCCTGGCGCACGAGACCCGGCCGAAACTGATCATCGCCGGCGCCAGCGCCTACAGCCTGCGCATCGACTTCGAACGTTTTGCGCGCGTAGCCAAGGCCGTCGGCGCGTACTTCATGGTCGACATGGCGCACTACGCCGGGCTGATCGCCGCCGGCGTCTACCCGAACCCGGTGCCGCATGCCCACGTGGTGACCAGCACCACGCACAAGAGCCTGCGCGGCCCGCGCGGCGGCATCGTGCTGACCAACCACGAAGAGATCGCCAAGAAGATCAACAGCGCCACCTTCCCGGGCATCCAGGGCGGCCCGCTGATGCACGTCATCGCCGGCAAGGCGGTGGCCTTCAAGGAGGCGCTGTCGCCCGAGTTCAAGGCGTACCAGACGCAGGTGGTGAAGAACGCCGACGTTCTGGCGCGCACGCTGATCGAACGCGGTCTGCGCATCGTCTCGGGCCGCACCGAAAGCCACGTCATGCTCGTGGATCTGCGACCCAAGGGCCTGACCGGCAAGCAGGCCGAAGACCTGCTGGGCCGCGCACACATGACCTGCAACAAGAACGGCATTCCGAACGACCCGCAGAAGCCGATGGTCACCAGCGGCATCCGCCTGGGCACGCCGGCAATGACGACGCGCGGCTTCGGCGAAGCCGAGGCCCGCGCCACCGCGAATCTGATCGCCGACGTACTGGACAAGCCCGACGACGAGGCACGCATCGCCGAGGTGCGCGAGAAGGTCGCGGCACTGACCCGCCGCTTCCCGGTCTACGGCTGAGGCCGCAACGCGATGCGCTGCCCCTACTGCAGCCACGACGAGACGCAGGTCGTCGAGACCCGTGAATCGGACGAAGGCGGCGTGGTGCGGCGGCGGCGGCGCTGCCAGCATTGCGAGAAGCGCTTCACCACCTACGAGCGGGCCGAGATCGCCCTGCCGGCGGTGGTCAAGAAGGACGGCTCGCGAGTCGACTTCGACGCCGCCAAGCTGCGTGCGTCGATGCTGCTGGCGCTGCGCAAGCGGCCCGTGAGCATCGAGCAGGTCGACGCCGCGCTGGAGCGCATCCACGACAAGCTGCTGGCCAGCGGCGCCAAGGAAGTGCCCAGCGCCCGCCTGGGCGAACTGCTGATGCGCGAGCTCAAGCGCATCGACAAGGTGGCCTATGTGCGCTTTGCGTCGGTGTACCGCAGCTTCGAGGACGTGGACGAGTTCCGTCAGCTGATCCGGGACATCTGAGGGCCGCCTCCCCCCCGGAAGGGGGATGCGCGGGGGCCCTCCGAATCAGCTGTGCCGTTCCCCCGCGCTGGGGTCGCGCTGCGGCGGGTGGATTTCTACAGTGAACGCCATCGATTCACTGCCTGGGAGCCACCGATGAACAACCACCCTTCGCCGCGCCGCGCCACTCGCCATGCCCAACGCGGCATCACCCTTGTCGAGACCACGGTCGTTGCCTCGCTGGTGGCCGTGGTCACCGGTCTGGCCGCGCCCCGGTTCGACGAATTGCGCCAGCGCAAGCAGCTCGAAGGCGCTGCCGTGCAGCTGGAGACCGATGTGCACCACGCGCGCATGCTGGCGGTGGCGCGCAATGCGCCGCTGCGCATCAGCTTCGAGTCCGGCAGCGGCGGCAGCTGCTACGTGATCCACAGCGGCGCCGCCGGCCAGTGCCAGTGCGCCGCCGACGGCAGCGCGCAATGCCAGGGCGGGGCCGAGGCCGAGCGTGTGGTGCGCTTCGGTCCCGAAGCGGGCCTCAGCCTGAAGTCCAATTCCCGCTCCGTGCTGTTCGATCCGATGCGCGGCACGAGCTCGCCCACGGCCACCGTGCAGCTGCAGGCCCGCAACGGCAGCGCGATCCATCAGGTGGTGAACATCATGGGCCGCGTGCGTTCCTGCTCGCCGGCGCCGGCGCTGCCGGGCTACCGCCGCTGCTGAGACGTAACCGACCAGCGGCCAAGTTCGACCGACGAACGGCCATTTACCCCTGAACCGCGGGGGGAAGCCCCCGGATAATTCGTGACATATGACGCAGTTCGGCCACCGCCACGGTCTGCTACGCGGCTTCACGATCATCGAGTTGATGCTGGTGATCGTCGTGCTGGGCGTGCTCGCGCTGGTGGCCCTGCCGAGCTTCATGGAACAGATCCGCAAGGGTCGCCGTTCCGAGGCGGTCGCGGCGCTGGCCCAGGTGCAGCAGTCCCAGGAACGCTGGCGTGCCAACCGGGCCAGCTACACGTCCAACCTCTCCGATCTGTCGTTGGGGCTGAAGAGCGGCGACCAGACCACGTCCGGCTACTACGTCATCAGCATCGAGGACGGCGCCAACGGCAACAGCTACACCGCCACAGCCACCGCCGTGAGTGGCACCTCGCAGAGCCAGGACACACCCTGCACGGTGATGCGCGTGCGGCTGCAGGGCGGCAACCTGCAGTACGGCGGCTGTGCTGGCTGCGACCTGCCCGCCGGCGTGCTGACCGACCCGAACCGCTGCTGGGCCCGATGATGGCGCGCACCTCTTTCACCCCCTTCGGCCTGACGCTGATCGAACTGATGGTCGTCGTGGCACTGGTCGGCGTGCTGCTGGTGCTGGTCGGGCCGTCGCTGCTCGGCATGATCTCGGCGCAACGCGTGCGCAGCCTCAATGCCGAGCTGGTGACGGACATGCAGTTCGCACGCGGCGAAGCCATCCGCCGCAACCGCGATGTCTTCATCCGCTTCCGCTCCGATGGCGCCTGCTACACGCTGTATGTCACCGAGGTCGGCGGCAGCTGCGACTGCCGCAAGACGCCGGGGGTCAACGTCTGCACCGGCGGGCCGGAGGAGATCAAGACCGTCAAGCTGCCCGTCAGCAGCGGCGTCAGCCTGGCCGCCAGCAATGCCACCGGCCAGCAGACGCTGCGCTTCGAGCGGGGGCACGGCACCATCCTGCCGGGCGGGCTGTACGACCCCGCAGCCTCCGCCCCGCAGTTCGGGGTGGTGATCACCGGCCAGCCGCGCGGCCAGTTGCGCACCGACATCAACATGGCCGGCCGGCCGCGCGTGTGCTCGCCGGACGGCTCGATCTCGCAGGTGCCGGCATGCTGAGGCACCACCGCGCCATGCAGCGCCGCGGGGCCCGCGGCCTGTCGATCGTCGAGCTGATGGTCGGCGTGGCCATCGGCCTGTTCGTCGTGGCCGGCGCCAGCATGCTCGTCGCTTCGCAGCTCGGCGACAACCACCGCCTGCTGCTCGAAACCCAGGTGCAGCAGGACCTGCGCGCCACGGCCGACATCGTGACGCGCGAGCTGCGCCGGGCCGGCCACTGGACGCGCTCGCGCGATGGCGTCTGGTATGCCGACACGCCGGCGCTGCGCACCAATCCCTACGGCGTCGTGTCGTCGAGCGACGACGGCAGCGAAATGGCCGACGGCGCTCAGGCCTCGACCGTGCTGCTGGCGTATTCGAACACCAGCGACGAACTGGCCGAGGACCAGGCCGTCGCGGCCAACGAACGGCGCGGCTTCCGCCTGTCCGGCGACACCATCCAGACGCAGCTGGGCGAAGGCAACTGGCAGGCCCTGACCGATGCCAACACGCTGCGCGTGACCGCCTTCGACGTGCGCATGAACAAGCGGCCCGTGCCGCTGGCCTGCCCGAAGCCGTGCCCCGGAGGTGGCGAGGCCTGCTGGCCCGTGCTGGAGGTACGCGAGCTGCAGATCGAGATCCGCGGCGAAGCGACGCACGACCCGGCGGTGCAGCGCAGCGTGCGCAGCAGCGTGCGCCTGCGCAACGACCCGGTGGTCGGCGCCTGCCCGGCATGAATGGAGAGGCCATGACGTCGCCACGCCGCCGACCCTGCCGCCGCCCGTCGCGAGGCGCGGCCGCGCTGGTGACGGTGATGCTGCTGTTCTTCCTGATCTCGATGGTCGCCGCCTACGCGAGCCGCAATCTGATCTTCGAGCAGAAGACCTCGGCCAACCAGTACCGCGCGACACAGGCCTTCGAGGCGGCAGAAGCCGGGCTGGAGTGGGCCGTCGCGATGTTCAACGGCGGGCGCATCGATGCCAGCTGCCTGCCCAGCGCGGATGTCGCGAACGACACCTTCCGCCGGCGTTACCTGACGCTGGACGCCGCCACCGGCAACCTGGCGCCGCGCACCTGGAACAACGCCGGTGTGCCCGAACCCCTGCGGCCCACCTGCGTGCGCACCGACGCCGGCTGGGCCTGCAGTTGCCCGGTCGATGGCGCACCCGTGCTTGCCGCGCCCACCGGCAATGGCCCGTACCCGGCGTTCAGGCTGCGTTTCGAAGCCTTCGACCCGGGTGCCGGTGAACAGCCCGGCGTGGTCCGCGTCGAATCGGTCGGCTGCACGCTGCTCGACGAGGCCTGCCTGGGCACGGCGCAGGGCGGCGGCGGCGAAGCTGCCGCCAGGGTCAGCATCGTGCTGGCGCTGAACAGTGCCCTGGCCACGCCGCCGAGCGCCCCATTGACGGCGCGCGGCCAGGTGAGCGTCGGCGCAGCGCAATTGCAGCTGAGCAACACCGACACCGCGTCCAGCGGCATCACCGTCGACGCCGGCGGCGATGTCGTGCTGGCAGCCCACCGCCTGCGCAGCCACCCCGGCACGCCGCCGGAGGCATCGATCATCGCCAACGACGCCAGTCTGGGTGCACTGACGCCGGAGCAGATGTTCAGTTCGGTCTTCCGCCTGGGCAAGAGCAGCTATCGCCTGCAGCCGGGCGCGGTGATCCTGGACGACTGCGCCAGCGCCTGCAGTGCCAGGCTGCAGGCCGCCGTGCAGTCGAACCCGGGGCGGGTGATCTGGGTCGACGGCGACCTGACGATCGAAGCCAACGTGGCTCTCGGCACG
Organism: Rubrivivax sp.; assembly: GCA_044225625.1. Lineage (GTDB taxonomy): Bacteria > Pseudomonadota > Gammaproteobacteria > Burkholderiales > Burkholderiaceae_C > Rubrivivax. The sequence goes on from JBGAII010000133.1 coordinate 4,881, forward strand.
CCGGCCGAGCCGGTGCTGATCGTCAGCAGCGGCAACATCAACCTCGATGCGGCATCGGTGCAGATCACCGGCCTGCTTTACAGCCAGGCCGCCGACTGGAGCAACGGCGGGCTCGGCACCGTGAGCGTGCAGGGTGCGGCCATCGCGGAAGGCAATTTCGTCGGCAGCGGCTCGCCGGCCATCGCCTACGACGCCGCCGTCCTGCGCACGCTGCGCCTGGGCACCGGCACGATGGTGCGCGTGCCCGGCAGCTGGAGGGACTTCTGATGCACCCTCATCCACCGCGTCACAACGGCCCCGCGGCACGCGGCGTCTCGCTGGTCGAAGCCATCGTCGCGATGGCGGTGATGGCCTTCGGCATGATGGCCGTCGTGGGTCTGCAGGCCACGCTGCGGCTGAACTCCGACGTCGCCAAGCAGCGCTCCGAGGCGGTGCGCATCGCCGAGGAAACGATCGAGCAATGGCGCGCCTTCAACGCGATGACCAGCGCCGCCGGGCAGCGCGCCTACGACGACATCGCGAGCCTCGCCGACGAGACGGTGGCGGGCTACACCACCAACACCACCTATACGCTGAGTCGCACGGTCAGTCAGGCCTACGGCAACGGCGTCAAGTCGCTGCGGGTGGCCGTGAGCTGGGTCGATCGCAACGGCCAGCCGCAGCAGGTGGAACTGGACAGCATCGTGGCGCGCGTGGACCCGGCCCTGTCCGGCGCGCTGGCGCTGCCACCCGCCGGAACGCCGGAGCGCCAGCCGCTGGGCCGCCATGCGACGGTGCCGGCGGCCGCTGTGAACATCGACGGCGGCCGCAGCGCCTTCAGACCGCCCGGCGCACCGGCAACCACCGTCTGGGTGTTCGACAACGGCAGCGGGCTGATCACCAGCATCTGCAGCTATGCGGGCGAGGACGTGTCGCAACTGGTCGTCGACGATGGCTGCGTGCAGCAGCCGTCGTGGTTCATCAGCGGGTTCGTGCGCTTCTCCTTCGGCCCGAACCCCGACGCGCAGCACCCCGCCGGGCTGCAGATCGATCTGAGCCTGGTGGCACTTGCAGCCGGCGATGCCTTCGCCGACGGCGAGTGCCATGCCGCGGCGGTCCAGGACCCGCGGCTCACCTCCACCAGCTACGTCTGCCGCGTCCCGCAGAGCGCCGACACCACGTGGAGCGGCAGCGTCTACATCCGCCCGCCGCTGGTCGCCGATGGTCAGCCCGCGTACGTCTGGTACCTCTACGACGTCTGCCGCTATGCCAACGGCCGGCCGGGCAACGTCAACCATCCGCCGGTGTACAGCGGCCTGTCGAGTTCGCTGGGCAACCAGAATTTCCTGGTGGTGTCGCAGGGCGTGTCGTGCCCGGCCGGCACGCGGCCGCACCAGCCCGTGGCGTCGTGACGGGTGCGGGCCCTAGACTGGCGGCATGTCGATCAGCGCCTACGACCACGAACGCCTGCAACAGACCCTCCAGCTGGCCCGGCAGGCCGTCGGACTGACCGATCCGAACCCGCGCGTCGGCTGCGTCATCGACAGCGCGGACGGACATCATCGCTTCAGCGGCCACACGCAGGCCGTCGGTGGTGCGCATGCGGAAGCCGTCGCGCTCGGCGAAGCGCGTGCTGCCGGCGTGGCGCTGCATGGCGCCACCGCCTGGGTCAGCCTGGAACCTTGCGCCCACCACGGCCGCACGCCGCCGTGCTGCGACGCACTGGTCGAGGCCGGCATCGGCCGCGTGGTCGTCGCGACGACGGACCCCAACCCGCTGGTGGCCGGTCAGGGCATCGCGCGGCTGCGCGCGGCCGGGGTGACCGTCGAACTGGCCGACCGCGCCACGGCCTCGGCCGCACGCGAACTGAACATCGGCTTCTTCTCGCGCATGCAGCGGCGGCGGCCGTGGGTGCATGAAGATCGCCGCCACGCTGGACGGGCGCACCGCGCTCGAGAACGGGCTCAGCCAGTGGATCACCGGCGAGGCCGCGCGGACCGACGGCCACCGCTGGCGCCAGCGCGCGTCGGCGCTGCTGACCGGCATCGGCACCGTGCTCGAGGACAACCCGCGTCTGGACGTGCGCCTGGTGCCGGCCGCACGCCAGCCGCTGCGCGTCATCGTTGATTCGCGGCTGCAGACGCCGGCCGATGCGCGCATTCTCGATGCGCCGGGCGAGGTGCTGATCTACGCCGCCGTGGGCGACGCGGCGAGCGAGCAGGCGCTGCGCGAACGGGGGGCGCAGATCGAGCGGCGGCCGGACTCGCGCGGCAAGGTGGACCTCGCCGCAATGCTGGACGATCTGACGCGGCGTGAAGTCAACGAACTCCACGTGGAGGCCGGCCACAAGCTCAATGCCTCGCTGTTGCGCGCCGGACTGGTGGACGAACTGCTGGTCTACATGGCGCCGAAGCTGCTGGGGCTGGGCCGCGAGATGGCGGCCTTCGGGCCGCTGCAGAGCCTGGACGAGGCGTTGCCCTTCGAGTTCACGCAGGTCGAGCGCATCGGCCCGGACCTGCGCATCCTGGCGCGGCCACCGGGCCGGGCCGACTTCCTGGACAATTGAGATCATGTTCACCGGCATCGTCAGCGCCCTCGGTCGGATCGTCGAAGCCCGGCCCGCGCCGCAGGGCAAGCAGCTCAGCGTGCAGACGCCGGCCGGCTACCTCGACGACGTGCAGCTGGGCGACAGCATCGCGCTGAACGGCGCCTGCATGACCGTCACCGGCCTCGATGCGGCAGCGTCGCGCTTCAGCCTGGACATCTCGGCCGAGAGCCTGGACAAGACGGCCGGCCTGGGCGCACCCGGGCCGGTCAACCTGGAAAAGGCGCTGCGCGCGCACGACCGCCTGGGCGGGCACCTGGTCAGCGGCCATGTCGACGGCATCGGCACGGTCAGCCATTTCCAAGACCTGGGCGGCCATCACGAGTTGCGCATCCGCGCGCCGCGTGAACTGGCGCGCTTCCTGGCGTACAAGGGGTCGATCGCGGTCAATGGCGTCAGCCTCACGGTCAACCGCGTGGTCGACGATGCGCAGGGCTGCGAGTTCAGCATCAACCTGATTCCGCATACGCTGCAGCAGACCACGCTGGGCGGGCTGCAGGCCGGAGCCCAGGTCAACCTGGAGGTGGACCTGATCGCACGCTACGTCGAGCGCATGCTCGGCAACGGCACCCTGGCCGGCTGACCGGCCTGCGTCGGCGCGCCGGTCTGACCAGCCGGCGACAACGCGTCGCAAGCCCCCCGCCTACAATCCGCGCCATGCCCATCTCCCCTGTTCCAGAGCTGGTCGCCGAACTGGCTGCCGGCCGCATGGTCATCCTCGTCGACGAGGAAGACCGCGAGAACGAGGGCGACCTCGTGCTGGCCGCCGAGCACGTGACGCCGGAAGCCATCAACTTCATGGCCCGCCATGCGCGCGGCCTGATCTGCCTGACGTTGACGCGCGAGCGCTGCGAGCGGTTGCAGTTGCCGCCGATGGCCGCGCGCAACGGCACACGGCACGGCACGGCCTTCACGGTGTCGATCGAGGCCGCCACCGGCGTGACCACCGGCATCTCGGCCGCCGATCGCGCCCGCACCGTCGCCGCGGCGGTGGCACGCGATGCAGTGGCCAGCGACCTGGTGCAGCCGGGCCACATCTTCCCGCTGCAGGCACAGGACGGAGGCGTGCTGATGCGCGCCGGCCACACCGAGGCCGGCTGCGACCTGGCGCGCATGGCAGGGCTGGAGCCGGCCGCGGTGATCTGCGAGGTGATGAAGGACGACGGCACGATGGCGCGGCTGCCGGACCTGGAGATCTTCGCGCGCGAACATGGCCTGAAGATCGGCACCATCGCCGACCTGATCGGCTACCGCAGCCGCAATGAATCGCTGGTGCTGCGCGCCGGCACGCGTGTGCTGGACACGCCGCAAGGCACCTTCGAATGCCATGCCTTCCGCGACCATGGCGGCGGCCTGCACCTGGCGCTGACGCATGGCCGCTGGGACCGCGGCGACGAGGTGCTGGTGCGCGTGCACGAGCCCTTCACCGCCATCGACCTGCTCGACACCGGGCACGGCGGCCACTCGTGGCCACTGCCGCGGGCGCTGGCGGCCTTGCGACAGGCGCCGCGCGGCGTGGCCGTGCTGCTGAACTGCACCGGCGACCCGGCCGCGCTGCTGCCACAGCTGCTGGAGGGGCCGACGCCAGCCCAGCCGCGCGGGCAGCTGGACCTGCGCACCTACGGCGTGGGCGCGCAGATCCTGCGCGACCTGGGCGTGCGCCGCATGCGGCTGCTCGGCAGCCCGCGCCGCATGCCGAGCATGGCCGGCTACGGCCTCGAGGTCACCGGCTTCGTCGCCGCCGGCGCCTGAACACCGGAACCTCAGCATGCAACATGCCGACCAGGGCACGGCGCCCTCTTTGACTGGCGAAGGACTGCGCATCGGCATCGTGCGGGCGCGCTTCAACGAAACCCTGACGCGCGCCCTGGCCGACGCCTGCGTGGCCGAACTGGCGGCGCTGGGCGTGGCCGAGAGCGACATCGACCAGCTCCAGGTGCCGGGCGCGCTGGAGATCCCGGTGGTGCTGAAGGCGCTGGCCGAGACCGAGGAGTACGACGCGCTGATCGCGCTGGGCTGCATCATCCGCGGCGAGACCTACCACTTCGAGCTGGTGGCCAACGAAAGCGGTGCCGGCGTCACGCGCGTCGCGCTCGACCACCTGCTGCCGGTGGCCAATGCCATCCTGACGGTGGAGAACGAGGCGCAGGCCTGGGCCCGCGCCGCCGACAAGGGCCGCGATGCCGCCCGCGTGGCCGTGGAGATGGCCAACCTGCTGGAAGACATCAAGTGACCGCAGAGACCCCCGTGCGCAAGCGCCCCGCCAGTTCGGCGCGGCGGCGTTCGCGCGAAGTCGCGCTGCAGGGCCTGTACCAGTGGCTGGTCTCGGGCAGCGACGGCGCGGAGATCGAGGCGCACCTGCAGGAACAGGCCGATTTCGACAAGCTCGACCGCGTGCATCTGGATGCGCTGCTGCACGGCTGCATCCGCGAAGCCACCGAGATCGACGCGCAGCTGGCGCGCCACGTGGACCGCAAGACCAGCCAGCTGTCGCCGGTGGAACATGCGGTGCTGATGATCGGCGCCTACGAGCTGAAGCACTGCGTCGAGATCCCGTACCGCGTCGCCATCAACGAAGGCGTGGAGCTGGCCAAGAGCTTCGGCGGCACCGACGGCCACAAGTACGTCAACGGCGTGCTCGACAAGGTGGCGGCCGACCTGCGGCCCGCCGAGGTGGCGGCCGCCCGCGCGGCGCGGGGCCGCTGATGCGGCTGCAGACATGAAGCTGGCGCAGCGGCTCGAGCAGATCGAGCCCTTCTACGTGATGGAGTGTGCCAAGGCCGCGGGCGAGATCGCGCGCAGCCCCGCATGCGACCCGGCCCGCGGCGGCGAGCCGATGATCTTCCTGAACATCGGCGAGCCCGATTTCAGCGCCCCGCCGCGTGTGGTGCAGGCGGCCGAGGCCTGCATGCGCAGCGGCCGCACGCAGTACACGCAGGCCACCGGTCTGCCCGAGCTGCGCGAACGCATCGCACGCTGGTACGGCACGCGCTTCGGCCTGGACATCGCGCCCGAGCGCATCGTCGTCACCGCCGGCGCGTCGGCGGCGCTGCAGCTGGCCTGTCTGGCGCTGTTCGAGACCGGCGACGAGGTGCTGATGCCGGACCCGAGCTACCCCTGCAACCGGCACTTCGTCGCCGCCGCCGGAGCGACCGCGCGGCTGCTGCCGGCCGCGCCCGAAGCCCGCTTCCAGCCCGATGCGGCCACGCTGCTCGACGCCTGGAATTCACGCACCCGTGGCGTGCTGCTGGCCTCGCCGTCCAACCCCACCGGCACGTCGATCGAGCGTAGCGAGATGCGGCGCATCGTCGAGGCGGTGCGCGCCCGCGGCGGTGTGACGCTGGTCGACGAGATCTATCTCGGCCTGAGCTACGACGAAGCCTTTGGCCACAGCGCGCTGGAACACGGCGACGACGTCGTATCGATCAACAGCTTTTCCAAGTACTTCAGCATGACCGGCTGGCGACTGGGCTGGCTGGTGCTGCCGCCAGCGCTGGTGGCGCCGGTGGAGAAGCTGGCGCAGAACCTCTACATCTGCGCGTCGAGCATCGCCCAGCACGCGGCGCTGGCCTGCTTCGACGACGAATCGATCGCCGAATACGAACGCCGTCGTGCCGAGTTCCGCCGCCGCCGCGACGTGGTGGTGCCGGCATTGCAGGCGCTGGGCCTGGCGGTGCCGGTGAATCCCGACGGCGCCTTCTATGCCTGGGCCGATTGCTCGCGCTACAGCGCCAGCAGCTGGGACTTCTGCTTCGACATGATGAAGCGTGCGCACGTGGCGCTGACGCCGGGCCGCGACTTCGGTCCGCATGCGGCGGACCGCTATCTGCGCCTGTCCTTCGCCAGCGCGCTCCCGGAACTGGACGAAGCCCTGCAGCGCCTGGCCCGCGTGCTGCGCTGATGCCGCGCCGGCGCGGACGGGCTTTTTGGTGACAAGCAGTTAACCGCCGGGCAGAAGCCACGCTTTTCGCCCGACGCCGGCACGGCAGCCCGCCTAAGCTTCGCTGCTGTGGCAAACCTGCTGTTCAAGCGTCGCAACGACGACGAAGCCCCGGTCTCTGAGTTCGCCGCCACGGTGGTCTCGCTGCCGCGCTTCGTCGAGTCGGCACCGGCCGCCGACTCCGGTGTGCCGGAAGGCTTCGCCGAATCCGACGTGTCGCCCGAGGCCCTCGCCGACGACGTCGAGACCGCCGCCAAGCCCACGCTGTCGAGCATCGGCCGCTACGCGCTGAAGCAGCAGATCGGCCAGGGTGGCCTGGGCGCGGTGTTCGAAGCCTGGGACCCGCTGCTGTCGCGCATGGTCGCTGTCAAGACGCTGCAGTTCGACCTCGACACACCGACGCGCACCGCGCTCGACGGCTTGTTCCTCAACGAGGCGCGTACCGCGGCGGGGCTGAACCACGCGCACATCGTCACCGTCTACGACGCCGGCCTGTCGGCCCATGGCGTCTACATCGCGATGGAACGGCTGCGCGGCCGCGACCTGCGCCAGGCGCTGCAATCGGGCTGGCGCCCGAGCCCGGCCGAAGCCGCGCTGCTGGTGCGGCGCGTTGCCGATGCGCTGGCCTATGCCCATGCGCGGGGCGTCGTGCATTGCGACATCAAGCCGGCGAACATCTTCGTCACGCGGCGCGACAAGCCCAAGGTGCTGGACTTCGGCATCGCGCGCGTGGCCCATCAGGCAGCGCTGCCGGCCCTGGACGGCATGGTGGCCGGATCGCCCCACTACCAGGCGCCGGAGCAGCTGAACTCGGGCGAGATCGACGCGCGCACCGACCTCTACGCGCTGGGCACGGTGCTCTACGAACTGCTGAGCGGGCGCCGCGCCTTCGAAGGCGATTCGCTGCAACAGCTGCGTGAGGCCGTCTTGCAGCACGAGCCGGTGCCGCCGCACGTGCTGAACGCCGAGGTACCGCCGGAGCTGTCGGCCCTCGTGCTGCGCGCGATGGCGCGCCAGCCGGAAGCGCGTTTCGCCAACGCCCACGAGCTGTCCAAGGCGTTGCGTGAGTGGCTGGCGCAACAGACGGCGGCGGGCGCCGCCGCCCGCCCCGAG
>JBGAII010000134.1:0-12356 GCA_044225625.1 Rubrivivax sp.
AGGCATCGAGGTCGACTTCCACGTCGCCAGCAACCAGGGGCTGTCCAGCTCGATGCTGCAGCTGGGCCAGCACAAGGACATCTGGCCCGAGGTTCAGTTCCAGCGCACGCTGAAGCTGCGCACGACCACGCTCGATGCGCTGGCGCGCGACGGCATGCTGGGCCCGCTGCAGGCCTACAACGCGCTGGTGATGGACACACAGGGCTCGGAACTGCTGGTGCTGCAGGGCGCCGAAGCGGTACTGCAGCACATCGACTTCATGAAGACCGAGGCCGCGGACTTCGAGTCCTACGTCGGCTGCTGCCAGCTGAAGGACATCGACGCCTTCATGCGCGAGCACGGCTTCGAGGAGCTGTCGCGCCGGCGCTTCGCCGAACGCGAAGGCGGCGGCGCGTACTACGACGTGGTCTACCGGCGCTGCAGCCGGCCTCAGGCCGCGGCGTAGCGCAGCACGCCGTCCGCCATCGGCAGCTGGCGCAGCTGCCCCTCGGCCTGCAGCGCATGCACGTGGGCCACCGCTTCGCCCAGCGCAAAGGTGGTCTGGTGCATGTCCAGCTCGCGCTTGAACAGCAGCGGCAGCAGCTCCGCGGCGGTGTGCGGCGCCTCGGCGCAGGCCTTCAGCACCTCCGCGAAGCGTTCGTCGTGGTGGGCCAGCAGTTGATCGATGCGCGGGTGCAGCCCGCCGAAGGGCTTGCCGTGTGACGGCAGCACCAGCGCGTCGGCCGGCAGCGCGGCCCGCATCGCGCGGATCGAGTCCAGGTACAGCGGCAGCGGGTTGGCCTCGGGCTCGATGTCGTAGACGCTGATGTTGGTGGAAATGCGCGGCAGCACCATGTCGCCGGAGATCAGCAGGTTCAGCGCCGGACAGAACAGCGCGATGTGCTCCGGCGCGTGGCCGTAGCCGGCGATGCAGCGCCATTCGTGCGCGCCGATCCGCAGCCGCATGCCGTCCATCAGGCGGCGGAACTGCGCCGGCACCTGCCGCACCATGCTGGCGTAGAGGTTGGAGCGTCTGCGCAGGCGCTCCAGAGCGACCGCGTCGTTCAGGCCATGCCGCGCATAGAAGTCGGCGGCGCTGTCGCCGCTGTGCGCGTCGCCGATGGCGCTGCTGGCCACGCGTGCGGCATTCCAGTCGGTGGCGCTGATCCACAGCCGGCAGGACCAGCGCTCGGTCAGCCAGTGCGCCAGGCCGATGTGGTCCGGGTGCATGTGGGTGCAGATCACACGCAGCACCGGCAGGCCCTGCAGGCCGGTGGCGAAGACCTCCTCCCAGGCGGCGCGGGTCGGCGCGTCGTCGATGCCGCAGTCGACCACCGTCCAGCCGTCGCGGCCGTCCTGGCGGTCGCGCAGCAGCCACAGGTTGATGTGGTCCAGCGCGAAGGGCAGCCGCATCCGCAGCCAGTGCACGCCGTCGGCCACCGACAGCGTGCGACCTTGCGCCGGCAACGTGTCGCCGAAGGGGTAGGACAGTTCGCTTTCGAGAGCATTGGCCATGGAAGCCAGTCTAACCAGCGCGCGCCCTGCGGCGTCCCGTGCCGAAACCTGCCGGCTTGCCTACACTTGGGCCATGGATGCCGAAGTCGACGCCCTTTTCGAGAACAACCGCCGCTGGGCCGAGCGCGTGCGCGAGCGCGAGCCTGGCTTCTTCACCCGTCTGGCGCAGCAGCAGAGCCCGCGCTACATGTGGATCGGCTGTGCCGACAGCCGGGTGCCGGCGAACGAGATCACCGGGCTGGACCCGGGCGAAGTGTTCGTGCACCGCAACGTCGCCAACGTGGTGGTGCATTCGGACCTGAATGCACTGTCGACGATCCAGTTCGCGGTGGAACATCTGAAGGTGGAGCACATCATCGTCGTCGGTCACCATGGTTGTGCCGGCGTCCGCGCCGCACTGCATGGCACCCGGGTGGGCCTGGCGGACAACTGGCTGCGCCATATCCAGGACGTTCGGCTGCGCCATCGCAAGCGGCTGGAGCACCTGCCTTCGGTGCAGCAGGAAGATGCGCTGTGCGAGATGAACGTCATCGAACAGGTGGCCAACGTCGCGCTGTCGACGGTGGTGCAGGATGCCTGGTCGCGCGGCCAGAAGCTGGCGGTGCACGGCTGGGTCTACGGCCTGAAGGACGGGTTGCTGAAGAACCTGGACGTGTCGATGTCCCAGCCGGAGACCGTGGTCGACGTCTTCGTCGCCGCGATCAAGCGCTACCCGCGCGCGCCGCAGGACGACGCGGAATGAGATGGCTCCATCGCGGCTGAGCGACATCCGCGGCACGCCGCCGCCTCCTGCATGACCTTGTACGAAGCAGCCGAACCGGCGAGCCAGGCGGTGACGACGATCGGCCTGCCCTTCGCCGTCTGGGTGTTTCTGGCGCAGCAGCGCCGGGAACGCGAGCACGAGGAGGAAGAGGCCTATCAACGCCTCAGCGACGCCTACAACCATTTCCTGTCGGTCGTGCTGGCCAATGCCGACCTGCAGTTGCGCAGCGCATCCGCGCTGGCCGATGCCACGCTGGAACAGCGCGAGCGCATCCGCGTCATCTTCGACATGCTGATCTCGCTGTTCGAGCGCGCCTACCTGGTGGCCTGGAAACCGAAGATGAGTGCGGCCGAACAGCGCCGCTGGAACTCCTGGGACGACTACATGCGCGAATGGTGCCGACGCGACGACTTCTACGAGTTGCTGCCGCAGCTCCTGCGCGGCGAGGACCCTGAGTTCCAGGCCTATATTCAACGTCTGGCACGGGCCGAACGCGGCCTGTCCGGTGGTCCGCCGAACGACTGAGCGGCGCTTCGAAACTCGGTCCTGTCTCTGGGAGCACCCTCATGTCCGATTCCATCGTCATCGTCTCCGCGGCGCGCACGCCCATCGGCGGCCTGCTCGGCGACTTTGCCGCGCTGCCGGCCTGGGCTCTGGGCGCGGTGGCCATCCGCGCCGCGGTCGAACGCGCCGGCGTGCCCGGCGACAGCATCGACGAGGTGCTGATGGGCAACTGCCTGATGGCCGGTCAGGGTCAGGCACCGGCCCGCCAGGCCACGCTGGCGGCCGGGCTGCCGCAGTCGGCCGGCGCCGTCACGCTGAGCAAGATGTGCGGCAGCGGCATGCGCGCGATGATGTTCGCGCACGACATGTTGGCGGCCGGCAGCGCCGACGCGATCGTTGCCGGCGGCATGGAGAGCATGACCAACGCGCCGCACCTGATGTTCGCGCGCAAGGGTGTGCGCTACGGTGCCGCACAGATGTTCGACCACATGGCGATGGACGGCCTGGAAGACGCCTACGAGCGGGGCAAGGCGATGGGCGTGTTCGCCGAAAGCTGTGTCGCCAAGTACGGCTTCAGCCGCGAGGCGCAGGACCAGTTCGCCATTGCCAGCACCACGCGTGCCAAGCAGGCCAACGAGGACGGCAGCTTCGACTGGGAGATCGCGCCGGTGACGCTGCCCGGCAAGTCCGGCGATACGCTGGTCAAGTTCGACGAGCAGCCCTTCAAGGCCAAGCTCGACAAGATCCCGTCGCTGAAGCCGGCCTTCAAGAAGGACGGAACCATCACCGCCGCGAATGCCAGCAGCATCTCCGACGGCGCCGCCGCGCTGCTGCTGATGCGCGAATCCACCGCCGCGCAGCGCGGGCTGAAGCCGGTGGCGCGCATCGTTTCGCATGCGGTGCATGCGCAGGCGCCGGAATGGTTTGCCACCGCACCGGCCGGCGCCATCGCCAAGGCGCTGAAGAAGGCCGGTTGGGACGCGAAGCAGGTCGATCTGTGGGAGGTGAACGAGGCCTTCGCCGCGGTGACCATGGCGGCGATGGCCGAGTACAAGCTGGCGCACGAGATCGTCAATGTGCACGGCGGCGCCTGCGCGCTCGGCCACCCGATCGGTGCCTCGGGCGCGCGCATCGTCGTCACGCTGCTCGGCGCGCTGAAGAAGCGCGGGCTGAAGCGCGGCATGGCGAGCCTGTGCATCGGCGGCGGCGAGGCCACGGCGCTGGCGCTGGAACTGCTTTGAGCGAATTGCTGCCGGGCGCTGCGCAACTGGCGGTGTTCGCCGCCGCCGTGTTCGTGCTCAACGCAACGCCCGGCGTCGACTTCCTGCTCACCGTCAGCCGCACACTGCGCGGCGGCCCGCGCTCGGGGCTGGCGGCGGCCCTGGGCATCAGCGCCGGCTGCGTGTTGCACGTGCTGGCGGCCGGCTTCGGTCTGGCCGCCTTGTTGGCTGTGAACCGCGGGGCCTTCACGCTGGTCCAGTGGGCCGGCGCGGCCTATCTGGCATGGCTGGGCCTGGGCCTGCTGCGCCAGGCCTGGCGTGCCGGGCCCGCGGCGGCGCCGACAGCGGCCGCGGCCTCGTCCCGTCCCTGGGCTTCGGACTTCCGCGCCGGCGTGTTCACCAACCTGCTGAACCCGAAGGTGGCGTTGTTCTTCCTCGCCTTTCTGCCCCAGTTCGTGCCGTCGGCGACGCCGCATCCGACGCTGTCCTTCCTGCTGCTCGGCCTTCTCGCCGTGCTGCAGGGCACGCTGTTCCTGATGGCGCTGGTGCTGCTGGCGGCGCGTCTGCAGGCGCTGGGAGCGAATGCCCGCGTCGGACGCCTGCTCGGCGCCGCCGGCGGGCTGATGTTCATCGGGCTGGCGCTGCGCCTGCTGCGTGAACGGCCGCTGGGCGCCTGAGGCCGATGGCCTTCTTCTTGCTAACCGTGATGAATGGTTGGGGCCGGTGTTGACGCCGCACAGACGGACGCTTCCCGGTTGGGGTATCGACGTACAGGGACGTTGAAACGATGAGACAGGATGATCCGACCCCCGCGGTGCTCGCCGACGCGGCGTCGCCGATCCATGCAGGCGAAGTCTTCGGCCGCATCGTGCGCTACAGCGTGCAGCAGATCGCCGACTTCGCACGCATGAGCTTCGACAGCAATCCGCTGCACCTCGACGAGGGCGCCGCGCGCAAGGCGGCCTATACCGGTGTCATCGCCAGCGGGCAGCAGACGGCGTCGATGCTGATGGGCATGGTCGCGTCGTACTTCTCGCGCGCCGACGACGGTGTGGGCCGCGAGGTGCTGTGCCTGAACTTCAACTTCGCATTCAAGTCCCCGATCTACGCGGGTGAAGACGTGACGATGCGCTGGACGGTGGTCTCGGTCGACTACAACACGCGGCTCGGCGGCTGGATCGGACAGCTCAGCGGCGCGGCGGCCTGCAACGGCATCGACAGCGTGATCGCCCGGGCGACGGTGCTGGTCAAGCTGCAGGCTTGACTTCGGCGTCGATGCGTTAGTCTCGCGCCATGCAACTCAGCGACGACCATCGGGCCGTGCAGGACGCGGTGCGCACCTTCGTGCAGGAACGCATCGCGCCGCAGGCGGCGGCCTGGGACAAGAACCATCACTTCCCCAAGGCCGAACTGCGCGGCCTGGCCGAACTGGGCTGCTACGGCGTGGCCGTGCCGGTCGAGTACGACGGCGCCGGGCTCGACTATCTGGCCCTGGCCGTCATCCTGGAGGAGATTGCCGCCGGCGATGGCGCCACGAGCACGGTGGTCAGCGTCAACAACTGCCCGGTGTGCTCGATCCTGATGGCCTTCGCCAACGACGCGCAGAAGGAGCGGTTCCTCAAACCGCTGGCGCGCGGCGAGATGCTCGGCGCCTTCTGCCTGACCGAGCCGCACGTCGGCTCCGAGGCCGGCGGGCTGAAGACCACCGCGGTGCGCGATGGCGACCATTACGTGCTGAACGGCGTCAAGCAGTTCATCACCAGCGGCAAGAACGGCGACGTGGCCATCGTCATGGCCGTCACCGACAAGGCGGCCGGCAAGAAGGGCATCAGCGCCTTCATCGTGCCGACGGCCACGCCCGGCTACACCGTGGCGCGCCTCGAAGACAAGATGGGCCAGCATGCCAGCGACACCGCGCAGATCCTGTTCGACCAGTGCCGCGTGCCGGTGGCGAACCGGCTGGGCGAGGAGGGCGAGGGCCTGAAGATCGCGCTGTCGGGGCTGGAGGGCGGGCGCATCGGCATCGCCAGCCAGAGCGTGGGCATGGCGCGCGCGGCCTTCGAAGCGGCGCTGGCCTACAGCAAGGAACGCCAAGCCTTCGGCCAGCCGATCTTCGGCCACCAGGCGGTGCAGTTCAAGCTGGCCGACATGGCGACGCAGATCGAGGCCGCGCGGCAGTTGATCCACCATGCCGCGAGCTTGAAGGATGCCGGCCGCCCCTGTCTGAAGGAAGCGGCGATGGCCAAGCTCTTCGCCAGCGAGATGGCCGAGCGGGTGTGCAGTGCGGCCATTCAGGTCTTCGGTGGTTACGGCTACGTCAGCGACTTTCCGGTGGGACGCATCTACCGCGACGTACGCGTGTGCCAGATCTACGAAGGCACGTCCGAGGTGCAGAAGATCCTGATCGGCCGCGCGCTGGCCTGAAGGCGGGCGCCGCCGCTGTGATGCGGCCGCAGCGTCTCCGCGACGCGGGGCTTCTCCCTCTCCTTGGGGATGGGCGCGGTTGTACCCCGCGGCCTATCGTTGCGTCCCCACTGGACGAACGAGGATGTCGAGATGATCAAGATCGCTGTACCTGCCCGTGCGCTTGCCGTGGCGGCCGCATGCGCCTGCATCGCAGGTGGCGCGCAGGCCGTGGCGCTGGACAAGTCCTTCACGGGCGGCAGCCCCAACTTTCTGGACACTGCGCTGGGCGGCACGACGGTTGCCGTCCGTCCCGAACTGGCTGGAACCGTGGTGGAAGACGTGGTCCAGAGTTTCAGCTTCGCCGGCCTGACGGGTACGGTGCAGAACCGCGTGGTCCGTGAGGACGGCAGCGGCCACCTGGACTTCTACTGGCGTGTCAGTGTCGACGGCGAAGAGGACAGAACCGTGACGAGTGAGAGCGGCTTGGCGGGGCTGCGTCTGATCAACTTCGGCTACGACGCGATCACCGACGCCGACTGGCGCAGCGACGGTCTGGGTCAGACGGCGCCCACCTTGGCCCGGGTCTTCAACAACGTCACCCATCCGACCGAGCCGTCAATTTCCTGTTCTTGGATCCCGATCTGAACGGTGGCTCTTCATCGTATTTCATCTTCCTGCACACCACCGCCACGGCCTATGCCAAGACGGCGCTCTACGACCTGGTGTCGGCGCCGGGGCAGACCAGCATCTCTGGCACCTACAGCACCTTTGCGCCAGCCGTGCCCGAACCGTCGGCCTACGCCTTGATGGCTTTCGGGCTGGCCGCCTCGGCTTGGTCGCGCGGCGCCGCCCGCGCTGGCCTGTGCTCGACGCATCCAGGGCCCTGCGCGGCCCTGGGCCGTGGCGGAACGATCGGGCGCGCCGCTGACGCAGAATGCGCGCTTTACACGAGCGCGGGATCGGCAGGAGACTTCATGGCGCAGACGGCGGTCGGCCTTGGCGATGGCCTGCAGCAGACGTTGCTGCAGGCGGCGCGAGCCGCGCGGCTGAACGCCCATGCGCCGTACTCCGGCTTTCGCGTCGGCGCGGCCGTGCTCGACGAGCAGGGCCGCGTGCATGCCGGCTGCAACGTCGAGAACGCAGCCTTTCCGCAAGGTCTGTGTGCCGAAGCCGTGGCACTGGGTGCGATGGTCGCCGCGGGCGGCCGGCGCGCCACGGCGCTGCTGGTGGTGGCCGAAGGGCCGACGCTGGTCACGCCCTGCGGCGGTTGCCGCCAGAAGCTGCGCGAATTCGCCGCGCCCGACACGCCGGTGCTGCTGGCCGACGACCAGGGCATCCGCTCGTGGCTCACGCTGGAGCAGTTGCTGCCGCACAGCTTCGGCCCTGCGCATCTGGGCGGACCGTGAGCGCCGCGCTGCAGCACATCCGCGAGCGCGCGCCCGGCGCACGGCCGCGCATCGCACTGCTGCTCGGTTCGGGCTGGGGCGGCGTGTCGGGTCAGCTGCACGACGCCACCTGCCTGCCTTATGCGGAGCTCCCCGGCTTCCCCGGTGCGGGCGTTGCCGGCCATGCGGGCGAGCTCTGGCTCGGACGGCTGGGTGAGGCCGAGGTGGCGGTGCTCAGCGGGCGCCGCCACGCCTACGAGCAGGGGCAGGCCGACGGCATGAAGGTCCCGCTGCAGACGCTGCGAGCGCTAGGTTGCGAGCAGCTGCTGCAGACCAATGCCGCGGGCAGCCTCGATCCGTCGCTGCCGCCCGGCAGCCTGATGCTGGTGAGCGATCACCTGAACCTGCCGCAGCGCTCGCCGCTGGTCGGTGAGGGCGGCAGTGCGCGCTTCGTCGACATGGTGAATGCCTACGACCCGGCGCTGCGTGCGCTGGCGCAGCGTGCCGCGGCCGATGCCGGCATGCCGTTGCGCGAAGGCGTCTATGCCTGGATGCTGGGTCCGCAATTCGAGACGCCGGCCGAGATCCGCATGCTGCGCCTGCTGGGCGCCGATGCGGTGGGCATGAGTACCGTGCCGGAGACCATCCTGGCACGCTGGCTCGGCCTGCGTGTGCTGGCCTTCAGCCTGATCACCAACCTCGCTGCCGGCCTGTCGGACACCACGCTGAGCCATGCGCACACGCTGGCCCAGGCGGCGGCCGCCGGCGAACGGGCCAGCGCACTGCTGGCTGCGGTCGTGCGGGCGATGGCCGAGGAGCCATGAGCGTACCGGGCCGCTCCAGCATGGGCGACGCGCTGGCCGGTGCCGCGCGCACCGCGCTGCGTTGCCTGGACCTGACCAGCCTGAACGACGCCGACATGCCGGCCGACATCGACCGACTCTGCGCGCGGGCCCAGGGCCGCTGCGGCGAGGTGGCCGCCGTCTGCGTGTGGCCGCGCTTTGCGGCGCAGGCGCGGCAGCGATTGCCGCTGTCGATCCGCGTCGCCGCGGTCGCCAACTTCCCGGCCGGCGGGACGGACGCGGCCGCCGCCGTGGCCGACGTGCGCGCCATCGTCGCGGCGGGCGCGCAGGAGGTGGACGTGGTGCTGCCCTGGCGCGCACTGCTGGCCGACGACGCGGCGGCGGCGGGCGCGCTGCTGCAGGCCGTGCGCGCCGCCTGCGACGGACTGACGTTGAAGGTCATCCTCGAGACCGGCGAGTTGCACACGCCCGAGCGCATCGCGCAGGCGGCGCGGCTGGCGCTGGACGCGGGGGCGGACTTCCTGAAGACCAGCACCGGCAAGGTGCCGGTGGGGGCTACGCTGCCGGCGGTCGAGACGATGCTGCAGGCGGTGCGCGGGTGGCCTCACGTGGGCTTGAAGCTGTCGGGCGGGCTGCGGCGTGTCATCGACCTGCTGCCCTACCTGGAACGGGTACAGCGCGAGCGCGGCGCGCAGGCGCTGGAACCCCAGCGCCTGCGCATCGGTGCCAGCAGCCTGCTCGACGATATCGAGGCCGTGCTGGGCGGCGGGCCGCCGGCCGCGGCGCCGGCCCAGGGCTATTGACGCATGCTGGCGCAGGAGATCATCCGCATCAAGCGCGACGGCGGCAGGCTGCAGCGTGCGCATGTCGACGCCTTCGTCGCCGGCCTCGTCGACGGCTCGTGGAGCGAAGGTCAGGCCGCGGCGATGGCGATGGCGATCTTCCTGCAGGGCATGGCCAGCGACGAGACCGTCGCATTGACGCAGGCGATGACCCGCTCCGGCCAGGTGCTCGACTGGTCGGCCGAGGGATTCGGCGGACCGCTGCTCGACAAACATTCCACCGGCGGCGTCGGCGACAAGGTCAGTCTGATGCTGGCGCCGATCCTGGCCGCCTGCGGCGCGGTGGTGCCGATGATCTCGGGCCGGGGACTGGGCCACACCGGAGGCACGCTCGACAAGTTCGATTCGATCCCCGGCTATCAGACCGCGCCGAACCTGCCCACGCTGCGCCGCGCGTTGCACGCCGCCGGCTGCGCGATCATCGGCCAGACCGCCGAACTGGCGCCGGCCGACCGGCGGCTGTATGCGATCCGCGACGTCACCGCCACGGTCGAATCGGTGGCGCTGATCACCGCCAGCATCCTGTCGAAGAAGCTGGCAGCCGGCCTGCAGGGCCTGGTGATGGACGTCAAGTGCGGCAACGGCGCCTTCGCCGACACGCCGGAGAGGGCGCTGGCGCTGGCGCGCTCGATCGTTCGCGTGGCCAACGATGCCGGACTGAAGACCCGTGCGCTGGTCACCGACATGAACCAGGTGCTGGGCCATGCCGCCGGCAATGCACTGGAAGTGCTGGAAGCGGTGGCCTTCCTGCGCGGCGATCACCAGGCGTCGCGCCTGAAGCAGGTGACGCGGGCGCTGTGCGCCGAGGCGCTGCGCATCGGCGGGCTCGCCGACGACGAGGTCACGGCCTTGGCGCGCGTGGACGCGGCACTGGACAGCGGGGCCGCGCTGGAGCACTTTGCTCGCATGGTGGCCGCGCTCGGCGGCCCGGCCGATTTCTGCGAACGCGCGGCGCAGCACCTTCCGGCCGCGCCGATACAGCGTACGGTGCCGGCGCCGCGCGCCGGCTGGGTGCTGTCGAAGGCCACGCGCGACATCGGTCTGGCCGTGGTCGAACTCGGCGGCGGACGGCGCCGGGCCAGCGACCGCATCGACCATCGCGTCGGCTTGAGCGACGTGGTGTCCATCGGCCGCCAGGTCGCCGCGGGCGACGCGCTGGCCATCGTGCATGCGGCGAGCGACGACACGGCCCTGGCCGCGGTCGCCACGCTGCAGCGCTGCATCCACCTGGGCGACGCGCCGCCGGCTCCGCTGCCGCTGCTGATCGCCCGCATCGACGAGGAGAACGCATGACCCGCAACCGGCGCCTGATCTCATCGGGCTCGTCCTTCGAGGAACAGATCGGCTACTCGCGTGCCGTGGTCGACGGCGACTGGATCTTCGTCTCCGGCACCACCGGCTTCGACTACGCGACGATGACGATCGCCGACGACATCACCGAGCAGGCCGGGCAGTGCCTGCGCAACATCGAGGCCGCGCTGCGCGAGGCCGACGCCACGCTGGCCGACGTCGTGCGCGTGCTGTACATCGTGCCGAAGGCCGACGAGTTCGAGCGCTGCTGGCCGGTGCTGCGCCAGCATCTGGGCGCGGTGCGGCCGGCGGCGACGATGATCAGCGCGCAGCTGCTGGACCCGCGCATGCGCATCGAGATCCAGGTGACTGCGCGGCGGCGCGCGCCGGCGGGGGAGCCGCAATGAAGGACGTCGAGCACGGAAACCCGCGCAGCGCCGGCAGGTTCTTCGGCCCCATCGGCGTGCGCGTGAGCTCGGTCGCGCCCGCCGAGAGGCGCGCGCCCGGCGCGTCCCTGGGCGGGCGGTGGCGACGCTCGGAGCGTCTCGTGAGGCCCGCACCATGAGCTCCCTGACGATCGCCCTGCTGGCGTTTGCATCGGTCTGCGCGGGCGCCCTGCTGGGCCTGTGGCTGCGCCAGCGCTTGCCCGAGCACCACCTGAGCAAGGAGTCCGAAGGCACGCTCATGCTCTTCACCGGTCTGCTGGCGACGTTGTCGGGCATGGTGCTCGGCGTGACGATCGGTTCGGCAAAGGGCGCCTTCGACGACGTGCAGGCCGGTTTGCAGAAGACCGTGGCCCAGTTCATCCACATCGACCGCCTGCTCGCTGAATTTGGCGACGACGGCATGGAACTGCGCCGTTGGCTGAAGAGCCAGGCCGATGCCCGCTTCGATCGCATTCTGAGCGGCGGCGCCGCTGCCGATGCTCCTGCTTTCACGCGGCAGGAGATGGGCCGTGAGTTCGATGCGAAGCTGAGCCGGCTGAAGCCGGTTGACGACGCGCAGCGCCAGTGGCTGTCACGAATCCAGTCTCTTTCCAACGACCTTCGGCTGTCGCACTGGATGATCCTCGAACGGGCCAACGATGGCCTGCCGCCCGTGTTCCTGGTCGTCATCGTCTCCTGGCTGACGCTGATGTTCCTGTGCTTCGGCCTGTTTGCGCCCCGCAATCCGGTCACTCTCGCGGCCATGGTCCTCACCGCCGCAGCGGTGGCCACCGCGATCCTGCTCGTCGAAGAGTTGTATCGGCCGCTCGACGGCCTGATCGCGATCCCCCCTGAACCGTTGCGGCAGGGGCTCCAACTGCTGGGGCGGTAGGCGCCCGCCGGCGTCGGACCGGTTCTTGCCGAGGCCGCGGCCATCGGGATGTGCCGGCGGCCCCTTTTCCTTGCCATGACAACGTTTGCCTCGGCAAGTGATAATGCCCGCATGGAAACTCCGGTGCGGCCGCGGCGCGCGGTCCGCTTCTATGGTGCGCGCGGCTATGTGCCCGGCGACAGCGTCGGCTACCTGATGAACCAGGTGGTGCTGTCGATGCGCCGCAGCATCGACCAGCGCATGACCGTGCTCGGGCTGACCGCGGCGCAGTGGTATCCGCTGTGGCGCATCCGGCTCGACGGCTCGGTCAGCGCACGCGAGCTGGCCGAGGC
>JBGAII010000135.1:0-11949 GCA_044225625.1 Rubrivivax sp.
CCTCGACACGGCGGGAGAGCAATGCAAATGAGATACACTCTCATCTGTTGAAGTCTGCCGCTGCTGAGTGCAGCGCCGAACCGCCGCCATGACCGTGCTCCTGGACCAGCTTGCCGATGGTGCGCATGCCACGGTCCAGCGTGTGCGCGACGTGTCGCCGGACCTCGATGCCGGCATGCTGCGTCGGCTGGCCGAGCTGGGCTTCATCGCCGGTGAGCCGGTGCAGTTGCTGCGCCGCGGCCCCGGTGGCCGCGAACCGATTGCCGTGCGCGTGGGCGACACCCAGTTCGCGCTGCGCCTGGCCGAAGCGCGCTGCATCGAAGTGCAGCCGGAGTGACGGTGATGTCCGCCCCCTCGGCCACCGGACTGCCGCCTCACGACTGGCGCGTCGCGCTGGTCGGCAACCCGAACTGCGGCAAGACCGCCCTCTTCAACCTGCTGACCGGCGCGCGCCAGAAGGTGGCGAACTACGCCGGAGTGACGGTGGAGCGCAAGAGCGGCACCGCGCGCTTGCGCGACGGCCGCAGCCTGACGGTGATCGACCTGCCCGGCGCCTACAGCCTGGACCCGGCCACGCCCGACGAGCTGGTGATGCTGGAAGTGCTGCAGGGCCGGCGTGTCGGCGAAAGCGCGCCGGACCTGATCGTCGCCGTGGTCGATGCGACCAACCTGCGCATGAACCTGCGCCTCGTGCTGGAGCTGCGGCAGCTCGGACGGCCGATGATCGTGGCGCTGAACATGGCCGACGTCGCGCGCGCGCAAGGCCTGCAGATCGACGTGCCGCGGCTGTCTCTCGAACTGGGCTGTCCGGTGGTCGAGACGGTGGCGGTGCGCCACGACGGTCATGCGCAACTGCTGCAGCAGCTGCAGGCATTGCACGACGCAACGCCCGGCGCCGCCGCGTCACTCACGCCCGTCGCGCCCGTCTCGCCCGTCTTGCCCGTCTTGCCCAACGCGCAGCCGAGGACTCCCGCAGCGCTGCAGCAGCAGGTGCGGCACATCCTGGAGGTGGCCGTACCGAACGCACGGGCCGCGCAGCGCTTCCACACGCGCATCGACGCGCTGGTCATGCACCCGGTGTGGGGGCTGGCGCTGCTGGCCACGCTGTTGTTCCTGATGTTCCAGGCGGTGTTCTCCTGGGCCGAGGCGCCGATGGACCTGATCGAGGGCGGCATGGCCGCACTCGGCCAATGGCTCGGCGCGCACATGGCCGAGGGGCCGCTGCGCAGCCTGCTGGTCGACGGCATCGTGGCGGGCGTCGGTGGCGTGCTGGTCTTCCTGCCGCAGATCCTGATCCTGTTCCTGTTCATCCTGCTGCTCGAGGATTCGGGCTACCTGCCGCGCGCCGCGTTCCTGCTGGACAACCTGATGGGCCGCGTCGGCCTGTCGGGCCGCGCCTTCATCCCGCTGCTGTCGAGCTTCGCCTGCGCGATCCCCGGCATCATGGCCACGCGCACCATCGCCAACTGGCGCGACCGCCTGGCGACGATCATGGTCGCGCCGCTGATGACCTGCTCGGCGCGGCTGCCGGTGTACGCGCTGCTGATCGGCGCCTTCGTGCCCGACCGCGCCGTCGGCCCGTTCAACCTGCGCGGGCTGACGCTCTTCGGCCTGTACGTGGCCGGCGTGCTGTCGGCGATGGGCGTGGCCTTCGCGCTGAAGCGGGTCTGGATGAAGAGCCGCTACCAGCCGCTGATGCTGGAACTGCCGCCCTACCGCGTGCCGAACCTGCGCAACCTGGCGCTCGGCCTGTGGGAGCGCGCGCGCATCTTCCTGCGCCGCGTCGGCGGCATCATCTTCGCGCTGACCGTGCTGCTGTGGTTCCTGAGCAGCTACCCGGCACCGCCGGCCGGCGCCAGCGGGCCGCCGATCGAATACAGCTTCGCCGGCCGCATCGGCGCGGGCCTGCAGCATGTGTTCGCGCCGATCGGTTTCAACTGGCAGATCTCGATCGCGCTGGTGCCGGGGCTGGCAGCGCGCGAGGTCGCGGTCGGCGCGCTCGGCACCGTGTATTCGCTGTCGGCCGCAGGCGACGCGGTGGCCGACACGCTGGAACCGATCATCGCGCGCGACTGGTCGCTGGCCACCGCCTACGCGCTGCTGGCCTGGTTCGTGTTCGCGCCGCAGTGCCTGTCGACGCTGGCGGTGACCAAGCGCGAAACCAACGCCTGGCGCTGGCCAGTGCTGATGGCCGCCTACCTGTTCGCGCTGGCCTACGTCGCGGCCTTCGCGACCTATCACGTCACTGTCTGGCTGGGAGGCGGCTGATGCAGATGCTGCTGAGCGCGCTGATCGTCGCCGGCTGCGCCGGCTACGTGCTGTGGACCGTGCTGCTGCCGGCCGCGGCGCGGCGCCGCGTTCTTGCGGCGATGGGTCGCGCAAGCACCGCGCCGGCGGCCCGAGGCTGTGCAGGCTGCGACGGCTGTGCACGAGCACCGTCGACGCCCGACCCGGCGGTGCAGGTGGTGAACTGGCGGCCGCGTCGTCGCGGCTGAAAGGCGGGGCTGCGCTCAGCGGGCCGCGCCGAGCGCGGCCTCGGTGATCGGGATCATGCCGACCCCGCCCGGTGTGCGCGCGCCGTGCCGCTGGCAGGCGCTGTCGAAGACTTCGCGCGCGCAGTCGTGGCAGCTGCCGCAGGACGAGGCCACCTGCGTCTCGTCCTGCAGCAATTCGAAGCAGCGCGTACCCGACGCCACCTGGGCGTGGATGTCACGGTCGGAGACGCGATGGCAGAGGCAGACGATCATGGTGCGGGGCAACGCTCACGCTCGGTATGCCCCGCAGTCTACACGGAATAGGAATGCTTCTCAATAAAGAAGCCGATCGCCCGGCAGGGTGATCGCCGCGAAGCTCACGATGGCTCGCCCATCTGCGATTGCAGCCAGTTCGGCTCGCCCACCTGAGCCACCAGCCCGATCTGGGTCTCCAGATGGTCGATGTGCTCCTCGGTGTCCTCCAGGATGTCCTCCAGCAACTCGCGGGTGACGTAGTCGCGCACCGTCTCGCAATGGGCGATGGCCTCTTTCAGCAGTACCTGCGAGCCGACTTCGGCCTTCAGGTCGCACTGCAGGACCTCGACCGGGCTCTCGCCGATCAGCAGCTTGCCCAGGTCCTGCAGGTTTGGCAGGCCGTCGAGCATCAGGATGCGGTCCATCAGCCGGTCCGCATGCTTCATCTCCTCGATCGATTCCTCGTACTCATGCTTTGCCATGCGCGCATAGCCCCAGTTCTTCAGCATGCGGTAGTGCAGGAAGTACTGGTTGATCGCGGTCAGCTCGTTCTTCAGTTGGCTGTTCAGGTACTGCAGTACCTTGGCATCACCTTTCATGGCCCCTCCTTCAAGTTCCGGACGGACTATTGTGGGCCCTGCGCGACGCTCCACTGGGTGTGGAGGCTCCTGTAGTGCGAATGCTTCGCATTTAAAGTACAGTACATTCCTCGCCGCGACGCCCGCCCATGACACAGCCCACCGAGCCACCTCATCCCCGTTCGCCGACGCCCGCCACGGTCGGCGCCGAGCAGCGGAGCCCGGTGCGGGCCGTCAGCAGCGAAAGCCTGTTCGATGGCGCGCAGGAACTGCATATCCAGCATCGCGGCACGCTGTATCGCCTGCGCCAGACCTCGCTGGGCAAGCTGATCCTCACCAAGTAGCCGCGTGCCCTGCCGGGACACGGGCACTACAGCAGACTGGTCGCGACGAACGGTTGCAGCAGCCAGATCTGCAAGCGCTTGCCCCAGTGGTCGCCCGGCTCGACGTAGTGCACCTTGGTCGTCCCGTCCTCGCGTGGTTCGAGCCATTCGATGCGCTGGCCGTCGGCCGACAGCTGCAGCCGGTAGGCGTCGTAGACCACGCTGCGTCTGGACAGCGAGCCCACGGTCTGGGCGAGCGGCGGGCTGTCGATGATCAGGCCGATTTCGGTGTTGATCAGCGCCGAACGCGGATCCAGGTTCATCGAGCCGATGAACAGCCAACGGCCGTCCACCGTCGCCACCTTGGCATGCAGCCGTGAATGGGACTCGCCGAAGTCACCGCTGCGCGGCACGCGCCGGCCCAGTTCTGCACCGACCTCGTAGATGCGCACACCCGCCTGCAGCAGCGCCAGGCGCTGCTGCGCGTAGGCGGCATAGGCCAGCGGCTCGTCGGTCGAACCGATCGAGTTGGTGATCAGCACGATGCGGCCGTTCTCCTGCGTCGCGCCGGCGGCGCGCAGCAGCGCCAGACCACTCTCGCCCGGGATGAAATACGGCGAAGCGATGTGCACGTCCTTCTGCGCCGACGCGAACAAGGCCAGCACCTGCTGCGACACCGTCGGCTCTTCTCCATCGCCGGCCGCCTTGTCCGGGCTGTCGGCCAGCACGCGTGCCGGCGCAGCCTGCAGCTCCAGGCGGCCGGCCTGCAGCTGCAGCGCGAGCGGCGTGTTGCCGAGCACGTCCTGCGCGCGCTCGTCGAAGGGCGGCCCGGCATCGCGCACCGCCGCGTCGAACGACGCCCGCGCGGCATCGTCAGGGGCCATGTCGGCGAGCGCGCCGATCGGCCACGACAGCGGGCTGTTCCAGAAGCCGTCGAAGGCCTGGGACATCCGGCGCACCGCCGGACCGGCGCTGAGCACGTCGACGTCGATGAAGTTGGCCTGCGGACTGCGCATGAAGTACTCCTCGGCGATGTTGCGCCCGCCGGAGATGGCCACGCTGTTGTCGGCGATGAACAACTTGTTGTGCATGCGATGGTTGATGCGGCTGAAGTCGTCCAGTGAGCTCAGGATGCGCCAGGTGGTCGAGCCGGAACGCAGCGCAAACGGATTGAAGACCCGCACTTGCACCGTCGGGAAGGTCGCCAGCCCGGCCAGCAGCGGATCCTCGCCGCCGGTGTACAGGTCATCGACCAGCAGACGCACGCGCACGCCCCGCTGCGCCGCATCGCGCAGTTCGCGCAGGAACATGCGGCCGACCGGGTCGTCGGCGATCAGGTAGTACTGCACGTCCAGCGACTTCTGGGCGGCGCGGATCAGTGCGACGCGCGCATTGAAGGCGGTCGGCGCCTCAGGCAGCAGGCGGAAGCCGGAGAGCTGAGATTCGGGCGCCGGCAGCGACGCCGCGACGATGCGCGCCAGCGGCGTGTCGGCGACATCGCTCAGCGCCTGGCTGGGCTTCTTGGGCGGCGGTGGCGACGGCAGCGACGCGCAGCCGCCCAGCAGGGCCAGCAGCAGCCACAGGAACAGAACGAAAGGCAAGCGACGGCCACGCGCCATGTCGAAGTCAAGGCAGCCCGATCGCGCGCCATTCTGCATGCACGCGCGGTTGTCTGCAGCTCAGCGCGCGCCTGTGGCCGGCACCTGCGACAGCCCGCGCAGAAAGCTGCCCACGCCCGGCTTGTCCAGATAGACGCAGGGCTTGCCGCTGCGCTTGCAATGGGCCTTCACGCGCGCGTACGCATTGTGGTTCAGGCAGCCGGACTGGCACAGCACCACGTCGGCCGCGGACAGCTGCGCGTCGAGCCGTTGTGCGCTGTCTTCGATGCCGCCGTCGTGGTGGGCAAAGCGGCCGCCATGGCGTTCGACCAGTTCACGGTACTGCGGCACCTGGCCGTGGCGGCCGCCGACACACAGCACGCTGGTCGCGCGCAGCGCATCGGCGGCCAGCGCCGGTGCCTGCGGTGGCTGCGCACCCGTCGCGGCCGGGTCGGCCGGTGCGATGCCCGCTGGGGCAGCGGGCGGCCTTGACCTCGGCCGGGGCTGCGGCGTCACGGGGTCCGCCTGCGAAACGGTGGCCGTGGCCCCACACGGAGCGGGCCAGCGGGGCCCGGCGGCCGATGGTCCTGCCGGTGGAGTTTGCTCGCGCAGCCGCGCGAGCTGTGCATCCTGTGCCTGCAGCCGGCCGCGCAGCGTAGCAACCTCGGCCTGCAGCAGACCGCGCTCGGCCAGCGCGTCGCTGCGCCAGCGGGCCTGGCGCTGTTCGGCACGCAGCGCTTCGGCCTTCAGCGCCGCAAGCTGCGCACGCAGCACGTCACGCGCCACCGCCTCGTCCCGCTGCAGCGCGACGCGTTCGTGCTGCAGCAGGTACAGGTCCTGCAGCACGCGAATGCGCAACGCCTCGTCGCACGCGCCGTGCGCCAGCGTGGCCCACAGGGCGGCGGCGGCATTGCCATCGGCCAGCGCATGCGACCACAGCCGTCGCAGGGCATCGGCATCGGCCGCGGCGCCGAACTGCCGCCGCTGTGCGGCGAAGCGGCGCTGCAAGTCACGCTGCAGCGCCAGCGACACCTTGTTTCGGGCCGCGCACTGCTCGGCCACCGCGACATGCAGCTCAAAGTCGGTGAAGGACGAGCGTCCGCCGAACAGCACATCGGTCAGCCGCCGCAGTTCGGCCGCAGTCCAGCAGCAGCCGATGATCGCTCCGTGGCAGTCCTCAGGCAGCTGCCACAACATGCGGCCCGGCGCCGCCGGCACAGCGCCGGGCTGCATGCTCATGCCTGCAGCGCGGCCAGCGCGCGCCGCAGGCTGGCGCTGCCGGGGTTGTCGACGAAGACGCAGCGCTTGCCTAGGCGCTTGCAGTGATCCTTGACGCGCCAGTACGCATCGTGACTGATGCAGCCGGCTTGGCAGATCACCAGGTCCGCCGCCGACAGCGTGGCATCGAGGCGATGCACGTTGTGCTCGTCGCCGCCGTCATGGTGCAGGAAGCGCCCGCCGCTGCGTTCGACGATGTGCCGGTACAGCGGCACGCTGGCCGGCCGGCCGCCGACGCACAGCACCGCTCGGTCACCCAGCACCGGCAGCCCGGGCGTCGGCGCCGCTCGCTCGGCCGGCACATCGGGCGCCGGCGGGACCTCGGGCCCCGGTTCGCACTCGGCCGGCTGCCGCGGCCGCGTCAGCGCACGCTCGAGTTGCACGATGCGTTCGGCCTGGGTCTGCAGTTGGCGCGCCAGTGCGGCCCGCGCCTTGAGCCCCGGCACCAGCGCCTGCAACGCCCGCAACTCGTCGCTCAGCGCAAGCAGTGCCGTCTCGCGGCCGATGGCCTCGGCGCGCCGCCGCATCAGTTCGCCCTGCAGGCGTTCGAGCTGCAACTGCAGCCCCGCGCCCTGCTGCTGCAGACGCTGGCGCAGACCCAGCAGTTCCTGGCGCAGCGCGGCGTTCTCCGTCTGCAGCGCCACGAAGCGCCCCCGTTCCACGCGCTGCGCTGCGCCGCACTGGTGCTGCAGCATGTGCACGTCGGCCAGCACCTGCGTTTGCAGTACGGTGTCGCAGCGCGCATGCGTCAATACCGACCACAGCGCGCCGGGCATGCCCGCGTCGGCGCATTGCGCCTGCCACCACGCGGCCAGCGCCTCGCAGGTCTTCAATGCCGCCGCATGGCGAAGCGGCAGCGCGAATCGGCACTCCAGTTCCTTGTGCAGCAACTCGGACAGCGGGCCGCGGCGCTTGGCCTCGGCCACCGCCAGGCAATGCAGCCGGTAGTCGCCGTCGCCGTCGTGCTGCGGCAAGGCCTTGGTGGCCAGCCGGCGCAGCTGATCGATCGGCAGGCATACCCCCAATACCGGGCAATGGGCCGAAGAGTCCAGCTCCCACAGCCGCCGACGGCGCGAACCCGGTGGCCCGATGTCCGGCAGCTTCGGTGGGCAGCAGCGCGGCTGGGCCGGTTCGGCAAGGGGCATGGCATTCGTCGCAGAAGCGCCAAGGTCGACGCGTTGTCAATTTAATGCGAATCGTTCGTATTTGCAAGACCAGCCGATCAGCGGAGGCTTTCGTGCGACGATGCCCGGCCGAGTCCGACGAGGAGCACGCCGATGTCCAAGCCCTTCCCCGCAGACGATCCCTTCCTGCGCGGGTACTACGCGCCGTTGCACATGGAGTGCGAGGCGCCGAACCTGCCGGTCAGCGGCGAACTGCCGCGCGAACTGAACGGCTGGCTCTACCGCAACGGCCCGAACCCGCAGTTCGCACCACGCGGGCCGTACCACTGGTTCTCCGGCGACGGCATGCTGCATGCGTTTCACCTGCAGGACGGCCGTGTGTCCTATCGCAACCGCTGGGTGCGTACGCCGAAGTGGGAGCTCGAGCATGCCGAGGGCGAAGGTCTGTCCGGCGCCTTCGGCAACCCGCGCTTTTCCGACCCGCGCATCGTCAAGCTGGGGTCCACGGTGGCCAATACCAACGTGGTCTGGCACGGCGGGCGGCTGCTGGCGCTGGAGGAGGCGCACGCGCCTTTCGAGGTGGACCCGGTGACGCTGGCGCCAAAGGGATACCACGACTTCGGCGGCAAGCTGGTCGGCCCGATGACCGCACACCCGAAGGTCGACGCCGACGGCGAAATGGTGTTCTTCGGCTATGCCGCCAAGGGCCGCTTCACGCCGGACCTGTCGCTGCACGTGGTCGACCGCGAAGGCACGCTGCAGCGTTCGCAGTGGTTCCAAGCGCCTTATCCGAGCATGGTGCACGACTTCGTCGTCACGCGCGACTGGGTGATCCTGCCGATCTTCCCGCTGACCGGCTCGATGGACCGTGCGATGAAGGGCCTGCCGCCCTACGCATGGGAGCCCGACAAGGGCACGCACGTCGCGCTGGTGCCGCGCCACGGTTCGGTCGACCAGGTGCGCTGGTTCGACGCCGACCCCTGCTACGTGTTCCACCCGATGAACGCCTTCGACACGCCGGACGGCAAGGTGGTGTGCGACATGATGAAGTACCCGGTCGCGCCGCTGTTCCCCGCACCGGACGGCCGCCCCGCGACCGGTGAGCCGCCGGTGGCCACGCTGGTACGCTGGACCCTCGATCCGAAAGGCAGCAGCGCGTCCTTCAGCGAGACCCCGCTCGACGAGCACCCCGGCGAGTTCCCGCGGCTGGACGAGCGCTACACCGCGCGGCCCTACCGTCATGGCTGGTTCCAGGCCGGGCTGGTGACCGATGCGCGGCGCGGCCCCGAAGCGCGCGACGGGCTGGCGCACATCGACCACCGCAGCGGCGCCGTCAGCACCTGGATGCCGCCGGCCGGCGACCGCTGCGGCGAGCCGGTGTTCGTGCCGCGCCGCACCGACGCGCCCGAAGGCGACGGCTTCGTGCTCAGCGTGGTCTTCCGCGCCGAGACGCAATGCAGCGACCTGGCGGTGTTCGACGCGCAGAACCTGAAGGACGGCCCGATCGCGCTGGCCCATCTGTCGCACCGCGTGCCGGCCGGCTTCCACGGCAACTGGCGCGACGCCTGACCGCGCGAAGCGGGCGGCGCAGCCGCCCGCGCTGCCGCAGCTCAGCGCGCGGCCGGCGGCTCCTGGTCGGTGGGAATGTTGGCCACCAATCGGTAGAAGGCCACCGCGCGGTTGATGTACGACGCATCGGCGCCGACCGGCACCAGCGCCGAGGCCATGCGTGTGCGGGTCAGGCTGTAGAAGGTCCAGACGCCGGGTGCACGCCGCGCCACGTAGTACGACGTCTGCAGGTCGCCGGCGTCGAACAGCGTCACCAGCATCATCTTCAGCGGTGTCAGGTTTTCGTGCGTGATGCTGAACTGGTCGCGGCCGAGCGTGAGCACGCGGTCGCGATAGACGTTCTTGCCCGAGGAGCGGTTGTCGACCTGGACATAGTGCAGCGGCTGACCCTTGACGAACTGCGCGGCGCTGAAGTCGGCGCGCCGCTGCGCCGGGTCGGGCCCGCTCAGTGCGAAGGCTTCGGTCACCAGCGGCCGCCAGGCCTTTTCGGTCGTCGACCAGTAGCGCACGTTGACCTTGGTCGAGATCGCGCCGATGCGTGCCAGCAGTTCATCGACCTCACCCTCGTGCTTGAAGGTGCCGGCCACCGCGACGAGGATGTCCGCCCCCTTGCTCAGCCCGCTGCAGGCCGGAGGTTGCCACTCCTGCGCGGCCTTGCCGCGCCAGGCCTGCACCGTCGGCGGTGCGCCTGGTTCGGCGTAGGCCGGTGCGGGCACCCCTTCGCAGGGCAGCCGCGGCCCGTCGTCGCCCGCGCGTGCCGCTGCGCCGAGCAGCAGCAGCGCGGGCATGAGGACAAGAACGAGCGCGCGCGCTGGGGTCATCATCGGCTCCGGTGTGTGTCGGCCATTCTGGCGCCAGCGGCCGGCAGCCGGATGCTGCAGCGCACCAGCGATCGGCGTAAGCCTGCCGCGCATGCAACCATCCGCTACAGTCGATCGACCCCACCGTGCGAGGAGACACGATGTTCCAGAACGACTTGATGAGGGGCCAGCGCATCCTGGTCACCGGCGGCGGCACCGGCCTCGGACAGGCGATGGCCGAGCGCTTCCTGCAGCTCGGCGCTGACGTCGCCATCTGCGGCCGGCGCAAGGCCGTCTGCGATGCCACCGCCGAGGCCTGGCGCGCGCAGTTTCCGCAAGCACGCATCGACACCTTCGGCGTCGACATCCGCGTCGCGCAGGCGGTGGAGGAGATGGTCGAAACGCTGTTCGCCAGTGGCGGCCTCAGCGGACTGGTCAACAACGCGGCCGGCAACTTCATCTCACCGACCGAGGCCTTGAGCCCGCGCGGCTTCGATGCCATCGCCGGCATCGTCTTCCACGGCAGCTTCTACGTCACGCAGGCCATCGGCAGGCGCTGGGTGGCGCAGGCCAAGGCCGGCGAGTGGAAGGCCGGCATGCCGTACCGCAGCGTGATGAGCATCATCACCACCTGGGTCGACAACGGCAGCCCCTACGTCGTGCCGTCGGCGATGAGCAAGGCCGGCATCGACATCATGAGCAAGTCGCTGGCGGTGGAATGGGCGAAGTACGGCATTCGCCTCAACACCGTGGGCCCGGGCGAGATCCCCACCGAAGGCATGAGCAAGCGGCTGAACCCCGGCGAGCAGCCCGGCCAGCGCAGCATCGAGCGCAACCCGATGGCGAGGCCCGGACAGATGAGCGAGCTGCAGAACCTGGCGGCCTTCCTGATGGCGCCGGGCCAGTGCGACTGGCTCACCGGCCAGAGCATCATGATGGACGGCGGCAGCGCACTGGCCACCGGCGGCAACTTCTACGAGCTGCGCAGCTGGAGCGACGACGATTGGCGCATCGCCCGCGAGCGCATCGAAGCGCAGAACGCCAAGGACCGGGCCGCACGATGAACACCTCCACCAATGCCGAGCAGATCGCCGACTGGAACGGCGACCAGGGACAGCGCTGGGTCGACTACCAGGCGCTGCTCGACCGCATGATCGAACCCTTCGGCAACGCCGCGCTGCGGGCGGCGGCAGCGCAGCCCGGCGAACGCGTGCTCGACGTCGGCTGCGGCTGCGGCAGCACCTCGCTGCAGCTGGCGCGTGCCGTGGGGCCGCAGGGCAGCGTGCTCGGCGTGGACATCTCGCGGCCGATGCTGCAGGCCGCGCGACGGCGGGCCGAGGCCGAGCCGGCGTTGCGCGTGACCTTCACCGAGGCCGATGCGTCCGCCGCCGCGCTGCCCGCGGGCCACGACCTGCTGTACTCGCGCTTCGGCCTGATGTTCTTCGACGCACCGGCCGCGGCGCTGCGCCACCTGCGCGGCGCGCTGCGGCCCGGTGGCCGCTGTGCCTTCGTCTGCTGGCGCGCGCCGCGCGACAACCCGTGGGCGATGGCGCCGCTGATGGCGGCGCGGCAGGCGCTGGGCATCAACCCGCCGCCGGCCGATCCGCTGATGCCGGGCCCCTTCGCCTTTGCCGACGAACAGCGGCTGCGCAGCCTGATGGCCGAGGCCGGCTTCGCCGCTGTCGACGTGCAACGCTTCGATGCACCCGCCGCCAGCGGTGCGTCGGCCCGCGAGGCCGCGCAGAACAGCCTGCAGATCGGACCGGTGTCGCGGCTGGCGCGCGAGGTCGGGCCCGCGCACACCGACATGCTGGTCGACGCGATCGAGCGTGCGCTGGCCCCGCTGGCCGCCGCCGACGGCTCGATCGCGTTGGCCGGTTCGACCTGGGTGGTGACGGCGAGAAACGGCTGAACTACCAGCTGCGCACGCGCCCGGTGTCCAGATGCACG
>JBGAII010000136.1:0-12872 GCA_044225625.1 Rubrivivax sp.
GTGGCAGCCGTGGCGTTCAGCGTGTTCACGGCTGGTCCGCGCCGTGCGGCGCCACCGGCAGGAAGACGCTGGCGGGCTCGTCGTGCAGTTGCAGCGGCAGGCCCTGCACCAGCTCGGCCATGCTGGCCGCGAGCGCAAAGTACTGCAGCACGCCGGGGCGGTGCCCGGCGGCGAGCTTCAGGCCGAGCGTGGCCGCGGCGGCGTCGACGTAGGCGCTGTGGTCCATGCTGCCGCCTCAGGCCTTGTACAGGTTGCGGTAGTCGGGCTGCAGATGGAACCAGTACATGTAGCCCATCACGTCCTTCTGCATGGCCACGTCCATCGACGGCTGCACGATCGGCACGCGCGGCACTTCCTCGTAGGCCAGCTGGATCATTTCCTTGACCGACGAGTCGTAGATGGCCTTGCTCTCGGCGAAGCGCGCGTTGGTGATCAGCTTGTCCAGCTTGGGGTTCTGGTAGCTCATGGTGTTGAACACCGCGTTCTGGCCGTGGTAGCACCAGAAGAAGAAGTACTCCGGGTAGTCGAGCCAGCCGCCGAAGCGGTTCAGGATCAACGGCATGTCCTTCTTCAGCAGCGCGGCGCGCCAGGTGGCGCCGGGGATCTTGTTGATCTGTGTCTTGATGCCGATGGCGGCCAGCGCCTCCTGCGTCAGCACCGCCGCCGGCTCACCGATGGTGGCGCCGCCGAGGTCGAAGCTGAGCGTGGTCTCGAAGCCGCCCGGCACGCCGGCTTCGGCCATCAGGGCCTTGGCCTTGGCCAGGTCGGTGCGGTACCAGGTGGGCTGCGGCCAGGCGATGGTCTTGACCGGGTCGCTGCCGCCCCACAGCTTGGCCGCGCGGCCGTAGAAGGCGTTCTCGTAGATCTTGTCGTAGGGCACGGCATAGGCGACCGCCTGGCGCACCTTCGGGTTGTCGAAGGGCGGCTTGGTGGTGTTCATGCCCAGATAGAACATCGAGTTCTCGATCGGCATCGAGCTGACCTTGATGCGCGCGGTGTCCTCGCTGAGTTCGGCGAAGTCCTTCGGCGGCAGGTCGAAGGTCATGTCGATGTCGCCCTTGAGCAGCAGCGCGCGGCGGTTGCCGGCGTTGGGCACGTCGCGCTGCACGATGCGGCGCAGTTTCGGCATCGGGCCGTTCTTCCAGTCGTCGTAGCGCACGTAGACGATTTCCTGGCCCGGGCGGAAGGCCTCCACCTTGTAGGCGCCGCCGCCGGCGGTGTTGTTGCGCGTCCAGGCCAGGCCCCAGGGGTCGGCCGCTGACGTGTTCTTCTTCACCAGCTCGCTGTTGAAGACGCAGGGCACGACCACCGCCAGGTCGTTCATCGCCAGCTTGTCCTTGCGGATGAACTTGACGCGGAAGGTGTGCTCGTCCACCACCTCGAACTGCTCGGGCTTCTCCAGCGAGCCGGCGGCCATCTGGAAGGTGGGGAAGCCGCCGACGGTGACGGCGCGGTCGAAGCTCCACTTCACGTCCTTGGCGGTCACCGGCGTGCCGTCGTGGAACTTGGCTCCTCTGCGCAGCTTGAAGGTCACCGACATGCCGTCGGGCGCCATCTGCCAGCTTTCGGCCAGCTCGGGCTCGAGCTTGTTGCGGTCGTAGCTGACGCGGCCGTCGGGCAGGGTCTTCTTGCCGTAGGTCATCAGCCGGTCGTAGACCAGCCAGCTGACGCCGTAGCTCGGCCGGTTGGCGCCGACGGTGTGGATGTCCAGCGAGTTCGGGCCAAACTCGTTGGCCACGATCAGCACGTCCTTGGGGCGGGCCTGGGCCTGCGCCGCCATCGGCAGTGCGCCGAGGGCGGCGGTTCCGGTGAGAAAGTCGCGACGGTCCATGACGATGCTCCGTTCGAAGTCAGAGGGTGGCCAGGTAGGCGCGCCAGCCGCCGAAGGCACTGATGTCCTGCGCCCCGGCCAGCGCGTGGCTTTCGCAGAGGAAGCCGTGCACGTGGCGGCCGTCGGCCAGCTGCACCGAACCCAGGCCCAGCGGCGGCGGGATCAGCGCAAGGAACGAGCCCAATGCGGCTAGCGGCATGTCCCAGACTTCCAGCTCGATGGCCGCGCCGCCTTCGGGTACACGCTGCATACCGGGCTTCGGGGGCGTGGTGCCAGGCAGCGCATACAGGCGGTAGTGCGGCGCGGTGCGCGTGCGCTCGAGCAGGCGGGCGCCGCGCTCCAGCAGCTGGCCGTTCAGCGGCAGGCCGGACAGGTGCGCGCCGACGACGGCGATCGGCAACGTGGCATGGGTGGCCGGCCATGCCGTGGGTGCGGATGTGGCCGGCGTGCCGTGCCAGCGCCGCGCCAGGTCCAGCAGCGCGGCATCCATCGCCGCATCGGCGATGAAGGTCACGCCGAACGGCAGGCCCTTGTCCGTGCGGCCCGCCGGCAGAGCCAGCGCGCACCAGCCCAGAAGATTGACGAAGTTGGTATAGGTGCCAAGGCGCGAGTTGACGCCCACCGGATCGGCATCGACTTCGGCAAAACGCGGATGGCCGGGCGCGCTGGGCACCATCAGCAGGTCCACCTGCTGCCACAGCGTGCGCAGCCCGGCCTGCAGGTCGCGCAGGCGGTAGGCCCCCTCGAAGGCCTGTGTGGCGCTGAAGCCGAGCGCCCGCGCGATGACCCGGCGTACCGTGGGGTCCAGCGCCTCGGGCTGTTCGGCCAGCAGACGCTGCACGACGACGTGGCGCTCGGCCACCCACGGGCCGTCGTAGAGCAGCGCCGCCACCTCGAACAGCGGCGCGAAGTCGATTTCCACCAGCGTGTGGCCTTGGGCACGCACGCGCTGCAGCTCGGCGGCGAAGGCAGCGCCGTAGCCGGCGTCGCCGAAGAACTCCGGCGCGCTGGGCACGCCGATGCTCAGCGTGTCCGGCAGACGCGCCGGGCCGGCCTTGAAGGCGCTGTAGGTGTCGAGTGGATCGCTGCCTTCCAGCACGGCCAGCACCTGCGCCGCATCGTCCGCCGAGTGCGCGAACACCGACACGCAGTCGATGCTGCGGCAGGCCGGCAGCACGCCGGCGGTGCTGACACGGCCCGGCGTCGGCTTCAGGCCGACGAGGCCGTTGAACAGTGCCGGGACACGGCCCGATCCGGCCGTGTCGGTGCCCAGCGAGAACGCCACCTGCCCGCGCGCCACGGCGACGGCCGAGCCGGAACTGGAGCCGCCGCTGATGCGCTCGGCGTCGAACACGCTGCTCGGACGGCCATAGGGAGAGCGTGTGCCCACCAGGCCGGTGGCGAACTGGTCGAGGTTGGTCTTGCCGATCCAGAGCGCGCCGGCGTCGAGCAGACGCCGCACCACCGTGGCGCTGTGCGGCGGCACGGCGGCGAAGGCCGGACAGGCGGCCGTGGTCGGTACGCCGGCGATGTCGATGTTGTCCTTGACGGCGAAGGGCACGCCCAGCAGCGGGTAGCGGCGCAGCAGTTCGTCGCGCGGCAGCGCTTCGGCCAGCCGCGCCGCCAGACGCTGCAGCTGCTCCTGCCATTGCGCCGCCGTCGGCAGGGAGATCCAGATGTGCCGGTGCGCCGAGGCTTCGGCCGCCTCGCGGCAGCGGGTCAGCGCGCCGACCAGGTCCGCGCCGGTGCGGACGCGCTCGCGCCAGGCGGCGAGGCCTTCGGGGGCCGGATCGGTGCTTGGGGTCGCAGGCGACATGTTGGTGCACGTACTGGTATACAAGTCAGTACATGCAGAGACCGTGCCAACCCCGCCGGCCGGGGCGGCCGGCTCAGTCGCTGTCGCGCTTCAGCCGTTCGCTGTGCCAGTAGACGTCGTCGCCGCCCAGGCCGTCGAGCCGGGCGCGGTTGAGCACGCGCGCCAGCACGAACATCAGATCGGAAAGCCGGTTCAGGTACTGCCGCGGTGCATCGTTCACCTTTTCGTGGCCGGCCAGCGCCACCACGGCGCGCTCGGCCCGCCGCGCCACCGTGCGGCTGACGTGGGCCAGCGCGGCGGCGCGGGTGCCGGCCGGCAGGATGAACTCCTGCAGCCGCGGCAGTTGCGCGTTGTGGTGCGCCAGCGCTTCGTCCAGCCTCAGCACGGCGTCGCCCTTCAGCAGTTCGTAGCCGGGGATCGACAGCTCGCCGCCCAGATTGAACAGCTCGTGCTGCACCGTCACCAGCAACTCGCGCACGTCGGCCGGCAGCGCTTCGGCCAGCAGCACGCCCAGACTGGAGTTCAGTTCGTCGACATCGCCCATGGCCTGCACACGCAGGTGGTCCTTCGGCACGCGGGTGCCGTCACCGAGGCCGGTGCTGCCGTCGTCACCGGTGCGGGTGGCAATCTGTGTCAGGCGCTGTCCCATGCGGCCATTGTGCCCGGCGCGTGCGGGCGGCGGGCGACGGCGCGCTCAGCCGGTCAGGCGCACCGCGAGCCGCTCCAGCAGCGGCCGACGTTGCCAGTTGTCGCAGGCGCGGTCGGCGAAGGCGCGGCCGCGCTCGCTGAGCCGGTAGTAGCGGACGTTGGGAAAGCCCTTGGGATTGGTGAACTCGCTCAGCAGCCCGTAGCGCAGCAAGGTGCGGTGGGCGCTGTACAGCGGTGCGCCGTCGAGCGTGCAACCGCCGCTGAGGTCAGAGACGCGCACCAGCACGTGGCCGCGGCGCAGCACACGCAGCGCGTCGATGAACTCCCCGCGGTCCGGGATGATGGTGCCGGTGGCCATGCGTCCTGCCTTCGCGAACTGGACCTGGGCCCTGATTCTGGGCCCGTCCGCCGCGTCACAAGAAGAGATCAGGCCGGTGGCGACAGGGCTTTTCGGCGCTGGCCTGCCACCGCGGAGGCCAGTCCTAGAATCCGGCGAACCCCACCGGAGACAGCGATGAACGCACCCCACGACCTGCAGGCGCGCATCGACGCCCGCCCCGTGCCCGCAGCGATGCTGGCGCAGCTGCAGCAGCGTTTCGGCGCGCGCTGCTCCACCGCAGCTGCGGTTCGCGAACAGCATGGCCGCGACGAGTCGCCGTTCCCGGTGACGCCACCCGAGGTGGTGGTGTTCTGCGAAAGCACCGACGAGGTCGCCGCCGTGGTCCGGCTGGCCGCCGAACACCAGGTGCCGGTGATTCCCTATGGCGTCGGTTCGTCGCTGGAGGGACATCTGCTGGCGGTGCAGGGTGGCATCAGCCTGGACGTCTCGGCGATGACGCAGATCGTGCGCATCAATCCCGAGGACCTGACGGCGACGGTGCAGGCCGGTGTGACGCGCGAACAACTGAACCAGGCGGTGCGCGACCAGGGCCTGTTCTTCCCCATCGACCCGGGGGCGAACGCCAGCCTGGGCGGCATGGCGGCCACGCGCGCCAGCGGCACCAACGCCGTGCGCTACGGCACGATGCGCGAGAACGTGCTCGGCTTGACGGTGGTGACCGCGAGCGGTGAGGTCATCCGCACCGGCACGCGCGCCAGGAAGAGCAGCGCGGGTTACGACCTGACGCGGCTGTTCGTCGGCAGCGAAGGCACGCTGGGCGTGATGACCGAGGTGACACTGAAGCTGTATCCGCTGCCGGAGGCGGTGAGCGCGGCGGTGTGCCACTTCGCCGACGTGAAATCGGCGGTCAATGCCACGATCCAGATCATCCAGATGGGCGTGCCGATCGCGCGCTGCGAACTGCTGGACCTGAACGCGGTGCGCTTCATCAACGCGCAGAGCAAGCTGGAGCTGCGCGAATCGCCGATGCTGCTGATGGAGTTCCACGGCAGTGTGGCCGGCGTGAAGGAACAGGCCGAGACGGTGCAGGCGATCACCGCCGACGCGGGCGGCGAGGCCTTCGAATGGGCCAGCACGCCCGAGGAACGCACCCGGTTGTGGACCGCGCGGCACAAGGCCTACTTCGCCGGCATGACGCAGAACCCCGGCTGCCGCACGGTCACCACCGACACCTGCGTGCCGATCTCACGGCTGGCCGAGATCATCGACGACTCGGTGCGCGAGGCCGATGCCTCCGGGCTGCCCTACTACATCGTCGGCCACGTCGGCGACGGCAACTTCCATCTGGCCTACCTGGTGAAGGACGGCGACGCGGCGCAGCGCGCGGTGGCCGAAGACCTGAGCCACCGCATGGTGCAGCGCGCGATCGCGCTCGAAGGCACCTGCACCGGCGAGCACGGCATCGGCCTGCACAAGATGGGCTTCCTGCTCGACGAGGCCGGCGTGGGCGCGGTCGAGATGATGCGCACGCTCAAGCGCGCGCTCGACCCGAAGAACATCATGAACCCCGGGAAGATCTTCGCGCTCTAGGCAACGCCGCTCAGGCCGGGGCCGGCACGCTCCAGCGCTTGCTGACGTCGCCCCGGGCGTTGACGCTTTCCAATTGCACCCCGAAGCCCCACAGCCGCGCCACGTGCTTCAGCACCTCCTGGGCAGCGTCGTGAAGCGGCCGGTTGTTGTGCTGGAAATGACGCAGCGTCAATGAACGATCGCCACGCAGGTTGACGTTCCACACCTGGATGTTCGGTTCGCGCGAGCCCAGGTCGTACTGCCGCGACAGCGCTTCGCGCACACGGCGGTAACCGCTCTCGTCGTGGATGGCCGCGACCTCGAGTTCCTCTTCCTTCTCGTCGTCGACGATCGCGAACAGGCGCAGCTCGCGCATCAGTTTCGGGCTCAGGTACTGGCCGACGAAACTTTCGTCCTTGTAGTTGCGCATCGCCTGATCGAGCGCCGGCAGCCACGGCGTGCCGGCGATCTCCGGAAACCACTGGCGGTCCTCGTCGGTGGGGTCCTCGCAGACGCGCTTGATGTCGTTGTACATCGCGAAGCCCAGCGCGTAGGGATTGATGCCGCTGTAGGCCCGGTGCCCGACCGGCGGCTGGTAGACCACGTTGGTGTGCGACTTCAGCCATTCGATCATCACGCCGTCGGTCAGGTAGCCGTCGTCGTACATCTGGTTCAGCAGCTTGTGGTGCCAGAAGGTGGCCCAACCCTCGTTCATCACCTGCGTCTGGCGCTGCGGATAGAAGTACTGCGCCACCTTGCGCACGATGCGCACGATCTCGCGCTGCCAGGGTTCCAGCAGCGGCGCGTTCTTCTCGATGAAGTACAGCAGGTTCTCCTGCGGTTCTTCGGGAAAGCGCTTGTTCTCCTTTTCGACGGCGTCCTTCTCGGCTTTCTTCGGCAGCGTGCGCCACATGTCGTTGACCTGCGCCTGCGCATAGGCCTCGCGGTCCTTGCGGTCGGCCAGCTCCTGCGCCAGCGACTTGCGGCTCGGCCGGCGGTAGCGGTCGACGCCGTGGTTCTGCAGCGCATGGCAGCTGTCGAGGAACTCTTCCACCGTATCGAGGCCGTGTTTCTCCTCGCACTTGGCGACGTAGTCCTTGGCGTAGACCAGGTAGTCGATGATCGACGCCGCATCGGTCCACATGCGGAACAGGTAGTTGCCCTTGAAGAAGCTGTTGTGGCCGTAGGCGGCATGGGCGATCACCAGCGCCTGCATCGCCATCGTGTTCTCCTCCATCAGGTAGCTGATGCAGGGGTTGGAGTTGATGACGATCTCGTAGGCCAGGCCCATGTGGCCTCGCTTGTAGTTCTTCTCGGTGGCGATGAACTCCTTGCCGTAGCTCCAGTGGCGGTAGTTCACCGGCATGCCCACGCTGGCGTAGGCGTCCATCATCTGCTCGGCGGTGATGATCTCCAGCTGGTTCGGGTAGGTGTCCAGCCCGAAGCGCTCGGCCGTGTCGCGGATGACCTTGTGGTACTGCTCGATCAGCTCGAAGGACCAGTCGCTGGGCCCGGGCAAGGGCGCGGCGGGACGCTCCTTCAGCGGCAGCGGCTCGGTCAGCGGATTCTTCAGTACAGCACTCATGTGGTCCCCCAGTCGCTGCGCGCAGGCCCCGGAAGGCGGCGCGATCGCGGCCACGACGGCGGCGCGTCGATCATGCCGCCTTCGCCCCTTCCTTCTTGAACAGGTCGCGGAACACCGGGTAGATCTGGTCGGCGCTGACCGCCTTGCGCATCGCGAAGTGCGCGTGCAGCGGCGGCAGCTGCGCGTATTCGTCCCACAGGTTCTGCTCTTCCTCGGCCACCTGCACGTAGGCGTAGTAGCGCACCAGCGGCAGCAGCTTCTCGCTCAGCAGTTCGCGGCAGCGGCCGCTGTCGTGGTGCCAGTTGTCGCCGTCGCTGGCCTGCGCGCCGTAGATGTTCCATTCGCTGGGCGAGTAGCGCTCGCGGATGATCTCCTCCATCAGCACCAGCGCGCTCGACACCACCGTGCCGCCGGTCTCGCGGGCGTGGAAGAAGTCGTCCTCGTTGACCTCCTGCGCCTGCGTGTGGTGGCGGATGAAGACCAGGTCGATCTTCTCGTAGTGCCGCGTCAGGAACAGGTACAGCAGGATGAAGAAGCGCTTCGACAGCTCCTTGCGGCCCTCGTCCATCGAGCCGGAGATGTCCATCAGGCAGAACATCACTGCTTTGCTGGTCGGCACCGGCACCTTGATGCGGCTGCGGTAGCGCAGGTCGATCGGGTCCAGGTAGGGGATGCGCGCCACGCGCGCGCGCAGCGCGGCAATGGCGGCTTCGAGCTCCTTCAGCCGGGCCAGCTTCGCTTCGGTCTTGGGTTCGGCCTGCAGGCTGTCGAACTCCTCTTCCAGAGCCCGCAGTTCGGCGCGCGAGCCGGCACCGATGGCGATACGCCGGCCGATCGCACCGCGCAGCGAGCGCACCACGTGCAGATTGTTCGGCGTGCCGTCGCTGCTGAAGCCGGCGCGCTGGCTCTTCCATTCCGGCGTCTCGGCCAGCTGCGTGCGCACCAGGTTGGGCAGGGCCAGGTCCTCGAAGAAGACCTGCATGAACTCCTCCTTGCTGAGCGTGAAGACGAAATCGTCCTCGCCCTCACCGGAGTCACTGGCCTGGCCGCTGCCGCTGCCCTGCCCGCCGCCGCCCTTGGGCCGCTCGATGCGGTCGCCGCGGATGAAGTCCTTGTTGCCCGGATGCACGACCTCGCGGATGCCGCCCGAGCCATGGCCGAAGACCGGCTCGCTCAGGTCCTTCTTCGGGATGTGCACGTCCTCGCCGCGCTCGATGTCGCGGATGCTGCGGCCGTCGATGGCACGCTTCACCGCTTCGCGCACCTGCACCTTGTGCCGGCGCAGGAAGCGCTCGCGGTTGCCCACCGACTTGTTCTTGCCGGCCAGGCGACGGTCGATGATGCTTTGCAGGGCCATCAGCTGCTCTTCCGCACGCGCAGATACCACTCGCACAGCAGCCGCACCTGCTTGGGCGTATAGCCCTTGGCCACCATGCGGGTGACGAAGTCCTCGTGCTTCTTGGCCTCGTCGGCGCTGGCCTTGGCATTGAAGCTGATCACCGGCAGCAGTTCCTCGGTGTTCGAGAACATCTTCTTCTCGATCACCGTGCGCAGCTTCTCGTAGCTGGTCCACAGCGGGTTGTTGCCGGCGTTGTTGGCACGCGCCCGCAGCACGAAGTTGACGATCTCGTTGCGGAAGTCCTTCGGGTTGGCGATGCCCGCCGGCTTCTCGATCTTCTCGAGCTCCGCATTCAGCGCCGCGCGGTCGAAGACCTCGCCGGTGTCGGTGTCGCGGTACTCATGGTCCTGGATCCAGTAGTCCGCGTAGGTGACGTAGCGGTCGAAGATGTTCTGGCCATACTCGGAGTAGCTTTCCAGGTAGGCGGTCTGGATCTCCTTGCCGATGAACTCGGCATAGCGGGTGGCCAGGTGCTCCTTGATGAACGCGGTGTACTTCTGCTCCAGCTCGGGCGGGAACTGCTCGCGCTGGATCTGCTGCTCCAGCACGTACATCAGGTGCACCGGGTTGGCGGCAACTTCGGTGGAATCGAAGTTGAAGACCTTGGAGATGATCTTGAAGGCGAAGCGCGTGGACACGCCGCTCATGCAGCCCCGTCGACGCCAGCAGCGTCGCGATACTCCTGGTAGCTCTTGGCGCGCGGGTCCGTGTCCTTCAGGTTCTCGCCGTCGTAGACCAGCATCTTGCTGAACAGCGAGCTGTTCTCCGGTTCCTTCAGGCGCGTCAGGATCGCGAACTGCGCCATCATCTTCAGCGTGCCCGGCGCGCAGGTGGCTTGGTCAGCGGGCTGTTCTTCAGCGCAGCTTCAGCCGTCGCGGATCTCTTCCGACGCGCAGGCGGTACGGCACATGACGATGTAGATGCGGTCGAGGAAGGCTTCGTTGTTCTTGTTGTTGCGGAAGCTCTTCACTCTCTCGTTGCTGTGCGCCAGCATCACACCGTCGAAGGAATCGCTTCCGAAGCCTTCGGTACCGCCAAGTTGCCTTCCTGCGTCGTAGCGTCAGCAGCAGCACCTTGATCAGCCTTGAACATCTCGACGAACTCCAGCGGGCTGGTTGGCCAGGCACAGGCCGCCGCTGTAGCTCTGTAGGCGTCAGGGCCGTCCTGCGCATAGGTCTCAGCACGGATGTCGACCTTGCCGACCAGCGGGCTGATGTCCTGGTTTGTTCTCGTCGCCGGGCTCGGTCTTGGCGATGCCGATCTGCTTGAGGATGCTCGGGTGGCGTAACTGACGCGGAACTGCGGATGTCGCCGCCGAACTCCTCCAGCCGCTTCACCGCCCACGGGCTGAGCACGCGGTTCAGGTAGCGGCGCGGGATGCCGTATTCCGATTCGAGGATCGGCCCGTCCTCGCCGACATCGAACAGCCCCAGCGGCGAGCTCGTTCACCGGTGAGCCCTTGATCGCATAGAAGGGCACGTCCTGCATCAGCTGCTTCGGCGCTCGGCGATCGAGCTCTTGCCGCCGCCC
The DNA here is from genome assembly GCA_044225625.1 of Rubrivivax sp. Lineage (GTDB taxonomy): Bacteria > Pseudomonadota > Gammaproteobacteria > Burkholderiales > Burkholderiaceae_C > Rubrivivax. The sequence continues at coordinate 10,719 of JBGAII010000136.1, forward strand.
ACCGGGCCCAGCAGGTAGAGGATCTGCTTCTTCTCTTCCAGCCCTTGCGCCGCATGGCGGAAGTAGGACACCACCTGCTCGATCGCGTCCTCCATGCCGTAGAACTCGGCGAAGGCCGGATAGATCTTGATGACCTTGTTGGCGAAGATGCGCGACAGCCGCGGGTCGTTTCGGGTGTCGATGGTCTTGGGCTCGCCGATGGCCTTGAGCATGCGCTCGGCGGCGGTGGCATAGGCCAGCGGGTTGCGCTTGCACTCGGCGAGGTAGTCCTCGAGGGACATCTCCTCCTCGCGACTGCGCTCGTAGCGTGCGGTGAAGCTGCTGATCACGTCCATGCGGACCTCCTGGTTCAGGAAGATGTCGAGCGGCACCATAGCCCTCGCCATCTGGGAAGATCTGATGGAGTCCCGGCATTACGGGCCAGGGCGCCATCAGAGCTTTCCGGTAGTCAGCAGCGTGTCATGTCAGTTGTTCGCAGCGTCGTTGAATCTTGAGAGCGTCGACTCGTCGAGAAAGTGCCGTATTGCGGTGCAATTCCCGATCGGTGCTTGCAAGACCCGTTCCAGCATCCTCCAGGTGCATTCCACACCACGATGGTGATTTAAACGCAGTTGCCGGCACGCCGGCTGACAAGGAATTCATCGTCCTGCAATCCGTGTGCTCCACACAACGCAGCTTCGCGTGGCCTGCCACGCAAGCTGGCACGTATCGTGTAAGGCTTCCGGCATCATCGGCCGCTATGCTGATGAACCTCTTTGGCTCCGGCTCGCCCGCACCATGACGCAGCGCATTTCCGCCACCCTGATCCCCGGCGACGGCATCGGCCCCGAAATCGTCGACGCCTCCCTGGCCGTGCTCGACGCGCTCGGCGCTCCCTTCGACTGGGAGCATCAGGTCGCCGGCCTGGCCGGCGTGAAGGCCGCTGGAGACCCCCTGCCCCAAGCCGCCCTGGACAGCATCCGCCGCACGCGGCTGGCGCTGAAGGGCCCGCTCGAAACACCGTCGGGTGGCGGCTACCGCTCGTCGAACGTGCGCCTGCGCGAGGAGTTCAAGCTCTACGCCAACCTGCGCCCGGCGCGCACGATCGTGCCCGGCGGCCGCTTCGACAAGATCGACCTGGTCGTGGTGCGCGAGAACCTCGAAGGCCTGTACATCGGCCACGAGCACTACGTGGAGATCGACGGCGACCCGCATGCCGTGGCCATGGCCACCGGCATCAACACCCGCGCCGGCTGCCGCCGCATCCTGGAATACGCGTTCGAGCATGCCATCGCCACCGGCCGCAAGAAGGTGACGATCGTGCACAAGGCCAACATCATGAAGGCGCTGACCGGCATCTTCCTGGAGACCGGCCTGGCACTGCACGAGGAGAAGTACAAGGGCCGCATCGCCGTCGACTCGGTGATCGTCGATGCCTGCGCGATGAAGCTGGTGCTGAACCCGTGGCAGTTCGACGTGCTGGTCACGACCAACCTGTTCGGCGACATCCTGTCGGACCTGGTGTCGGGGTTGATCGGCGGCCTGGGCATGGCGCCGGGCGCGAACATCGGCACGGACGCGGCGATCTTCGAGGCCGTGCATGGCTCGGCGCCGGACATCGCGGGCAAGGACATGGCCAACCCGACCGCCCTGCTGCTGGCGGCGGCGATGATGCTGGAGCACGTGCAGCGCGGCGACCTGGCCGCCCGCCTGCGCAAGGGCATCGACGACACGCTGAACATCGACATGGTGCGCACCGGCGACCTGGGCGGCAGCGCCGGCACCGCCGCCTACACGCGCGCGCTGGTCAGCCGCATCCGCAACGGCTGACGCGCGGCGGTCAGCGCTCGGCGATGCCGAGCTTGTCGAGCAGGCCGTTCAGCTCGTCCAGCGAGCCGAAAGCGATCGCGATCTCGCCCTGCTCGCCCCGCTTGGTCTTGCGGTGCACGCGGATCTCCACCGCGGTGGCCAGCGTGTCCGCCAGTTGCTCCTCGAGCCGCACGAGATCGCGCGGCTTGTCCTTCTTGACGCGCAGCAGCGGCGACTGGCGTCCGCCGTTCTGCTGCGCCTTGGCGACGAGCTTCTCGGCATCGCGCACCGACAGCTTGCGCGCGGCGATCTCGGTGGCCGACAGGATCTGCTGCGCGTTGTCCAGCGGCAGCAGCGCCCGCGCAT
>JBGAII010000137.1:0-11896 GCA_044225625.1 Rubrivivax sp.
GATCATCGCGAACAGCATCGCGGTGAATCGTGCTCCGGCGGCCGGCTGCTCGAAACCCTGGATGATCGCCACCGGCACGAAGAAGAACTCGAGGTAGATCAGCGGGTTCAGCGCCGTCATCGTCATCACGCGGCGGACGCAGGCGCTCAGGCGCTCGGCGGTTGCGGCAGGCCGTGGCTCGCAGCGGCGGACGCCGGCCCGAAACGCAGCCGCGGCGAACCAGAGCACCACCGCGACCGCGACCCACGACAGCACCGATCGTGCCGTCGGGTCGAGGGCATCGACCGAGGGCGCGGCCCGCCACGCCAGGAAGGCCAGGCCGACCTGGCTGGCGGAAATCAGCGCGACCACCAGCCCCATCCGGCCGCGCAGCAGTCCTTCCCGGAACAGTGCCAGGTTGTTGGGGCCCACCGACAGCATCGAGGCGGCGCCAAGCGCCAGCGCCAACTCGACGGCCACCGCGTCGGTACTCATCGAAAGCAGCATCTTCGTCTCCTGTTTGCGCGGCGCCGCTGCCGTTGGCGGCGGCGCCACTTGTTGACAGGAGGATTTCAGCGCTGCGCCCGGCCGCGGTCTTGTCGGAACCGGCACTGTCGCTTGTCGCTTCTTGTGGGGTTGCGCACGCAGGCCGCGTGGCACAAGACCCCGGGCCTTCGGTCAGACCCGGCCCCAGGCCTCGACGAAGGCCCGTGCATTGGCTTGCACCTGCCCGATGGCCAGGCCCGGCTTGTACAGCGCCGAACCCAGGCCGAAGCCGCTGGCACCTGCGGCCGCGTAGGCCGCCAGGTTCTGCGGCGTGATGCCGCCCACCGGCAGGAACAGCGTGTCGCTGGGGAACACTGCGCGCAGCGCCTTCAGCACTGGCGGGCTCAGCAGTTCGGCCGGAAACAGCTTCAGCGCGTCGGCGCCGGCCGCCAGCGCGGCGAAGCCCTCGGTCGGCGTGGCCACGCCCGGTGCGCAATGCAGGCCCTGCGACTTGGCCGCGCGGATCACCGCCGGATCGCCGTGCGGCATGACGATCAGCCGCCCACCGGCCTGCTCCACCGCTGCGACCTGTGCCGCGCTCATCACCGTGCCCGCGCCCACCAGGCAGTGCGAGCCCAGCGCGCGGGCCAGCAATTCGATGCTGCGCAGCGGCTGCGGCGAATTCAGCGGCACTTCGATGATGCGGAAGCCCGCCTCGGCCAGTGCCAGGCCCACCGGCACGGCCTCGTCGGGCGCGATGCCGCGCAGGATGGCAATCAAGGGCAGTTCGGCCAGGTGTTCGCGCATGCGCGTCTCCTCAGCAGAGTGCGGCCTGCGTGGCGATCTGCCACAGGCCGGCCGCGGCCGTGCCCTCGCCGGCGCTCTGCGCGTCGCGGCCGAACAAGGCCAGCGCGCGCTGGTAGCGCGCGCACAGCGCCGCATCGCCGACCAGCACCGGGGCCACGCGGCGGTCGGCTGGCAGCGCGCAGCGCAGTTCCTCGCCGATCAGCAGGCCCGACAGGTAGTCCAGGCTGTCGGCGGCCTTCAGTTGCCCGCCGAGCACCAGTGCCCGCGCCGAAAACAGCAGCGAGGTCGCCCCGTCCGCGCCGGCGGCGCGCAGGGCTTCGACACCGCGATCGAAGGCCCCGTCCGAGGCCGCGACGGCGCCGGCGTCGCGCGCCGGCCGGCCCAGGATGGAATGCTCGCGCAGCAACGCGAACAGCTCGCCGGTCATGTAGGTGTGGAAGTCGACGATGCGCCCGGCTTCCACGCGCACCCACTTGCTGTGCGTGCCCGGCATCAACAGCGTGGCGCCGCCGGCCAGCGCCGGCTGCAAGGCGAGCAGGCCCATGACCTGCGTCTCTTCGCCGCGCATGACGTCGGGCCGCGAGCCGCCCAGGCGCACGCCGGGGACGATGTGCAGTACCACGCCCGGCATGGCCTCGAAGCGCAGCAGCTGCGCCGCCAGCGCCGCCCCGTCGGCCGGGCAGCCGGCATAGGGCGCCTCGCGCCAGCCCTGTGCGCTGCCGACCATGCCCGAGGCGATCAGCGGCAATGCCGGCATGGCCGCCAGCCATTCGCCGGCCACGCCCTGCAGCGCCGCCGCGAAGCCGCCTTCGGGCAGGTGCAGCAGGCCCCAGGGCCGGCGGCGTTCTTCGATCAGCGCGCCGCCGTCGCCCAGCAGATGGGCGCGCAGCGCCGAGGTGCCCCAGTCCAGCGCGATCAGCCGCGCTGCCGGCATCGCGCTCAGCCCTTGGCCTTGGCCGCGGCCAGCGCCTGGCATTCGGGCACCGGCGTCACCGCGCCCTTGCCGCCGAACCACGACACCAGGTTGTCGACCACCAGCTGGCCCATCGCGTTGCGCGTGTGCACCGAGGCCGAGCCGACGTGCGGCAGCAGCACCACGTGCTCCATTGCGATCAGCTCGGCCGGCACGCGCGGTTCGTCCTCGAACACGTCCAGGCCGGCGGACAGGATCTTCTTGTCGCGCAGCGCAGCGATCAGCGCCTGCTCGTCGATCACCGTGCCGCGGCCGACGTTGACGACGATGCCGTCCGGCCCGAGCGCTTCCAGCACGTCCTTGCCGACGAGGTGATGGGTCTCGGCGCCGCCCGAGGCCACCACCATCAGCACGTCGCAACTCAGCGCCAGGCCCAGCAGCGTCGGGTGATAGCGGTACTTCACGTCGGGCTGCGGCTTGCGGCCGTGGTATTCGATCTCCAGGTCGCAGGCTTCCAGCCGCCGGGCGATGGCCTTGCCGATGCGCCCCAGGCCGAGAATGCCGACCTTGCGGCCGCGCAGCGTGGCCGTCAGCGGATAGGGCTTCTGCAGCCACTTGCCTTCGCGCAGGTAGCGGTCCACCTGCGGCAGCTGGCGCACCGTGGCGATCAACAGGCCCAGCGCCAGATCGGCCACCTCGCCGGTCAGCACGTCGGGCGTGTGGGTGACGACGATGCCGCGCTTGGCCAGCGTGACGGCGTCGATGTGGTCGTAGCCGACGCCGAAACTGGAAACGATCTGCAGCCGCGGGAACAGCTCGACGAAGGGCGCGTCGATGCGCGTGTGGCCACCGCACACGGCGATGCCGCGGACTTCCTGATGCGCCTCGCGCACCACGTCGAAATGCTGGTTCAGCTGCGTGTCGACCAGCGGCGGCGCATTGCCGACCGCACAGACCATCACCTTGCCGCTCATGCCGGGTCTCCTTGTGCCGATGACGGCCTCAATGGTTGTCGCGCGGCAGGCCGCGCCGCGCGTGGATGCGTTGGTACTTGACGGCCGGCTTCAGCACCATGCCGTAGGCCAGCTCGTCGACGATGCCGCGCTGGATCTCCTGCCACGGCGTCTGGCTCGGCGGCACCGGATAGCCGCCCAGGTTCTGCAGCACCTCACGCCGCGCCGCCAGTTCGGCCTCGCTGATCAGGATGTCGGCGCGGCGCTTCTTCAGGTCGATGCGCACGCGGTCGCCGCTCATCAGCAGCGCCAGGCCACCGCCGGTGGCCGCTTCGGGCGAGGCGTTCAGGATCGACGGCGAGCCGCTGGTGCCGCTCTGCCGGCCGTCGCCGATGCAGGGCAGCGCGGTGACGCCCTGCTTGAGCAGGTAGGCCGGCGCGCGCATGTTCACCACCTCGGCCGCGCCGGGGTAACCGACCGGTCCCACGCCGCGGATGAAGAGCACGCTGTGGGCCGTGATCTTGGTCTTCGGGTCGTCGATGCGCGCGTGGTAGTCCTCGGGACCGTCGAAGACCACCGCCGTGCCTTCGAAGGCCATCGGGTCGGCCGGGTTCTCCAGGTAGCGCTGGCGGAACTCGTCGGTGATGACGCTGGTCTTCATGATCGCCGAATCGAACAGGTTGCCCTTCATGTTCAGGAAGCCGGCCTTCTTCTTCAGCGGCTTGTCGAAGGGCAGGATCACCTTGCGGTCGGCGCTGAATCGGCCTTCGCAGTTCTGCTTCAGCGTCTTGCCGTTGACGGTGATCGCGTCCTGGATCTTGCCCTTCTTCACCAGCTCGGCCACCACCGCCGGCACGCCCCCCGCACGGTAGTAGTCCTCGGCCAGGTACTCGCCGGCCGGCTGCAGGTTCACCAGCAGCGGCAGCCCGTAGCCGATCTTCTCCCAGTCGTCGTTGTCCAGCTCGACGCCGATGTGCCGGGCAATGGCATTGACGTGCACCGGCGCGTTGGTCGAGCCGCCGATCGCCGAACACACGGCGATGCAGTTCTCGAAGGCCGCGCGCGTCAGGATGTCGCTGGGCTTCAGGTTCTCGCGCACCATCTCGACGATGCGCTTGCCGGTCAGGTAGGCGGCCTCCTGCCGGTCGCGGTAGGGCGCGGGAATGGCCGCCGTGCCCGGCAGCATCAGGCCCAGCGCCTCGGCCAGCGAATTCATCGTCGAGGCCGTACCCATGGTGTTGCAGTGGCCGGTGGACGGCGCCGACGAGGCCACCAGCTCGATGAACTGGCGGTTGTCGATCTTTCCGGCCGCCAGCAGCTCGCGCGCCTTCCAGACGATGGTGCCGGAGCCGGTGCGCTCGCCCTCGTGCCAGCCGTTGAGCATCGGCCCGGCGTTGAGCGCGATCGCCGGGATGTCCACCGTGCAGGCGGCCATGATCTGCGCCGGCGTGGTCTTGTCGCAGCCGGTGGTCAGGATCACGCCGTCGATCGGATAGCCGTACAGCAGCTCGACCAGGCTCAGGTACTGCAGGTTGCGGTCGAGCATCGCGGTCGGCCGCTTGCAGGTTTCCTGGATCGGGTGGATCGGGAACTCGAAGGCGATGCCGCCGGCGTCGCGGATGCCCTCGCGCATGCGCTGCGCCAGCACCAGATGGTGACGGTTGCAAGGCGCGATGTCCGAGCCGCTTTGCGCGATGCCGATCATCGGCCGGCCCGACTGCAGCTCGTCCAGGCTCAGGCCGAAGTTCATCGTGCGCTCGAGGTACAGCGCCGTCATGTCGGCATTGGCCGGGTTGTCGAACCAGGCGCGCGAACGCAGCGGCTGTGCGGTGGCGGGCTTCTTGCGGGTCTTGCTCATGGCGGTGCAGCTTGGAGGGTGTGCGGGGGTTGTACTACAGGCCCGGTGGCATGATCGGACGTGCAAACCCGGCATTGGAGCCCGCCATGAGCCAGAACCCCGACGACGACCTGCCTCTCGGCGCCAGCGGCCTGAAGGTTTCGAAGCTGTGGCTCGGCACGATGATGTTCGGCGACCGTACCGACGAGGCCGAGGCCGCGCGCATCGTTGCCGCGACGCGCGCCGCCGGGCTGAACGCCATCGACACCGCCGACGTCTATGCCGGCGGCGAGTCCGAGCGCATCACCGGCCGGCTGATCGCCGCCGAGCGCGCGCACTGGGTGCTGGCGACGAAGCTCGGCAACGTCACCGGCCCGGGGCCCAACGACCGCGGCCTGTCGCGCCGCCACATGCTGCGTGCGGTCGACGCCAGCCTGCAGCGGCTGGGCACCGACTGGATCGACCTGCTGTACCTGCACCGCGACGACGAGACCACGCCGCAGGAGGAGACCGTGGCCACGATGGGCCGGCTGGTCGCCGCCGGCAAGGTGCGCTACTTCGGTGTGTCCAACTTCCGCGCCTGGCGCATGGCGCGGCTGGTGGAGCTGTGCCGCGCGGCCGGCGTACCGCAGCCGGTCGCCTGCCAGCCGCCGTACAACGCGATGTCGCGGCAGATCGAGGTAGAGGTGCTGCCGGCCTGCGCGCACTACGGCCTGGGCGTCGTCGCCTACAGTCCGCTGGCGCGCGGCGTGCTCAGCGGCAAGTACCTGCCCGACGCGGCGCCGCCGCCGGAATCGCGCGCGGCGCGCAACGACCGGCGCCTGATGCAGACCGAGTTCCGCCCCGAATCGATGCGGCTGGCTCAGCAGGTGCTGGCCCACGCCCGGACGCGCGGCCGCACGCCGACCGCGCTGGCGCTGGGCTGGGTCTGGAACAACCGCCTGGTGCATGGACTGATCGGCGGGCCGCGCACGCTGGCCCAATGGCAGGACTACCTGGACGCGCTGCAGCAGCCATTCGATGCCGAGGACGAGTCCTTCCTGACCGCGCTGGTGCCGGCCGGGCATGCGTCGACACCCGGCTACACCGACGCCCAGTATCCGGTGGCCGGGCGGCAGCCGCGCCACGGCTGAGTCAGCCGGGCGCAGTAAAGTTGGCGGGCCGCGGCAGGCGGCGAGACGAGGAAAGCAACATGAGGAAGAGCATAGGGGTGACGATGGCCATGCTGGCGCTGGCGGGCTGTGCGCCCGACCAGTTCACCAACTACAAGGCCAAGGGTTTCGACGGCTTCATCAACCAAGCCTCGGTGGAGTGTTCGCCGCTGCAGGTCGGGCCGATGGTGATCACGCCCAACTACGAGCCGCCCAACTACGCCACCGCGCAGTACGGCGTCTGGCTCGACCAGACTTCGAACCTGTACTACAAGCGCCAGTCGCCCGAGGCCTATCTGGAGAACATCAGCAACCTGTTCCCCGGCGAGCGTACGGCCAAGGCAGCGCAGTGCCTGGTGTCGAAGCTGCCGCCGCCGGACCAGCGGCCCAACGCGCCGCGCTGAGCGCGTTCAGCGCACGCCGAGCTTGAACGCGATCATCGCGCGCAACTTGTTCGGCAACACCGGCTTGATCAGCAGGTGAAAGTCGTGTTCGGCGGCCTCGTCCTCGTGGCCGCCGATCGTGCTGCCGGTGATGACGATGGCCGGCAGCCGGCGCCCTGGCCAATGGGCCCGCAGGGCGACCAGCGCATCGATGCCGGTGCGGCCCTGCGGCAGTCGATAGTCGACCAGCGCCAGGTCCGGCAGCACCGAGGGTGAGGCGTCCAGCCAGGCCTGCACGCTGGCCACGGTATCGAAATCGAGCACGCTCGCGCCCCAGGCCTTCAGCAGCACGACCAGACCTTCGCGCACGGCAGCTTCGTCCTCGACCACCAGCAGTGTGCGGCCCTGCAGCGTCAGGCCGAGCATCGCCGGCAGCCGCGTGCCCGCCGGCTCCAGCGCCCGCTGCGCCTTGCCGGGCGGCACCTCGAACGAGAACACCGTGCCGTGGCCGACGCGCGAGCGCACCGCGATCGGCGCCTGCATCAGCGACGCCAGTCGCGCGACGATCGCCAGCCCGAGGCCCAGACCCTTGCGCTGATGCGCCTGCAGCGGCCGCTGGCTCTGCACCTGGTAGAACTCGTCGAAGATGCGCGGCAGGCTGGCTTCGGAGATGCCGATGCCGCTGTCCCAGACCTGCATCAGCAGCTTGTCGCCACGCGGCCGGCAGCTGACCAGCACGCCGCCATCGTCGGTGTAGCGGATGGCGTTGCTGACCAGGTTGCGCAGGATGCGCTCCAGCAGCACCGGGTCGGCATGGGCGACGTGGCGCCCACCATGGAAGCTCAAGCCCAGGCCCTTCTCGAACGCAGTGGGCTCGAAGTGCAGGCGCAGCCGCGCGAACAGCTCGCGCATCACCACCGGCGCGGGGTTGACTTCGACGCCGCCGGTGTCGATGCGGGTGATGTCCAGCAACTCCCCGAACAGGCCCTCCAGCGCATCCACCGATTCGTTGATGCTGTTCACCAGCGAGGCCACCTCCGGGTCGTGCGTGCGCTGGCGCAGCGCCTCGGCGAACAGGCCCATCGCATGCAGCGGCTGGCGCAGGTCGTGGCTGGCAGCGGCGAAGAACTGAGTCTTCGCGCGGCTGGCGGCTTCGGCCGCACGGCGCGCCTGCTCGGACACGCCCATCTCGGCCTGCAGCTGCGCGGCCAGCGTCTCGCTGTGCGCCTTCAGGCGGATCACCTGGTCGAGTGCGCTGCGCTGCACCCGGCCCATCACCAGCAGCGCGATGAACTGCAGCACCAGGATGCCGGCCAGCTGCCAGTGCCAGGGCTGCGTGGTGTCGGTGGCGATGCGCACGATCGCCGGCAGCATCAGCACGCAGACGAAGGCGATGTACAGCCGCTGCTGCGTGGCCAGCAGCTGCACCGAGGCCAGGCCCAGGCTGAAGATCACCAGCATCAGCGCGACGCGGTGGTAGGGCGTGCCCAGGCCCCAGAACAACCACACCGCCACCGCCCAGCACGAAGCCTGCAGCAGCACCAGCGCCTTCCAGCTGCGCCGCCATTCGCGCAGCGTGGCCTCGTCGGCATCGGGGTTGCGGCGAAAGCGCAGGTAGTGCGCCAGGCGCAGCAGCAGCAGCAGGGCCAGCACCACGGTCCAGGCCAGCATCGAGCCGCGCGGCGCCAGCGGCCAGTACATCGCGACCATCAGGCTCCAGCCGATCAGGTAGCCGATCAGCGAGGCCGGGGTCTGCACGAACAGCGCACGGATGTGGTCGAAGCGCCGCCCCACCGGTGGCGGCTCCGTGCGCCCTGCGGCCGGCAGCGCGGCCCGCGCGGGCGGTGCCGCGCTCATGGCGTGTCGGCGCCAGGCGGCTGGCGGGCGCCGAGCGCCGCCTGCTGCTGCATCTGGCTCACGGCCAGTACCGCCTGCGTGCGCGAACTGACGCCCAGCGCGCGCAGCACCGCGGCCACGTGGTCCTTGACGGTCTCGACCGAGACGTTCAGCTCGCGCGCGATCAGCTTGTTCGGCTTGCCCTGAAGCAACAGCGCCAGCACGTCGCTCTGCCGCGGCGTCAGGCCCACGGATTCCAGCGACAGCGGCGCCCTCTGGTACGGCGACTGGCTGCTGGCCGTGCCCACCGGCCGCATCACGTCGGGCACGGTGTCGCCATCGACCGGCGCCACGTCCAGGCCGAGCATCATCGGCGGCACGTACAGCCCGCCGGACATCACCATGCGCAGCGCCTCGAACAACTGGTCGTTGGACGAACGCTTCGGCACGAAACCCATCGCACCCAGGTCGATGGCGCGGATCACGTCGCTGGTGCGGTCGGAAGCCGACACGACCACCACCGGCAGCGACGGGTAGCCGGCGCGCAGTTCGGTCAGCACCTCGAAGCCGTCGGCGTCGCCGAGCGCCAGATCGAGCAGCACCAGGTCGAAGTCGGGGTCACGCTGCAGGGCCGCACGCGCCTCGGCCGCACTGGCCGCGCCGAGCACCGCGACGTCGTCGCCCAGCCCCTTGATGACCGTCTGCAGCGCCGAAAGGATCAGCGGGTGGTCATCGACCAGCAGCACCTTCATCCCGTCCTCCCCGCTTCTTCTTCGGATGGAGCGATGGTAGTGCAGCGCTCAGGTATAGCGGCGCGACAGGGTCTCGGCAATGCAGGCCGGTTTGGCCGAGCCCTCCAGCTCGATCGTCGCCTCCACCGTCAGCTGTGCGCCGCCGTCGAGCGGCAGGTACTCGCGCAGCACGAAGCGGCCGCGCACGCGGCCGCCGGCCGGCACCGGCGCGGTGAAGCGCACCTTGTTGAGCCCGTAGTTGACGCCCATGCGCACGTCGGCGATGTCGAAGGCCTTGGCGAACAGCTCGGGCAGCAGGCTCAGCGTCAGGAAGCCGTGCGCAATGGTCTTGCCGAACGGGCCCTGGGCCGCCTTGACCGGATCGACATGGATCCACTGGTGGTCGCCGGTGGCCTCGGCGAACTGGTCGATGCGCTTCTGGTCGACCGTGACCCAGTCGCTCGAGCCGACCTCCTGGCCGACCTGTGCCTGCAGGTCCTGCAGCCGGGCAAAGTGCTTCATCGGATCCACTCCTTCAGGGGTAACCACTGTTCGAGGTCGCGCTCGACGCGGCTCGGCGCCACGTCCCACAGCGTCAGGCCGCGCGCGGCCAGCTGCACGTAGTTCTGCGTGTCGCGCAGCCAGGCCACCACCGGCACGTTCAGCGTCGCCAGGTACTGGTGCAGCTGGTCGTTGGCGATCGTGTGCTCGCGCACGCGCATGCCCACCAGGCCGAGCTGGATGTCGGCGGCCCGCGGATGTTCGCGCAGTGCACCCAGGAAGGCATGCGTGGCCTGGATGTCGAACAGGCTCGGCTGCAGCGGGATCAGGATCTTCTGCGCGATGCGCAGCACCGCGTCCAGCCGCTTGCCGTGCAGGCCGGCGGGCGTGTCCAGCACCACGTGCGTCGTGCCCTTCGGCGGGCGCACGATGTCGTTGTGGCTGACCTCTTCCCAGCCGCGGATCGGCGGCAGGTGCGCCGGCCGCATCGCCAGCCACTGGCGCGACGACTGCTGGCGGTCGATGTCGCCCAGCATCACCGCATGCCCTTCACTGGCCAACGCGCCGGCCACGTTGGTGGCCAGCGTGCTCTTGCCGACCCCGCCCTTCGGGTTGGCGACCACGATCACAGGCATGCAGAACTCCGGAAACCCTTCTTCGGGTTATGGTAGCGGCGCGCCGGCGCGACCTGCACCGGGCAAACCCAAGCGCCCCGCCCTCGCCGCCGCCATGGCCGAAATCGTCGTTCTCGTCGCCCACCCCGAGGTGCAGCATTCACGCGTCAACCATGCGCTGATGCGCGCGGCCGCCGGCCTGGCGCCGCCGCGCGTCGAGGTGCGCGACCTGTATGCGCTGTACCCCGACTACCTGATCGACGCCGAGACCGAACGGTCCGTGCTGGCCGACGCGCGGCTGGTGGTCTGGCAGCACCCGATCCACTGGTACGGCATGCCGCCGCTGATGAAGCTGTGGCTGGACGAGGTCTTCGGCTTCGGCTGGGCCTACGGTCCCGGCGGCCAGGCGCTGCAGGGCAAGGACCTCTGGCTGGTGGCGTCGACCGGCGGGCCGTCCGAGTCCTACCGGCCCAGCGGCTACAACCGCTACTTCTTCGACGCCTTCCTGCCGCCCTACGAACAGACCGCGGCGCTGGCCGGCATGCGTTTCCTGCCGCCGCTGCTGCTGCACGGCGCGCACCGGCTCGACGACGCGGCGCTGGCGCAACACGTCGCCGTCTACGTGCAGCGCCTGGGCAACTACCCCGACTGGCCGGAACTGGAAGAGCTGGAGGCTTGCGCCCCCTGCAATGTGCCGGCCGACGCCCGCCCCGCACCGGAAGCCTGACGATGCCCCACGACACGACCTGGCTGCAGACCAGCCTGGTGTACCTGTGCGCCGCGGTGGTGGCGGTGCCGCTGTCACGCCTGCTCGGGCTGGGCTCGATCATCGGCTACCTGGCGGCCGGCGTGGCCATCGGCCCCTGGGGCCTGCGGCTGGTGACCGATGCGCAGACCATCCTGCACGTGGCCGAGTTCGGCGTGGTGCTGATGATGTTCCTGGTCGGCCTGGAACTGGAGCCGCGGCGGCTGTGGTCGATGCGCCGGCCGATCTTCGGCTGGGGCAGCGTGCAGCTGTTCGGCTCGGCGGCGCTGCTGGCCGGCATCGCGGTGGCCTGCGGCGTGGACTGGCGCATCGCGCTGGTCGCCTCGCTCGGCCTGGCCGATTCGTCCACCGCCACCGGCCTGGGCGTGGCGGCCGACCGCAACCTGCTGCCGACGAACACCGGGCAGCGCATGCTCGGCGTGCTGCTGCTGCAGGACGTGGCGGCGATTCCGATCCTGGCGCTGATTCCGCTGCTGGGTATCAGCGGCGCGCATGCCGAAGGCAGCGGCTGGCTCGCGGCGGCCAAGGCGGTGGGCGTGGTGGCGGCCATCGTCTTCGGCGGCCGGCTGCTGCTGCGGCCGGCGCTGCGCTGGATCGCGCGCAGCGATTCGCCGGAGATCTTCACCGCCGCCTCCCTGCTGCTGGTGGTGGCCACCGCGGCGCTGATGCATTCGGTCGGGCTGTCGATGGCGCTGGGTGCCTTCCTTGCCGGCGTGCTGCTGGCGGAAAGCGAATACCGGCGCGAACTGGAAACCGACATCGAGCCCTTCAAGGGGCTGCTGCTCGGCCTGTTCTTCATCGCGGTGGGCATGACCATCGACTTTGCGGTGATCGCCCGCCAGCCGGGACTGGTCGCGGCCATCGTGCTCGGCCTGCTGCTCGTCAAGGCGCTGGTGCTGTGGGGCATCGCGCGCGCCACCGGCATCGCCCCCGGCGAGC
>JBGAII010000138.1:0-11726 GCA_044225625.1 Rubrivivax sp.
ACTGCGCAGCGCGCCGACGGTGGCACCGCGGCTCTGCAGGTCGGCCTCGATGCGGCCACGGCCACGCAGGCCGTCGAAGCCCGTCGTATCGCGCAGCAGCGCCTGCAGATCAACCTGCTGGGCGCGCAGGCGCAGCGCCAGGCGGCCGCTGCCGGCATCGGCACTGCCGCTGGCGTCGAAGCTGCCGCCCCAGGAACGGCCGGTCGCACGGGTCACGTTGAGCACGCCGTTGTCGATTCCGGCCTGCAGGTCCAGCGCATCGATGCGGTACGGCGCCCGCAGCAGCCGGGCCACGCTGATGTTCAGGCGCGCGTCGGCCAGCTGCAGTGGCGACAGGTCCACCGGCAGCGATGCCGCGGCGGGCGCGGGTGCGGTACCTCTCTGCGCCGGCGCGATGAAGCGGTTCAGGTCCAAGGTGTCGAAACGCGCCTGCAGGTCCAGCCGTGGACGTGCGCCACCATGCTGCAGGTCGAGCTGCGCGTTCACTCGCTGATCGTTCAGCGTGCCCGCCACCTGGCCGGCCAGCGCGTCCGGCGTCAGGCGTGCCTGCCCGTCGAGTGCGATCTGCAGCGGCGGCAACGCCGGGTCATCCACCCGCAGGCGCAGCACCATCGCCTCCAGCGCCGCCGCCAGCGGCAGCGGCTCGAGCACCAGTGAGCCGACGGCCTGGCCCTGCAGTGCACCGGTCGCGCGGCGGCCTTCGCGGTCCAGGTGCAGGCCGGGCACGGTGATGCGTTCGAACTTTCCGTTCGGCGCCTGCGAGCGCAACTGCAGCTTCAACTGAAGATCGCCGCCGTCCAACTGCAGTCCGCCCTGCAGCGCACCGCCCTGCAGCCGGTCGCCCTGCACCGACAAGGCCGACCAGTCCAGCGTCGCCGCCAGCGTGCTGGACTCGCGCCGGCCCTTCAACTGCAATGCCAGCGACTGGAGGTCCAGGCTGCGCTGCACCACGTCCATCTGCAACCGCGCCAGCTGCAGCTGGCCGGCATCGATCTGCCAGCCCAGACGCCTGCCGCTGAACCGAAGTTGCAGGTCCTCCAGTTCGGCACGGCCGTCGCCGGTACCCTGTGCGGCGCCGTAGTCGAAGCGGACGCTCCCGGCCTGCAGACGCGCGTCCAGCCCCTCGACCTCGAAGCCCTGCCCGCTGAGGTGCCGTGCGATCTTCTCCAGCCGCACGATCGGCGGCGCATCGGGCCGCGGCGCCGCAAGCAGCTCGACGCCCGCCTGCAGCTCCAGCGCCGCGCTCAGCGGCGGCTGGGTCAGCTCGGCCTGCGCCTTGAGCTGCAGCGGCGACAACAGCCCGGGGCCGAAGGCACCGAGTTCGAGCTGCTGGATCGCCAGGCGGCCGTGCACGTCGGCCCAGCGGTCGTCGACCAGCAGTTCCAGGTCGGCCAGTTCCAGCTGTTCGATCCTCGCAGCGCGGCCCGACCGGGCACTGCCACCGCCGCTGCCGCCACCCGCCGCCATGTCGAGCAGATCGTCGATGTTGCGGCGGCCGCCCTCCTCGCGCTGGAAGCGCAGCATCAACCCGCGGGCAGCGACGCGGTCGAACTCGATCTCGCGCTGCGTCAGCAGCGGTTCCAGGCGCAACGACAACGACGCGCTGTCGATGCGGGCGAACAGGTGGTCCGGCGCACCGGCCTCGGACAGCCTGACCCGCTGCACCGCCACGGCCGGCTGCGGCCACAGCTGCAGCCGCACCGGGCCGTCGAAGACCAGCTCGCGTCCGTGATGGGTGCGCATCCAGTCACTGGCCGCGCGCTTGAAGCGCTCGCCGTCGAAGCCCTGAACCAGCCACCAGGCCAGCGTGGCCAGCACCAGCAGCAGTGCCGCCAGTGTCATCAGGACCCATCGCCAAGCTCTTCGCATCCCGCCTTCTCGCGGGCCCGTGACCCGGGCCTTCGAGGCATTGTCGCGTAGCGGCCCTGCAAGCTTCGGCCAGAATCGCCGCATGACGCTGATCGAGCCTCCCCGTCGCTGGCGCCGCGCGGCCGTCGGCCTGCTGCTGGGCCTGAGCACGCTGCTGTCCGCCTGCGAATCGCCGGTGCGACTGATGCCCACGCCGGTGAGCTTCCGCAGCAGCGATGCCGACCCGTTTGCGCAGGCCGGCAACCCGCTGCTGGGCACCACCGACGTGCCGGTGTTCTATGCCACCAACCGCGGCGCCGTGGTGGAGAAGCCCGAGCCGATCCACACCGTGCTGCCCAGCGAAAGGCTGCGCATGGGCGTGGCGCACGTGCGCATCGGCGACGACACGCTGAGCTGGGAGGCGCTGCACCGCCTGTCGACCAGCGACGACCCGGACGAGCGGCCGATCGTGCAGTTGCAGGCGCTGGAACCGATGGCCTCGATCGGCCCGCAGGACCAGGTCGGCGACCTGCCCGACGCGAAGGCCTTCTTCGAGCTGGTGAACAAGGCGCTGGCGGCCAGTGCCAGCCAGGACCTGCTGGTCTACGTGCACGGCTCGAACAACACCATGCCACGCGCGTCGGCGCAGGCGGCGCAGTTGCGCCACTTCACCGGCCGGCGCATGGTGGTGCTGGCCTTCCTCTGGCCGTCGGCAGGTTCGATCCTGAAGTACTTCACCGACGTGGCCAATGCCCAGGCCTCGGTCGACCCCTTCGTGCGCCTGATCGAGCTGCTGGCCGCCAACACCAATGCCCGGAACATCGACGTGCTGGCCTACAGTGCCGGCGCGCAGATCGCCAGCCCGGCGCTGGCCCGGCTGGGCACGCCGCGCGCCGGCGAGACACAACAGCAGCTGCGCCAGCGGCTGCGTCTGGCACACGTGTACTTCGCGGCGCCGGACATCGACACCCGGCGCTTCATCCAGGATCTGGACCAGTACGTGCAGATCGTCGACCGGGTCAGCATCGCGGCCAACCTCAACGACTCGGCGCTGCGCTTCGCCAACCTGGTGCACCGCGCCTCGCGCGCCGGACGGCCCGACCCGACCGAGCTCGACGCCACGCAGACCGGGTTCCTGATCCAGGCGTCGAACAGTACGGCTTCACCCTGATCCGGCGTCGATCCGTACGACATTCCCAAGCTGCCCGAGACCTGCACGACCCTGGTACGAGGATCCGTGGGTCAGCAGCGACCTGCTGGGCCCAAGGCGCCAAGGAACGCCGATCCGCAGCGCCGCGGGCTGGCAGCGCAGAACACACCCGCGGGAGCCCGCTACTGGACCTTTCCGCCGGACTTCGACCAGCGCGTGAAGCAGTTGTTCACGCCGGGCGCCACCACACCTCAGGCGTCGCCGCTTCGTCGGCAGCGCGTTCAAGGGGCCGCGCCGCGCTGTCAGAACAGGTCGAACGTGCAGCCTGCTGGTCGCCGGCACCGCGACCTGTCTCTACCTGGAAGTAGCGTTGACCTGCAGCCGCCCTTCGCTGGCCAGCCTCGCACCGGCACCACGCCGGGCACCAGCTGCGCGGCGTCGATGCGGCCCTTGTCCAGGTCGCGCTGGCACACCAGCAGCACGCCTTGCGCGGCGATCGGCACGGCTGCGCAGCGGCCTGGGCCGGCAGCGTGTTGCGGCGCAGCGCCGAGGCTTCGGGCGCAGCGCGTCAGCAGGAAGGCGCGCCGGCCCGCGGGGTTCTGTGCCAGCGCACGCTCGGCCGCGGCTTCGAAGCTGAAGCCGGCGCCGGCGATGTACAGGCCGCCCTCAGCGGCTTGTGTCCCGGCCGTGCCGGCCATCGCCAGTTGGTGCGGCGACGGCGATCGACGCCTTGGCGAATCGGGACATGCGCGGGCTCCTGCGGCACCGGAGGCGCACCGGCGCCGGCATGCTAAGTGAAGCCTGCCGCGCGGCGGCCCGCCAGGTAGAGGCGCTGCGGTTGCCGCTACAGCGTGACGACGAAGTCGGGCCGGAAGGCCACGTTCTCGGGCCGTGACATCGCTGCCGTCTGGTAGCCGCGCGGGTTGCAGACCACGCGGCACGCGCCGATGCGGTAGTCGTGGCTGCTGTGTGTGTGCCCGTGCAGCCAAAGCACCGGGACCTCGAAGAACGCCTGCGGCAGCTCAAGAGGTAGGCGGTGGACACCCAGTCGGCGGCGAAACGCGGCGCCAGCGAGCGGCGGTGCGGCCCGTGATGCGTCAGCACCACGTCGGCCCGGCGAACGGCTCGGCCAGGGCGCGCTCGAGCCAGTCGCGCTGCTGCCGGTGCAAGCGCAGCGTGTCGTGCGGCGTCAGCGGCCGCGGCCGCGACGCGCCGTCGTCGAGCCAGCCGATCGTGCGGTAGTCGGCCATCTGCTGTGCGCGCGCCATGCGCTCACGCCGGACTGCGCGCCTTGCGGCGCGTCGATGCGCAGCGAAGCCGGTCCACAGCGTGCAGCCGAGGAAGCGCACGCTGTCGATCACCACCTGAGCGCCATCCAGCAGGTACAGCGGCGGGTCGCCGGCCTCAGCGGCGGCCGCGTGCATCGCCGCGGCCTCGCGCTGCAGTTCGGCATCGAAGTACTCATGGTTGCCGCTGACCGCGACCACGGCGCGCGCGCGCCGCAGCACCGGCGACGCCGCCACCCAGGCGGCGAGCCGACGGCCGGGATTGACGATGTCGCTGGCCAGCAGGGCGACGTCGAAGTCCAGCCCGGCGACAGCACCAGGTCCGGACAGCTCCAGGTGCAGGCCGGACAGCAGCAGCAGCTTCACGGCAGACGGTCGAGGAAGCCGAAGCTGCCCTGCTGCCGCACCTCTTCCGGCGCCACGCGCAGCCCCTCCATGGACGCGCGATAGAGCGAGGTCGCCAGGCTGATGCGGCGCACGCCGGCGTCGCGCAGCTCGGCCACGCTGAAGTTGTGCCCTTGGCGCGCCACCAGTTGACCGGCCGGGTCGTGGCGCAGTCCGCACGCGCACCGCGTCCAGATCGGCAGCAGCAGCGGGCGAACAGCACGCTCAGGTCTACTTGCCAAGGTAGGTCCGCAGCCGGCGGAAATCGTCCAGGTCGGGCCGGCCGCGCGAAGCCTCGCAGCGCGCGGTCAGCATGAACGGAACGCAGGCCGCGCAGCTCTCGGCTGCGTGGCGGCGCCGCGCCCACCGCGTGTCCGAAGTCGTAGATGCCGGTCAGCACGCCGCTGGCTTCTCGATCGAGCCGCCCACGAGCTCCGGCCTCGGCCGCCGGCATGCGGTCGATGCGGCGTCCTCCTGGTGTCGCCGTAGGGCCGTTCTCCAGGTCCGCCGCCACCGGCAGGTCGGTCGCCGCGACGATGGCGCGCGCATGGGCCAGCGCCTCGTCGCGCGTCAGTTCGCCGTCGCGCCGGCCGAGAACGCCGGCCGCCGCACCGCTGGACGTGGCCAGTGCGGCATAGCCCATGTCCGTCACGCTGCTCGGGCGCTGCCGGCGTCGAAGATCTGGAATCACGAAGCACCCGCCGCGATGCAGCTCGCGGAAGACTTCGGCCTTGTGACGCTGCGTGCTGGCCATCGATCGTTGCCTCCTTGCACCCGCAGCATAGCGGCATCGGCGCCAGGTAGAGGCACCTTGCCGACCTCCGAACCGTCGAAGCCACCAAGACGACGCCTGCTGAAGTGGCCTACGTCGGGCCATCGTCGAGGCCGACGACGACGGGCTGTACGTGCTCAAGTTCCGCGGCGCCGGCCAGGGGCCGAAGGCGCTGATCGCCGAACTGGTGGCCGGCGAGATCGCGCGCACGCTCGGCCTGCCGGTTCCGGAGATCGTGTTCATGCAGCTCGATGCCGAACTGGCGCGCACCGAGCCCGACGCCGAGATCCAGGACCTGATCCGCGCCAGTGGCGGCCTGAACCTGGGGCTGGACTACCTGCCGGGCGCCCTCGCCTACGACCCGCTGACAATGCCGGTGGCACCGACGCTGGCCTCCCAGCTGGTGTGGTTCGACGCCTTCGTCGGCAACGTCGACCGCACGCCGCGCAATACCAACATGCTGTGGTGGCATGGGCGGCCGTGGCTGATCGACCACGGTGCGGCGCTGGTGTTCCAGCATCAGTGGGACGGCTATCTGGAGCGCAGCCGCCGGCCCTTCGCGCCGATCCGCGACCACGTGCTGCTGGGCCGCGCCACCGAGCTGGCGGCTGCCGATGCCGCCTTGCCCGCACTGCTGACGCCGCAGCGACTGGAAGCGATCGTGGCGCTGATTCCGGACGCCTGGCTCGACCTGGACCCGGCGTTCGCAGACCGGGCAGCGCAGCGCGCCGCCTATCTGCAGTACTTCACGGCGCGGCTGCAAGCGCCGCGCGCCTTTGCCGAGCAGGCGGAGCAGGCCCGTGCTGCCCTATGACTATGCCGTCGTGCGCGTGCTGCCGCGCGTCGAGCGCGGCGAAAGCAGATCAACGCCGGCGTGATCCTGTCCTGTCCGGCCAACGGCTACCTGCGCGCGCGCTTCGATCTCGACGAAACGCTGCTGAACTGCATGCCGGGCCTGGACCGGCGCCGATCCGCGCCGCGCTGGCCGGCATCGAGGCGGTGTGCCTCGGCGGGCCGGCCGCCGCACTGGGCCGGCTGTCGGCGCGCGAACGTTTTCTGGCTGGTGGCGCCGCGCGCAGTGCCAGCGTGCAGGTGTCCGCGGCACACCGGGCGCTGCCGGGACCTTGACCGGGCACTGGACGACCTGATGAACAAGCTGGTGCGGCGGCGCTGAGCGACCCCGGGCTAGAGCTGGAAGCCCACCCACAGCACCAGGCCCTCGGCCATGTCGCGCAACAGGCCCGGCTTCTGCAACGCATAGGGTGTCGCCGACTGCTTCTCGTGCCGGAACCAATCGCCGAAACGGCGCACGTCGTCGTGCTCGTGGAAGGCCATCATCAGCTCGTAGTTGAGGAACAGGCTGCGGCTGTCCAGATTGGCCGAACCGGCCAGCGCGAGCGTGTCGTCGATCACCGCCAGCTTGGCATGCAGCATCTGCGGCGCGAGCCAGATCTGCACCCCGGCCTGCGCCAGCGCGCGTACCGCGCGGCCGCGGGCGACGTCGGACAGCGCATGGTTCGAGCGCGCCGGCATCAGCAGTTCGACCGTGACGCCACGCCGCGCCGCCAGCGACAGTGCCATCACCAGCGCCGCATCGGGCACGAAGTACGGCGTCACCAGCGCGATGTGCCGCCGCGCCTGGTAGGCGGCGCTCAGCAGCAGCGCGTAGACCGTGTCGTCCACCTGGTCCGGGCCGGAGGCCACCAGCTGCGCACCGCGCGCCGGCTGCTCGCCGTCGTCCTGTTGACCTTCCGGCGGCATCTCTTCGGGCACGCGTTCGGTGTTGGCGAAGGCCCAGTCGCGCTCGAACAACGCCATCGCCTGAAGCACCAGCGGGCCACCGAGATCGAAGCTCAGATCGTGCCAGGGCGGATCGCCGGGCGTGCCCTCGAAATACTCGCTCGCCAGGTTGCGCCCGCCACTCCACAGCCGGCGCTCTTCGCGATCGGCATCGACGATCAGCATCTTGCGGTGATTGCGCAGATTGGTGCGGCCCTTCAGCGGCGAGTGCAGCGGCGGCACGAACAGCACGACGCTGGCGCCGGCGTCCTTCAACGGCTGCAGGTCGGGCCGGCCGGCCATCAGGCTGCCCATGCCGTCCAGCAGCAGACGCACGCGCACGCCGGCACGCGCCTTGGCGCTCAGCAGCTCGATCACACGCCGGCCGACGGGTCCGCGGCCGAGGATGAAGGTACAGACGTCGATCGATTCCTGCGCCGAGTCCAGGTGCTGCCACAGCGCCTGCAGCGCCTGCCGACCATCGGCATGGACGTTCAGCCCACGATAGCTGGCCGGCGCCGGCTGACCCAGCGCATGCAGCGTCTGCAGCACCCACGAGCCGCCCACGCCCAGCGGCGCGACGTGATGGTCGCGCGCGCTGCGCGGGCGTGCCTGCTTGCGCGAGCCGAAGGCCAGGAAGATCGGCACCGCCGCATAGGGCACCAGGATGATGAACAGCACCCAGGCAATGGCCGAAGTCGGATGCCGGCGCGTCTCGGTCAGGTGGGAGACGACCACGTAGACCAGCAGCCCGAGCATCACCACCAGGCCGTGGAGGGAGATCAGTTCTTCCACGGCTCAGCCCCCGGGTTCAACGCGGCTTGTCGGCGGTGCGCAGCGCCGCGCCACCGCCCTTCAGCGGGATGCGCTGGCCGGTGTCGACCAGGCGCATGCCATCGATGCGGAACACCTGGATGTCCTTCTGCGCCATGTTCTGCACCAGCACCGTCAGGCCATCGGGCGCGAAAGCCACGCCCTGCGGCCAGGCGCCGATCGGCAGCTCGCCGAACTTCTGCAGCGACTTGCCCACCACCATGTACAGCACCAGCTTGCCGCTCGCGTTGTAGAACGGCGAGTCCTTCGGCTTGTTGCTGCCGTTCATCACCACCACCGCCGCATAGCTGCCGTCGGGCGAGCACTTGACGCCTTCGGGCGTCTGGCCGACGCTGAGCGTTTCGATGATGCGCGGCGGGCTGGCACTGGTGTCGATCACGCTCACGGTGTCGGCATCGCCCTGACCCGCACCGATGTTGGCCACCAGCGCGATGGTGCCCGGCACGCAGAAGTCGATGCCGTAGGGCCGCAGGCCCGGGTTCATGTCGCGGCCGGTGTAGCTCACCTTGCTGCCGTCGATGGACAGCACCGAGACCTTGTGGTCGTTGTCGCGGGTGACCAGCGCCATGCGGCCGTCGGGGCTGATGGCCGCGTGGCTGGCGCCGCAGTCGGGCGCGCCACCCAGGCTCACCGTACCGCTCGGCGTCACCGTCTTGCCGGCGATGGTGAAGACCGAGACGCTGCAGTCGCCGCGATTGGCCACCAGCGCCAGCGTACCGGCGCGATTGATCGACACGCCGGCCGGCGCCGCACCGGTGGTCAGCGTGGCGATGACGCGCGGCGGGCGCTGTGTCAGGTCGATGACCGACAGGCGGTTGTCGGTGGCGAGCTTCGTCGGATCGGACGGCGAAATCTTCTGCCCCGAACTCACCAGCGCGATCGATTCGTCCGGTGCCACGGCCACCGACAGCGGCGGCCCGGCCACGCTGCCCGGCACCTCGATCTCGTCCAGCAGCCGCGGCGGCAGCGACTTCATGTCGATGATGGCCACGGTGTCCGGCGGTGCGTTGGCCACCACCTTGGGCACGCCGTTGTCCAGCACCATCTTGTTGTCGTTGACCGAGACCGCAATCTGCGCGGCGGCACTGAAACTGGCCACCATCGCGCCGAGCGCGACGCACTGCCGGCGGGGGATCTTCATCGGGTTCCTCGACTGGGTTGCATGCATCTGCACGGCGCGAAGCATAAGGGCCCGGCCGGGCCGCTACTTGCCGTTGCGCAAGAATCGGGGCCCGATCCACCCCCGACCCACCCCGAATGAGTGCTCTGACCTTCCAGCAGGCCCACGGCCTGATCTCCGCCGCCTTTGCCGCCGCCCGCGCCAAGGGCTACAAGCCGATGGGCCTTGTCGTGGTCGACGCCGCCGGCCAGATCAAGGCCGCCGCACGCGAGGACGGCGCCACCGCGCTGCGCATCGACATCGCCAACGGCAAGGCCAGCGCCGCGCTCGGCATGGGCGTGAACTCGCGCGCGCTGGCGCAGCGGGCCAAGGAGCTGCCGGCGTTCCTGACCGCACTGGCCGCGGTCTCGTCGCAGAAGTTCCTGCCGCAAACGGGCGCGGTCCTGATCCAGGACGCCGAAGGCCACACGCTGGGCGCGGCCGGCGCCTCGGGCGGCACCGGCGACGAGGACGAGGAAATCTGCATCGCCGGCATCGCCGCCGTCGGACTGAAGCATGCCTGAGCCATCGCGCAAGGTCGTCGTCACCGGCAGCATCCGGGCGCGGCCGGAACGCGTCGAAGAACTGCTGGCGTTGAGCCTGGACCACGTGCGGCGCTCGCGCACCGAGCCGGGCTGTCTGAGCCACGCGGTGCACCGCGATGTCGAAGACCCGCTGCGCCTGGTCTTCGTCGAGGAATGGGCGGACCGTGGCGCGCTGCTCGCGCATTTCGCGGTGCCAGCCTCCCGGGCCTTCGTCAAGGCGGCCGCGGCCTGCGCCAGCGCACCGCCGCAGATGGCGCTGTACGAGGTGGACGCGCTGTCGCTCTAGCGTGGGGCCTGTCCGCCAGGCGCCGGTGCGTCAGAGCCCCAGGCCGCCGTCCACGCGCAGCGTCTGGCCGCAGACATAGGCCGCCAGCGGTGACGCGAGGAACAACGCGGCACCGGCCATCTCGGCCGGCGTGCCCAGGCGCTGTACTGGAATCTGCGCCAGCGCCTTCTGCAGGCGCTGCGGATGGTCGGTGGTCACCTTCGTCAGCTTGGTGTCCACCAACCCCGGCGCAATGCCGTTGACGCGGATCCCTTCGGCCGCCCAGGCCGCGGCCAGCGTGCGCGTCAGACTGATGACGCCGGCCTTCGACGCGGCATAGGCCGGGTTGCCGACGTTGGCGCCATAACCTGCCACCGAACTGACCGTGATCAGCGCGCCCTTCGACGCAGCCAACATGCCGCGGAAGCGCGTGGCGCAGGCCATCACGCTGTGCAGGTTGACGTCGACCACGTGCTCGAAGCCGGGCATGTCGAACTCCTGCCGCTTGTAGAGCACCGTGCCCTGGCACAGCACCAGCACGTCCAGCGCCTCGAACGGCGGCGCACATGCGGCCACCGCAGCGAAGTCGGACACGTCCAACTGCGCGTAGTGCAGGCCGGCCAGATCGCTGCCCTCTTCGGCGCGGTAGTCGGCGACACCGGCGCGCGTGCCCCAGACATGCACGGTCGCGCCGCGAGTGCGAAACGCATGCGCAATGCCGTTGCCGATACCGCTGGCGCCGCCCACCACCAGCACCGTCTTGCCGCTGAAATCCAGTTCGTTCATCGCCTGTCTCCTGTCCGTGGCCTGCGCACTGCATGCATCATCCGGGTCGAAGCATAGATGGAGCCCGCATGACCTCACCCCACCCCGGCCGCTCGGTGCGCGGCAGCAACGTGATCATCACCGGCGCAGCCAGCGGCATGGGCCGCGCGGCGGCGCGCCTGTTTGCCGCCGAGGGCGCGCGCGTCGCCGTCACCGACCGCGATGCGGTCGGCGCCAGCCGCGTGGCCGACGAGATCGAACGTGCCGGCGGGACGGCCCGCGCCTGGGCGCTGGACGTGGCCGATGCGCAGGCCATCGAGCGTGTCGTCGGCGAGGCGGCCCAGGCCTTCGGCGGGATGGACATCGTCATCAACAACGCCGGCGTCGCACAGTTCCTGCCGTTGGACGACCCCGACTACGACCGGCACTGGTCACGCGTGCTGGAGATCCTGCTGACGGCGCCTCAGCGTGTCGTGCGCGCCGCACTGCCCCACCTGCGGCGCTCTGCCGCGGGACGCGTGATCAACGTCGCGTCGACCGAAGCGCTGGTGGCGCAGAACCGCGACAGCATCTACTGCGCGGGCAAGAGCGGCGTGCTCGGCCTGACGCGGGCCCTTGCGGTCGAGCTGGGGCGCGACGGCATCACCGTCAACTGCATCTGCCCCGGGCCGATCCACACCGGCATGACGGCCGCCATTTCCGACGCCGACAAGACCGAGTTCGCGCGGCGCCACACCGCGCTGCGCCGCTACGGCCAGCCGGAGGAGGTGGCGCATGCGATGCTGAACCTGGCCCTTCCCGCCAGCAGCTACATCACCGGCGTGGTGCTGCCGGTGGACGGGGGACAGACGGCGCGCGCTGGCTGAAAGCGGCCTTCTCTTCGAGGGCGAGTCAGGCGTCGGCGCATTGCTGTCGGTCGTTGTCTTCTTAAGCCGGCGT
>JBGAII010000139.1:0-11786 GCA_044225625.1 Rubrivivax sp.
GATGTCAAGACGCTGACGACGAAGGACGGCGCCGTGCTCGTGCCCGGTGCCGCGCCGCTGGCCTACACCGTGCTGGCGGCCGACGCGGCGAAGCTCGCCCCGCCGGGCGACGTGGCGCTGAAGCCGGCCGAACAGTGGCGCCTGCTCGGCAAGCCGCTGACGCGGCTGGACATGGTGGCCAAGTGCACCGGTACCGCGGTCTACGGCATCGACCTGAAGCTGCCCGGGCTGCTGTACGCCACCGTGCGCACCAACCCGCGCATCGGCGGCGGCATCCGCTCGTTCGACGCCAAGCAGGCCGGCGCGATGCGCGGCGTGCTGGCGGTGGTGCCGGTGACTGGCGGGTTCGGCGTCATTGCCGACAACACCTGGCGCGCCTTCCGCGCCGCGGCCGCGGTGCAGGCCGACTGGGGGCCGGCGCCGTATCCGCCGAGCACCGAGGCGCTGGCGCAGGTGGTGGCCGGCTCGTTCACCGACGAACGCCGCGACAGCCGCTTCAAGGACCAGGGCGATGTCGAAGCCACGCTGCGCGCCGCCGGCAATGCGGCCTTGAAGGCTGAATACCGCGTGCCCTACCTGGCGCACGCGCCGCTGGAGCCGATGAACGCCACGGTGCGGCTGAAGGACGGCCGGCTCGACATCTGGACCGGCACGCAGATCCCGCGTTTCGTCGTCGCCGCGGCGGCCAAGCTGGCCGGTGTCGACGAACAACAGGTGCACCTGCACGTGCAGATCATGGGCGGCAGCTTCGGCCGCCGGCTGGAGGACGACTTCGTGCGCCAGGCGGTGGAGCTGGCCAAGGCCCGGCCCGGCGTGCCGATCCGCATGACCTGGACGCGCGAAGAGGACATGACGCACGACTTCCCGCGGCCGATGGCCATCGCCCGGGCGCGCGGCGCGGTGCGCGATGGACGTGTGCAGGCCTTCGACCTGGCGATCGCCTGCGCGTCGGTCACCGCATCGCAGACCGGCCGGCTCGGCCTGCCGGCAGGCGGCCCCGACGTGGCGATCGTCGCCGGCGCCTGGGACCAGCCCTTCGCCATCCCCGACTACCGCGTCAGCGGCTACCGCGCGCCGGAGACGGTGCCGATCAGCTCGTGGCGCTCGGTCGGCGCGTCGGGCAACGGCTTCCTGCACGAATGTTTCCTGGACGAGCTGATCCACGCCGCCGGCGCCGACCCGCTGCAGGAGCGGTTGCGGCTGTGCACGCACGAGCCGTCGAAACGCGTGCTGCAGGCCGTGGCCGAGATGGCCGGCTGGGGCCAGCCGCTGCCCAAAGGCAGCGGGCGCGGGCTGGCCTTCGTGCTGTCTTTCGGCGTGCCGGTGGCCGAGGTGGTGCAGGTGCGTTCCACGCCCGAGGGCCTGCGCATCGAGGCGGTGTTCGTCGCCGCCGAGGTGGGCCGCGTGCTCGACCCGGTCAACATCGAGGCGCAGCTGCACGGCGGAGCGTTGTGGGGCCTGGGGCATGCGATGTTCGCCGAACTGACCTATGCCGACGGCGCGGCGCAGCAGACCAACTTCCACCAATTCCTGTCGCTGCGGCTGAACCAGACGCCGCCGCGCGTGCAGGTGCGCGCGCTGCAGACCACGCCGCAGATCCGCGGCATCGGCGAGCCGGCCGTGCCGCCGGCGGCGCCGGCGCTGGCCAACGCGATCTTCGCCGCCACCGGCCAGCGCGTGCGCGAGCTGCCGCTGGCGCGGCAGCTCAAGTTCGCCTGAGCGGCGGCGTGACGATCAGCCGGTGGCACCGGCCTTTGCTTCGAGCGTGGCCTTCATGGCGCGGGCGCCCTGCTCGACCAGCGCGGCGACCGGCCCGGCCATTTCCGCGGGCAACAGGTCGGTGATCCAGACGATGCGGCAGTGCCCGGCTCCTTCCGGCAGCACCTGCATCGACGCGTTGTGATGGCTGGTGCGGCCGCCGACCGCGGCATAGGACAGGCGCCGGTGTTCGTCGTCCACGTCGACGATCAGTTCACGGACCACCAACCCGTTGGCAAAGGTCACCACGCGCGCCTCGCCGTCGAGGCGCGCGTCGGGGAGTACGCCGGGCACCAGGCGCCGGTGCACCTGGCCGACGTCGCGAACCGCATCCCACACCGCGCCAGGCGCGGCCTCGACCACGATGTCCTTGCGTACGCACGCCATGCCCGCGCCCTCAGCCGGCGCAGGCGGCGTCGACGTTCGCCACGCTGCAAACCCCAGGTCCCGTGCGTTCGATCATGCTGGCTCCTTGTCCGTTCAGCAGGATCCTAGGCCGCATCATTCAGTCGAACTTGGAGAATCTTGCGCTCGCCCCGTGAAGCCCGCCGGTAGGCGCGAGGCGACACACCCGCCGCACGATGGAAGCTGCGAACGAAGTTGGACAGGTCGGCATAGCCGACCTCCAGCGCGATCTCGGTGACGGGGCGATCCTCGTCGATCAGCAGCCGCGCGGCCCGGCGAAGGCGACAGCGCAACAGGAACTGATGCGGCGTCACGCCGACGACCGAGGCGAACAGGCGCAGATAGTGATACACGCTCAGCCCCGAGCGCTGTGACAAGGCCTGCAGGTCGACGTCCTGGGCGGCGTTCGCTTCGATCCACAGCGCCGACTCGATCGCACGGCGGCGGTCCGCGGGTCCTGGCCGCAGCGCGGCGCGCCGTCGGCCGCCGATCAGGTCGACGACCTTCGTTGCCACCGCCACCCCGATCTCGTCGACGCGCGGTCCCCGCTGGTATCGCGCCGAACTGCCCGCCAGTTCGCCCCAGGCGATCAGTTCGGCCAGTGGGGGCAGCGCGCCGGTTTCCCAGGGCCGGTTACCGCCTCCGATCTCGTCGGCCACGGCCTCGTCGATGAAGAAGGCCAGGCATTGGTCGCCGCCGCGGTGATGGTCATGGGTGCAGATGTATTCGTCGCCCGGGCGACCCAGCAGCACCGAACCGGGCATGAGTTCGAACTGCCGTCCGCGACATGTGCAGCCGAAGCTGCCCGACTGCACGTAGGACACCGACCAGGCTGCATGCTGCTCGGCGAACGGCCGCTCGGCGGGGCCCGCCGAGCAGATGTATGCCGCGGCCGACACGGGGCCGCGCACCAGGGGAGTGATCGTCAGCATCGGCGAAAGTCTAGTTGCGGCCCGTCCGCATCCGCTGCCGCCCGACCCGCGTCCGGGACGCGCGGCATCCTGTGCCAACATGCGGCGCGCGACCTGTCACTTCCCATCACATCACCTCCATGCCTCAGCTCTGGAAGCAGCCCGTCACGGTGCAGATCCTCACCGACATCCACAAGAACACCGCGGTCGAACGGCTGGGCATCGAGTTCCTGGAGGTCGGCGACGACTACCTGCGCGCGCGCGTGCCGGTCGATGGTCGCACGCGCCAGCCCTACGGCATCCTGCACGGTGGCGTGTCGGTCGTGCTGGCCGAGACGCTGGGCTCCTGCGGCGCGGCCTATGCGGCGCCCGAAGGGCACCGCGCGGTCGGGCTGGACATCAATGCCAACCACCTGCGCAGCGCCACCAGCGGCTGGGTCACCGGCACGGCGCGGCCGGTGCACGTGGGCCGCACCACCCAGGTCTGGCAGATCGACCTGCACGACGAACAAGGCCGTCCCACCTGCGTGTCGCGCCTGACGATGGCCGTGCTCGCCCCGCAGGGGGCGGCCTGATGCGCGCCGCCGCCTGCATCGCGGGCCTGCTGTGTGCGCCGGTGCTGGCGCTGGCGCAGGCTGCGGCGCCTGCGGCCGGCGCAGCCAGCGGCGCGAACGGCGTGAACGGCGTGAACGGCGAATCGGCCTGGCGCGACAAGCCGGCCTTCGCGCGGCTGGGCTACGAGACCGTCACGCTGCCCGGCGCCGAGAAGATGGGCCTGGTGGGCATGAGCTACCTGGTGCAGCCGACCGATGGACTTTGTGTCGGACCGGCGGTGTACGGGGCGGCCAGCGGCCAGCGCGGCGGCTTCTTCACCATCGGTGCCGAGGGCGCGCTGTGCACGCGGCTGTACGGCCCGCTGAACGTCGTGGCCGGTCTGTACGTCGGCGGCGGCGGCGGCGCGGCTGCGCCGCAGGGCGGCGGTCTGATGCTGCGTCCGCACGTCGACCTGCTGTGGGACTTCGGTCCGCTGCGCGCCGGCGTGTCGTGGTCCAAGGTCTACTTCCCCAACGGCGACATCGACAGCGACCAGGTCGGCTTCATCATGGACGTGCCGCTCGCCTTCGGCTACCTGCCGGCCGGGCAGTCCAGCCTGGCCTCCTGGGGCGGACAGCGCGGTGGCATCGGCTTCGACCGCGTGCTGGCGGTGGCGGGCGTGTACGCGCCGCGCGGCGGCAGCCTCGGCGTCAGCGGTGCGCCGTTGCCGTCGCACATCGGCTATGTCGGTGCGCGGGCCGAGACGCAGCTGTCGCCGACGCTGTACATCGGCCTGGAAGCCAACGGCGCGGCCAGCGGCGGTGTCGACGGCTACGCCGAGATCCTGGGCACGCTGGGCGCCGATTGGGCCCTGGGCGACAGCCGGGTGCGCCTCGGCGGTCGCGTCGCCCTCGGCATGGGCGGCGGCGGCAACATGCCCACCGGCGGCGGCCTGCTGGCCAAGGCGGCGCTGGACCTGAGCGTGCCGCTGTCGCGCGACTTCAGCCTGGGCCTGGAAGCCGGCTGGGTGAGTGCGCCGCAGGGTGACTTCGGCGCGCCCTTCGGCTCGCTGGCGCTGCGCTGGGCGCTGGACCCGCTGCCCGGCGTGGCGGCCGTGCCGGTGCGCCAGGAATGGTCGGCCGGGGCGGAGATGTTCTTCGACGCCGCGCGCAAGAACGGCAGTTCGCGCGATCTGCAGAGCGTCAGTTTCAAGTACTCGCGCTTCGTCGGCGAGAACCTGTACCTGAGCGGCCAGGTGCAGAGCGCCTACCAGGGCGGCGCTGGCGGCTTCACCGTCGGCCTGTTCGGCGTCGGCGGCCTGTGGCGCAGCGGCCAGGGCCTGCTGGGTGGCGCCGAACTGCTGGCGGGTGCGGCCGGCGGCGGCGGTGTCGACACCGGCAGCGGCGCGGTGGTCAAGCCGATGGCCTTCGTCGGTTGGGAGCTGACGCCCTCGACCTCGCTGCGCCTGGGCGGCGGCTGGATCAAGGCGGTCAACGGCGGGCTGAGCAGCCCGGTGCTGGACCTGTCGGTGGTCTTCGCCTTCGACGTGCCGGGCCGGCCGTAGACAATGCATCCACACGCACACGCACACATCGGAGGGGACGCATGAACCGAAGCCTGCTGATCACCGGCGGCAGCCGCGGCATCGGTGCCGCCGCCGCGATACTGGCTGCGCAGCGCGGCTGGGACGTGGCCATCAACTACACGCGCGATGCCGCTGCCGCGGAGCGCGTGGCCGCGCAGGTGCGTGCCGCCGGCCGGCGCGCGCTGGTCGTGCAGGCCGACGTGGCCGAAGAGGCCCAGGTGCTGGCGATGTTTGCCGCGGTGGACCGCGAGTTCGGCCGGCTGGGCGGCCTGGTCAACAACGCCGGCGTGGTGGACATGCCGGCGCGCGTCGACGAGATGAGCCTGCAGCGGCTGCAGCGCATGTTCGCCATCAACCTGACCGGCTCGTTCCTGTGCGCGCGTGAAGCGGTGCGGCGCATGAGCACCAAGCATGGCGGCCGCGGCGGCGCGATCGTCAACCTGTCGTCGGCGGCGGCGAAGCTGGGTTCGCCGGGTCAGTACGTGGACTATGCCGCCAGCAAGGCCGGCATCGACCTGATGACGCTGGGCCTGGCGCGCGAGGTGGCGACCGAAGGCATCCGCGTCAACGCGGTGCGGCCCGGCATCATCGACACCGAGATCCATGCCAGCGGCGGCCTGCCCGACCGGGTGAAGCAGACGGCACCGATGGTGCCGATGCAGCGCGCCGGCACGGCCGAGGAAGTGGCACAGGCCATCGTCTGGCTGCTGTCCGACGACGCCAGCTACACCACCGGCGCGGTGCTGGACGTGACCGGCGGGCGCTGACGCGTCTGCACGGCCGCCGTCACGGCTTTGGCCGCGCGGCGTCGGCCACGCTGATGTGCGCCAGCAGCGCGTCGTTGAAGTGCAGGCTCTGCAGCGACGCCGGCGGTGGCACGATCGGCGGCCCTTCGATCGGCACCGGCTGGATCGCCGGCAGGCCGCCGTCGACGCCGCCCTTGCGCTGCAGCGCGTAGTCGATCTCCTTGCCGACCCAGGCCGACTGGCTGGCAGCGGTCGACCAGAACAGCAGGAACACGTCGCAGTCGTCGATGCGCCGGTACAGCTCGGGCTCCCAGCGTTCGCCGGGCGACAGGTCGAGCACGTCCTGGAACACCTCGATGCCGGCGATCTTGAAGGCCTGCACGCGGCGCAGCACCTCGGCCCGGTCCTTCGACGCATAGGACGCGAAGGCGCGGCGGTAGCGCACCGCCTCCACCGGGCTCAACGCGGCGGCAGCGGCCGGCTGTCCGACCGCGCCGATGTCGAGCTGGAAGCGCATCGTCCCGGCCGGTGCACCGGCAATGGCGAAGCGCACCTGGCCCAGCACGCGGTCGGCGGCAGCGGCCGGCACGTCGACCTGGAACTGCACGCTGGCCACGCGGCGCCGCCAGACGACGAAGGCATCGGGCTCGTTCACCGTCAGCCCCGGCATCTCCAGCCGGATGTCGACGCGTGTGCCGGCCGGCACATCCAGCGGCAGCGTGAAGCTCTGCCGGCGCCGCGCGTCGGCGTCGGTTTCCAGCGCGCGTTCGGCCACTTCCTGCGCCTGCGCCGGCAGGTGCAGGAAGACCTGGACCAGGAAGCTGGCGCCGCGTGGCACGCGCGGCGGGCAGTAGACCGCGGCGTCCACCGCATCGGCTTCGGGCACCAGCGCGTCGCGCGCGGCACCCGGGGCTTCGGGTGCAGCGGGCGTGGCGCCGGCAGCAGGCGCCGCCGAGCGCGGTGCTGCCGGCGGCGCATCGGGCCGGCGCGAGCGCGTGCCGTGGCCGTTGGCGGTGGCCGCAGGCGGCCGGGCGCTCGGCAGCACGGAGACCGGTGACTCCGGCGCCGCTCCGGTGGGTGCCGGCTGGGGCTCGTTCGGCAGCGGCGCCTTCGGCTGCGGCTCACTCGGCTGCGGCTCACTCGGCAGCGCGGCCAGCCGATCGACCTGCTTCAGGATCGTTTCGGCCGCCTTCGCGTCCGCCGCGGCCGTGCCGCGGGCTTGCAGCAGCGCATCCAGCACGAAGTGCGACTGGTCGCGCACCGAGCGCCACAGGTGCGGCGCCGGCACGCGGTCGGCGACCTCGGCGAAGCCTTCGCGCACGCCCGCTGCCGCCGACGCCAGGTGGCCTTCGGCCACCGCCTGCAGCAGCTGCAGTTCGACCAGGCCGACCACCGACCAGAAGTCCTGCGCGTGCGTCGCCGCGGCCTGCAGCGAGGCCCGCGCTGCATCGATGCGCCCGTCCAGCGCCGCCTGCGTGTCGCCGCCCTGCAGCAGCGCCAGGCGCAGGCGCACGGCCATCACGTTGACCAGCGGGTAGTGCAGGTCGCGGGCGCCGGCCGCGCGCGCCGCGTGTTCCGCGGCCTCGTACGCGGCGGCCGACTGCAGCAGCGCATCGCTCGCCCGCGCGGCCGACAGCAGCGCCAGCCGCTTGTAGGCCGAGCCCAGCAGGCTGTGGCGCTCGGCCGTCGGCCGCAGGTCGACCAGCTGCTGCAGCAGCGTGATCGCCTCGTCCACCTGCGCGGCTTCGGTGGCGCCGCGTGCGAGCAGGTTGCCGAGCTGTTCGCTGGCCTTGATCGAGGCGCTGCCGTCGGCGGCTTCATGTGCACGCCGGTACCAGGCGATGGCGGCGCCGATCTCGCCGGCGTCGGCATAAGCCAGGCCGAAGGCTTCGGCCACCGCGCCCATGCCGCCCCACAGCGGCGCGTAGCGCTCCTGCATCTTGTCCAGCTTCTGCACGCGCTCGCGGCGTCGTCGGGCATCGCGCCGGCGTGCGTCCGGCCCGGTGGACGGTATCGCATAGCGTGCGTCCAGCGCCTGGTTCTCCAGCCACAGCGCCAGCGCCGGTGCCGACACCAGCGTCGGCACCTGCACCGCGGCGGCCTGCGCTTCGGCCGGGTCGGCATAGCGCCAGTCCGGATCGCCGTAACACTGGTAGGCGGCCCAGGTGTTGCCGCGCCGGTTGGCCTCCCAGGCCGCGCGCCGCGCCTCGCCGACGGCATCGATGAAGCGGTCGCCGGCCAGCAGCCGTTCGTAGAAGCGTGCCGCGAAGCGCATGGCCGGCACGTCTTCCACCGCCCAGCCTGCGGCGACGACGCAGCGCACGCCGTTGCGGATCAGCTGCTCGGCCACGCCGGCGGCAAAGCGGGTGCGCGATTCGCCCAGCGCATTGGCGCTGGCGTCCGACCCGGGCTTCACCTGGCCGAGGAAGCAGCAGTTGATGAACACCAGCTCGGGCACGGTGCGCATCGCACCGATCTCGCGCGGCCCCAGCACCGCGCCATGCGTCAGGATGACGCCGCCGCTGCCGTCGTCGCGGTGCTCGCCGTGGCCGGCGATGTGCACGATGCGCCGCGGTTCGTCGAGCAGTGCATTGACCACGGCCAGCGCGTCGGGGTTGATCAGCGCTGCGGCACCGAGCGTGCGTGCCACCACCTGCGCCTCGTCGCGCGCCGCGGGCAGCTCGGCATACAGGGCCGGGTCGCACTGCGGCTCGCCGATCACCAGCACGCTGCCGTCGCGGCCGGCGCCGACCGGTCGCTCGCGGAAGTCTTCGGTGCGCAGCTTGCGGATCACCTGGGTGCGTACCGCCCACGGCGCGTCGTCGGCGGCGCGGCCGTCGTCGCCGGGGCCGGCATCGAGCAGCTCCCACGGAAAGCGCGCCGCCGCCGTGTCCAGCTGCAGCACCACCGCCGTGCAGCCGGCGAGGAAGGGCTCGATCTCCACCGGCACCAGCAGCTGGAACAGACTGCGCCGCACCTTCAGGTCGGTGCTGGCGGCATCGGCGCCGATGCGCACCATCTCGTCCACCAGCCTCGGCTGCGTCGCCTGGCCGCGCACCTCGGTGCGCGCGCGCTGCGTGTCGAGCGTGAACTCGATCACCGGCTGCCCGTTGGCGCCGTTGCGCTGCACCGCGTTGATGAAGTCGTAGCCGGCGCCGCGGTAGCCCGATTCCGAGGGCCGGCGCAGCGCGCCGGTGCGCGAGGCCACCGTCGGCGCCAGCGCATAGTCCTGCGGTCGCGATTCGGCCAGCATCGCCAGCGCGTTGTGTGCCTCGGTGGCGCGGTCCAGGTACAGCTCGATCAGCTGCAGCTGCGTCACCTGCGGCCAGCCGCTGCGCGCCAGGCGCCGGTTGGCCGCGGCCACGCCCTGCGCGATGGCCTGCGCCGCGGTGCCGACGTGGATGCCGACGCCGCCGCTGCCGATCAGCGTGGCCGCGAGCTCGAAGCCGGTGGCGCCGCGCTGTTCCTTCTCGCGCTGGGCGAAGGCGATCACGCCCTGGCGCACGCTGCGCTGCAGGTCGGCGGCACGCAGCCGACCTTCCTCGCCGAGGCCGACCACCACCACCGCCGCCGGCCGCGGCAGGCTCCACGGCTGCTCCGGATCGACACGGGTGTTGACGAAGACCTGTGCGCTGCCGGGCTCCGCAGGGTAGCGGCCGGCGTTCAGCGAATCGGCCATCAACCCGCCGGTGAGCAGGTTGACCACGTATTCGGTGCCGGTCAGCGAACCCGACTGGTAGTGGCCGAGCATCAGCGGCGCCTGGATGAACTTGAGGTTGCCGTTGAGCACGACGATCGGCAGCTGGGCGCCGCCGGCCAGCGGCAGCGCGGCGGCGTCGCGCGCGAACAGTTCGAAGGGCGCGGACGGGGGCTGCGACGGCAGCTTGCCGCGCGACGGCCGGCTCGGCACCCGCTCGGCCGTGCCGGCGGCGCCGCGCAAGGCCGTGCTGTCCAGCCGCGGCAGCAGCGTGGTGTCGCCCAGCGCGAGCAGTTCGTCGTAGGCGGCAAAGGCGTCGGCCTGGTCCGCCAGCTTGCCGTGGGTGGCTTCGCAGCGCCAGGTGCGCACGCCGGGCAGCAGCGCACTGGCCAGCGGCACGCGGCCGTCGCCGTCGGGTGCGTCCAGGTACTCGAGCCCCTCGTCGCCGACGCGGTAACCGGCTGGCGTGAACTGGTCGTGGCCGACGACCAGCAGCATCTTCTGCGCGTCGGCGCCCAGGCCGGCGGCCTGCTGGTCCAGCCGGCGGCGCAGCGCCACCGCCTGGTCGAGCACCGCCTGCGGCGGCGCGCTCCACGCGTAGACGCGCAGCTGGCGCTCATCGGCGTGCCAGCGGCTGCGCTCCTTCAGACGGCGCAGGTCCTCGTCGGCCAGCCGCTGCCATTCTTCGGCGCGGTCGAGCTTCAGCGTCGGGTCGGTCAGTGCCGCCTGCAGCTGGATGAAGCCGGGCATGCCGGCCATGATGCGGCGCGTGCCGGCGTCGTCGAACAAGCCGCCGAAGGCCACCAGTGTGTTGCCGAAGGTGTCGTCGCCGGACAGCACCTGCATCGGCGCCCACGAGCCGGCGTTCGGCGTGCCCAGCATCAGCAGCCGTGCGCCGTCGTGATTCATCAGGCGGCGCCAGGTGTCCGGTGCTTCGAGCTGCAGCGTGCGCGCGACCAGGCCGCCCATCGAATGCGCCAGCAGGCGCACCGGCTGGCCGCTGGCGCTGCGGCGTGCCAGCGCGTCGTCGACCACCGTGGCCAGGCGGCGCGCCTCGTCTTCGACCGGCCGGCGCCAGTCGTAGCTGAATTCGATGACCTCGTGCGTCGCCGCAAGGTGCTCGATCAGGTGTGCCAGCGCGTCGTCGACCACCGTGGCCAGGCGGCGCGCCTCGTCTTCGACCGGCCGGCGCCAGTCGTAGCTGAATTCGATGACCTCGTGCGTGGCCGCAAGGTGCTCGATCAGGTCGTCGTAGCTCAGCCCGATGGCGCCGTCGGGCGTGATGTGTGCGGCCGTCGCCGGGTCCCAGGCCAGCTTCTTCAGCCCGCCGACGACGCGCAGCCCGAGCCAGATGCGCCGGCCGTCCAGCGCCAGGTTCGAACCCAGGATGCCGGGCAGCAGCACCACCGCCGGCCGGGCCGCGGCCGGTCGCCCTTCGGCATCGGCGCCGCGCGAACGCTGCAGCGCGCGCGCCGCGCGCGTGCCGCCGGCGTCCTGCCCCGCCCAGGACAGCGGGCCGATCAGCCGGAAGCCGGAAGGTGCCGCTTCGGTCAGACCGCTTTCGACGGCCTGTACGCTGCGTTCGTTGGCGAAGTAGTTGAAGTGCGAAACCTTGGCGCCGCGCTCGAGCACGAAGCTGGCGCCGGACGCCGCCCGCGGCGAGCCGCCGTACATCGAGCGCGTCTGCACCACCAGGTCGTTGTCGGTCCAGTAGAAGGCGTCGGCCAGCAGCGTCTTCACCCACGACAGCACCGAGTCGCCCTCGATGTCGCCGGCCAGCACGCGCAGCTGGCCGGGAACCGGCTCGCCGCCGGCATTCAGCCATTGCACCACCGGGCTGTCGGGCGTCATCGCCTCCAGGCCCGGCAGCTCGGCCGGGTCGCTGCGGCGCCGCGCCACCTCGCCGAGGAAGTCCACCAGCTCCGGCAGCACCGGCACGCCGGCCAGGTCCAGACCCCATTTCAGGACCGAGAGGTAGGCATCCAGCCGGCCGCTGGCCAGCAGCGTGCCGCGTGACGGGCAGGCCACGCGCAGCACGCGCTCGACCTGCAGGCGCTTGGCCTGCGCCTCGGCCACCAGCGCCTGCAGCTCCTGGCGGTGCCGGGCATGCGATGTCTCTGGAAAGAAGGCGAGATCGTCGTCGCCCAGCG
>JBGAII010000140.1:0-13913 GCA_044225625.1 Rubrivivax sp.
AGGTAGTCGATCGCGAAGTCGATGCTCTTCGGAAACTTGGCGCCGCGCAGCGTGCGGATCAGGTGCAGCGTGGCTGCGGTTTCCGCGAAGCCGGCGACCACGCCGCCGTGCAGTGCCGGCAGCATCGGGTTGCCGATCAGCTTGTCCTGGTGGGGCATGCGGAACAGCGGCCGGTCGCCGCCTTCGGCCAGGCGGATGCCCAGATAGTCGACGTAGGGGATGCCGACGCCGGCGAGCACCGGCTCCTGGCCCGGCGGCGCGGTCCAGCCGATCTGTTCGGTTTCCGCCGCTGCCGCCTCGGTGGGTGCGCGCCGCAGTGCGGTCGACAGCATGAACGTGGCCTGCACCGTGGCGATCGGCTGCTCGCGCTCGTTCTGCCAGACCTCGCCGCGCACGAAAGCGACGTTGCGCGTGATGCGGTAGCAATGCGCGTCGCACTGCAGGCCGGATTCCGGTCCGGCAGGCCGCAGGTAGTCCATGCGCAGGTCCAGCGTCGCGTAAGGTGCGCGCTCGGTCAGCGCGGTGCCCACCGCGAGCCCGCAGGTCGAATCGGCCAGCACGGTCAGCACGCCCGGATGCAGCTGCGCCCGCCCGGGGTCGCCGACCCATTCCGGGCGCGCCGGCAGGCTCATCGAGCCGCGGCCGCGGTCGACGGCGGTGATGCGCGCGCCGATCTCGTGCATGTGCGGCGTGCGGTCCACGAACTTGCGGTTGATCTCTTCGAGAAGCTGTTCCATCGGCAGGATGCTAGCGGGCCGCCGGCACCGCCCGGCCAGAGTACGCTTTCAACCGGGCGTGGCCGGTGGCTCGCAGAAGGTACGCCGCTGGGCCGGTGCCAGCGACATCGGGTCAGGCTGCAGCCGCGCCTGCACCTGCTCCATGTCGTGCAGCAGCACGTCGACCTTTTCGAGGAAGGCCTCGCGGCTGGCATGCGGTTCGCCGGTGAACATGGCCATCGAATGGCGGGCGATATCGAACTCTCCCGCCTGCCGCGCCCACCGGCGCACGTCGCAGTAGGCGATCAGCGCCAGCCGGCCGAGGTCACCGCTGCGCCGTGCGTGGTGCAGCTCGGCGAGCAGGTCGTCCAGACCCAGTTGCAGGTTCAGTGGCAGGTTCATGTTGCAGTGCAGCATGATCCTGCTGCCTGACGCGAAACTGACGACATCCCGCAGGACGGCGGTTCAACGCATCTGGAAGAGTTCCTGATGGAAACGCGTGGCTGCCAGCCCCTGCGCCAGGAAGTCCGCGCGCAGGGCGGCGCCGAGGGCCGGTGGGCCGCAGAACCACAGGCTGCCGTCGGCCCAGTCCGGCACCGCCGCTCGGATGCGTGCGCCGTCGAGCGCCGGCCGTCCACCGCATCGACCAGCAGATGGCGAGATTTCCGGCGGCCGCGGCGTCGGCGCGCAGCTTGTCCAGCGCGGCCGTCTCGGCCACGGCCGTCGGGTGAACAGGTCGATGGTGCTGGCGGAGTTGGCTGCCGGCGGCACGGAAGCCAGCTGCTTCATGCGGGCGATGAAGGGCGTGATGCCGATGCCTGCGCCCACCCAGATCTGGCGCGGCGCGCCGTCGTCGAAGTCGAAGCAGCCGTAAGGTCCTTCGACCGTGACCGGCAGGCCGGGCTTCAGGCGCTGCGGCAGCCGGCGGGTATGGTCGCCCAGCGCCTTGGTGATGAAGACGATGTGCGGGTCGGCGGCATTCCAGGCCGAGGCGATGGTGTAGGGATGCGCGCCCTCGCGTCGGTCCGAGGTGACGAAGGCAAACTGTCCGGCCGCATGCCCCGGCCAGCCCGGCTGCAGCGCGATGCGCGACTCCAGCACGTCGAGCCCGGGGTAGTACTGCAGGCTTTCGATCTGGCCGGCCACTTTGCGCCCAGCGCCGATGCGGCCGAACAGCGACCACAGCGCCGCCACGCTGCCGCCGGCCAGCAGCGCGCCGAGCAGCCAGCCCACCGGCTGCAGCCAGTAGTCGAAGCGGGTCAGCACCACTGCGTGATAGGCGAGCAGCAGGTAGACCACGGCGATCCAGCGGTGCGTCTTCGTGAACAGGTGGTACGGAAAGCGCTTGATCAGCGCCAGCAGGATCAGCAGCGCTGCCGCGTAGAAGGCCCATTCGCCGAGCGATTCGGCCAGCTTGCGCTGGGTGTGCAGCCAACCCTCGACTGTGCTTGGGTCCGGTGCCGGCGGGCGCGCGCCGCGTGCCGGCCGCGCCAGCCAACCCCAGCCGACCATCCACTTCGTGCCCTGCGCGAGCCACCAGTGCAGCACCGCTGCCGCCAGCGCGCTCAACCCCAGCCACTTGTGCAGCCGGTACATCTTGTCCAGCCCCTGCAGCCACGGCTCCAGCCACTTCGGCCGCAGCGCCAGCAGCACGGCCACGCTCATCGCGGCGATGGCGACGATGCCGCTGAGCTGGATGTACAGCGTGCGGAAGGCGAAGTAGCCGAAGGGCTGCGGCCAGGGTGTGTCGGCCAGCACCCACAACAGCGTGGGCAGCAGCAGGGTCAGCAGTAGCAGGGTCTTGATCGGGCGCATGTCGGAACGCCGGGCACGATGCCGCAGACGTTCCGA
The DNA here is from genome assembly GCA_044225625.1 of Rubrivivax sp. Taxonomy (GTDB): domain Bacteria; phylum Pseudomonadota; class Gammaproteobacteria; order Burkholderiales; family Burkholderiaceae_C; genus Rubrivivax. Next base: position 2,568 of record JBGAII010000140.1, read on the forward strand.
CTCTATGCCGTTGCCCGCGACGGCATACCGATCTGGCGCAAACCGCGTGCGTGCGACTCAGCGCTGGGCAATGGCTTCCTCGACGTCACGCAGCTTGTCCTTGCCGAAGAAGATCTGCTCGCCGACGAAGAAGGTCGGTGAACCGAAGGCCCCGCGTTCATGCGAGCGCTGCGTGTTCTGCAGCAGCCGCGCCTTGACGTCGGCGTCCTGCGCGGTGGCCATCAGGCGCGGCCCGTCCAGGCCGGCGTCGCGCAGCGTGTCCAGGATGACCTGGTCTTCGGCCATGTTCAGGCCGCGCTCCCACATCGCCGCATAGACCGCCTCGACATAGGGCATGAAACAGTCCAGCTTCTGTGCGGCGCAGGCGCCGCGCATGATCTTCAGCGTGTTGACCGGGAAGTGCGGATTCCAGGCATAGGCATGAAGGCCGTGGCGCTGCACGAAGCGCCGCGTCTCCAGCTGTTCGTAGGCCAGCTTGTTGGGGATGTCGGCGAAGGCCTCGCCCGGCGACCGGTTGTTGGCCAGCTTGAACAGGCCGCCGAGCAGGATCGGCACGTACGCGAAGTGCGCGCCGGTGCGGGCCTCGATCGACGGAATCAGCTTGTGGCTGAGGTAGGCATTGGGGCTGCCGAAGTCGAAGTGGAATTCGATGGGGTCCATGGGTCGTCCTACCAACGTTCGCCAAAGGGGCGCAGATCCAGTTCGTGGGTCCAGGCATCGCGCGGCTGCTGGTGCAGCATCCAGTAGGTCTCGGCGATGGATTCGGGCCGCATCAGTTCGTCGGGCGCGGGCTCGTCGGAGCCGGTCAGTGCCTTGCGGCGGGCGCGCACCCAGGCGGTGTCGACGCCGGAATCGATCACCAGGTGGGCCACGTGAATGTTCTGCGGTCCCAGTTCGCGCGCTGCGCTCTGGGCCACGGCGCGCAGGCCGAACTTGGCCGAGGCGAAGGCGGCATATCCGGGCCCGCCGCGCATGCCGGCGGTGGCGCCGGTGAGGAAGATGCTGCCCTGGCGGCGCGGCAGCATCAGCCGTGCGGCTTCGCGGGTGCTCAGGAAGCCGGCATAGCAGGCCATCTCCCAGACCTTGCGGAACACGCGCTCGGTGGTCTCCAGCAGCGGAAAGTTGACGTTGGCGCCGACGTTGAACACGCACACCTGCAGCGGCGCGATGCGCTCGGCTTCGGCCAGGAAGGCGGTCACATCGTCTTCCTGGCGCGCGTCGAGCGAGCGGCCCACGCAGCGGCCGCCGCGGGCCTCGATGTCGGCCACCAGCGGTGCCAGCTTCTCGCCGTTGCGCCGTCCGGCCACCACGGTGTAGCCGCCGGCGGCAAAACGGCGCGCGATGGCGGCGCCGATGTAGTCCCCGGCACCGATGACGGCCACGGTGCCGGGGGACGCGGAGGGGCTGTCGGTCGGCATCGTCGGTCTCCTCGGGGCCTGCCTTCATCGCAACGGACGGCCAAGAGTAAGTTTGAAAATTGAACTCGTCAAGGGTAGAGTCGAGCGCATGAAGTGGAGCCAGCTGGACGAGGAGCGCTGCTCGGTGGCGCGAACGGCATCGGTCATCGGCGACCGCTGGACGCTGCTGGTGCTGCGCGACTGCTTCCTCGGCGTGCGCCGCTTCGAAGCCTTCCAGCAGCGCCTGGGCATGTCCCGGCCGATGCTGGCCGACCGGCTGCGCAGGCTGGTGGAGGCGGGCGTGCTGCGCAAGCAGCCTTACCAGACCTCACCGCCGCGCGACGAGTACCGGCTGACGCCCAAGGGGCTGGACCTGCATCCGGTGATCATGGCGATCGTGCACTGGGGCGACGTGCACATGGCCGGCGAACGTGGCCGGCCGCTGCTGCACCGCCACGCGCCCTGCGGCCACCGGTTCGACCCGGTGAGCATCTGTTCGCATTGCCGCGAGCCGCTGCGGGCGAAGGACGTGGTGGTGGAGCGCGGCCCGGGCGCGTGATGCGGCTGCGCTGCGCCGCCGCGCCGCTCAGAACTTGCCGTACTTCAGGTAGGCCTCGACCGGGTCCATTCCCGAGACCAGCGCGCGGCGCATGTCGCTTTCGGTGGCTACCACTTCCTCGGTCTTGGTCACCACTTCTTCGGCCAGCGCGGCCGGGATGACGACCACGCCGTCGCGGTCGCCGAGCAGGTAGTCGCCGGTGTGGATGGTGACGCCGCCGATGTCCACCGGCTCGCCGTAGGCATGGGGGATCCAGCGCGCGACGATGTCCGACGGCGTCAGGAACGAGCAGAACACCGGGAAGCCCTGCTCCAGCACCAGGTCGGTATCGCGCGAGCCGCCATCGACCACGTAGCCGAGCACGCCGCGCGCGGCCAGCGTCTGCGCCGACAGCTCGCCCATCAGCGCGACCTCGTGGTTGTGCGGCTGGCACACCACCACGTGGCCGGCGGGTGCCTTGGCCAGCAGCGTGCACCAGCCCAGCAGGCAGTCGTGGCGGCTCTTGCTGCGGTCGATGTGGCCGGCCACGGTCCATACCGGCCCGGCCAGCTTCTGGCCTGGCGCGATGCACTTGATCTCGGGCGGCAGCACGATGTGTTCGTGGCCCATGGCGCGCAGCACGTCGTGCACGGCTCCGGAATAGCAGGCAGCGAGGCGTTCGGTCAGCGTGGGCATGGGCGCGGGCTCAGGCAGTGGCGGCGCGGGCATTGTCGCCCGCCCACCAGTCGCCGCCGAACTGCGGCAGCAGGAAGTCGACGAAGCCCAGCACCTTGGTCGGGACCAGTCGCGGCGAACTGAAGACCGCGTGGATCTCCTGTGCCGGCAGCGCCCACTGCTGCAGCAGCGGCTGCAGCACGCCGTCGCGCACCGACGCATGGGCCACGTACCAGGGCAGCGCGGCCAGTCCCTGGCCGCTGCGCACCGCGGCCAGCAGTGCCGACAGGTTGTTGCTGCGCAGCGGGCCCTGCACCGGCACCTGCAGCGTGCGGCCGTCGGCGCCGCTGAAGTGCCAGCGGTCGTCGCCTTGCACGCTGCTGTAGATCAGCGCATCGTGCGCGCTGAGCTCGCCGGGCTCGGCCGGTGTGCCGCGCCGTCGCAGGTAGTCGGCCGAAGCCACCAGCACCCACGGGTTCATGCCCAGGTAACGAGCGCCCAGCGAGGAATCGGCCAGCCGGCCCATGCGGATCGCCAGGTCCACGCCTTGTTCGACCAGGTTGACGTAGCGGTCGTCGAAGCTCAGGTCGACCTGCAGCCCCGGGTGCTGTTGCATGAAGCGCAGCACCAGCGGCGTCAGTACGCGCCGGCCGAAGGCCACCGAGGTGCTGATGCGCAGCGTGCCCTGCACCCGCGACTGCAGCAGTGCGGCCAGGCTGTCCGCTTCCTCCAGCTGACGCACGATGGCCTTGCACTTGTCGTAGTACGCCGCGCCGACCTCGGTGGGCGTGACGCCGCGCGTGCTGCGGTGGAACAGCCGTGCGCCGAGCCGCGCCTCCAGCGCGGCCACGTGCTTGGTGGCGGTGGGCTGGGTGATGCCCAGATCGCCCGATGCCTTGCTGAAGCTGCCGGTTTCGACCACGCGGATGAACAGCTGCAGCCCGACGACGGTATCCATGAAGCAACTGTAGCGCTCGTATAAGCTGTGGCCATGCACTACGACACCGCCTTGCGCGACCACGGGCTGCCGCACGACCCCTTCAAGGCACTGGTGGTGCCGCGGCCGATCGGCTGGATCTCCACCCTCAGCCGGGACGGTGTCGCCAACCTGGCGCCCTACAGCTTCTTCAACGCGGTCAGCGACCGGCCGCCGATGCTGATGTTCAGCAGCGGCGGCACCAAGGACAGCCTGCGCAACATCCTGGACACCGGCGAGTTCACCGTGTCGATCGCCACCTGGGCGCTGCGCGACCGGATGAACCTCAGCTCGGCACCGGTGGCCGCCGGCGTCGACGAGTTCGAACTCGCCGGCCTGGGCAAGGCCGCATCCCGCTTCGTCGCGCCGCCGCGCGTGGCCGAATCGCCGGCGGCCTTCGAATGCAGACTGTGGCAGACGCTGCCACTGCCTGCACCGGCCCGCGGCGAGGGCTACACGCTGGTCATCGGCCACGTGGTCGGCGTCTACATCGACGATGCGTACATCAAAGACGGCCTGGTGCAGAGCGGCGAGATGCGAGCGCTCGCGCGCCTGGGCTACATGGACTACTCGGTGCTCACGCCCGAAGCCATGTTCCGCATGAACCGGCCGTTGGCCAGCGACGACGGCCTGTCCGCCCGGGTACCGGCCGGAGAATGGGACGGCGTGTACCGTTAGCGGCCGTGCGTGCCGCTCCAGCGGCCGTACCCGAACCACACAAGCAAGGAGACTTTGGGATGCAGATGCTGCAGATCGGATTCGTCGGCCTCGGCGTGATGGGCGCGCCGATGGCCCGGCACCTGGCGAGCGCCGGCCATCGGCTGCGGCTGCACGACGCGAACGCCGATGCGGCGCGCACGCTGGCCCAGGCGCTCGGCGGCGACGCGCGGGCCTGCGACACGCCGGCTGCGCTGGCCGATGGCTGCGACGTGATCGTCACGATGCTGCCCAACGGCCAGGTGGTGCAGCAGGTGGCGCTGGGCGAGCAGGGCCTGCGCCACGGCATGAAGCCCGGTGCGCTGCTGCTCGACACCTCGTCGGCCGAGCCGTGGCTGACCACGCAGACCGCCGGCGCACTGGCCGAAGGCGGCATGGCGATGGTCGACGCGCCGGTGTCCGGCGCGCAGTGGGGCGCCGAGGCCGCGGAACTGGTGTTCATGGTCGGCGGCAGCGCGGCCGACGTGCAGCGCGTGCAACCGTTGCTGCAGCGCATGGGCCGCGCGGTGCACCACGTGGGGCCGCTGGGTGCCGGCCACATGATGAAGTGCATCAACAACCTGATCACCGCGATGACCTTCAGCGCGACGATGGAAGGCTTGACGCTGGGCAAGCGCGTCGGCCTGGACCCGACGGCGATGGTGGCGGTGCTGAACGAGTCCACCGGAGGCTCGTGGATCACGCGCAACCACATCGCGCAGCGTGTCATCAGCCGCAGCTTCGACGACCCCTTCAAGCTGGAGCTGATGCTCAAGGACATCGGCATCGCGCTGGGCCTGGCGCAGGACGCGCAGCTGCCGATGCCGCTGTCGGGCCTGGGGCAGCAGCTGTGGCGCGCGGCGTCGCGGGCGGCGGGCCCGGGCGTCAGCGTCAGCGAACTGGCGCGCTGGGTGGAGCAGCAAGCCGGCGTCGACGTCACGCCGGGTGCGCCGGGAGAGGCCGCATGAGCGCGCACGCCTGGCGGCGGGCCATGATCACGCGCACCTCACGGGGGACCGTCGCATGAGCATCGAACAACGACTGGCCGACTTCGTCTGCACGCTGCAGGCGCGCGACGTGCCGCCCGAGGCGCGCCGCATCGTGCGCCTGGTGATGATGGCCGCCACCGGCGCGGCGGTGGCTGGGGCCGGCGAAGACGGCATCGCTGCTTTGCGCGACCTGCTGCGCGAGCGCGGCGGCCGCGAGCAGGCCACGTCCTTCGTCTTCGGCGACAAGCTGCCCGCGGCCAGCGCCGCGCAGCTGAACGGCACGATGTGCCGCGCGCTGGACTACTGCGACGCGATGGCGCCCGGCATCCACATCGGCTCGTCGCTGATCCCTGCGGCGCTGGCCGCGGCCGAAGCGGCCGGCGGCTGCAGCGGGTCGGAGTTCCTGGCCGCGCTGGCCGCCGGCGCCGAACTGAGTTCGCGCTTCAACCTCAGCGAATCGCAGTACGACGGTTTCGACCCGACCGGCATCGCCGTGGTCTTTGCGCCGACGGCGGCCGCGGCACGCATTCTGAAGCTGACGCCGCGGCAGACGCTGCATGCGCTGGCGCTGGCCTTCAACCGCTGCGGCGGCAGCTTTCAGAGCAACATCGACGGTTCGCTGGCGGTGCGCGCGGTGCAGGGCTGGGTGGCGGAAACCGGCGTGGTCTGCGCGCAGATGGCGCAGCGCGGTTTCACCGGTCCGCACCAGTTCGTCACCGGCCTGTACGGCTACGGCTACCTCTACGGTCGAGGGCGGCTCGACGCGCCCGCGCTGGCCGCCGGGCTGGGCGAAGACTGGCGGCTGCTGAAGATGATGTTCAAGCAGTATCCGAGCTGCGGTGCCACGCAGGGCATGACCGAGCTGGTGCTGCAGGCGGTGCGCGAGCTCGACCTGCGGCCGGAGCAGGTGCAATCGGTGCAGGTGCGCCAGCCGCCCTATTCGTTCAAGCTGGTCGGCCAGCCGTGGCGCATCGGCGAGAACCCGCGTGTCGACGCCCAGTTCAGCGCGCAGTACTGCGTGGCCAATGCCATCGTGCGGCGCAGTTCGAAGCTGGCGCACTTCCGGCCCGAGCAGATCGTCGACCCCCAGGTGCAGCGCCTGATTCCGCGCGTGCGCATCGAAGGCGATGCGTCGATGAACCCGCGCGGCCACACTGCCGTGGACGTGGTGCTGCGCACCGAAGACGGCCGCGTGTTCGAGCGTGGCCTGGACATCGCGCCGGGCTTTCCCGGCAACGACCTGAGCGATGCGCAGCAGCAGGCCCGCTTCGACGATTGCATGGCCTACGCGCCGCGGCCACTGCCGCCGTTGCAGCGCAGTCGGTACCTGGAGTCGCTGCAGCAGCTGGACCGGCTCGACGATGCCCGCCGCCTGGCGGCTCTGCTGGTGCTCGCCGATGATTGAGAGCATCGATCAGGTCCGCCTGAATTTCAACCCGCAGGCGCAACTGGGCCTGGGTGTGGTGCTGGCGCTGGTGATGTTCGGCATCGCGCTGGACCTGCGCGTGGCCGACTTCAAGGCCGCGTTGCGTACGCCCAGGGCGCTGGCCATCGGCCTGCTCAGCCACCACCTGCTGTTCCCGGCCTTCACCTTTGTGCTGATCCTGCTGATCAAGCCGCTGCCGTCGATCGGCCTGGGCATGTTGCTGGTGTCGTCCTGCCCGGCCGGGCACATCTCCAACTTCTTCACCCACCGCTCGGGCGGCAATGCGGCGCTGTCGGTGTCGATCAGCACGCTGTCCACCGTGGGCGCGATGTTCTTGACGCCGCTGAACGTCACCTTCTGGGGCTCGCTGGACCCGCAGATGAACGCGCTGCTGCGCTCGTTCTCGCTGGACCCGCTGCACATGCTGATCGAGGTGTCGATGCTGCTCGGGTTGCCGCTGGCCGCCGGCATGTTCATCGCGCACCGCTTCCCGGCCTTTGCGCGCCGCGTGCACGGGCCGATGCGCAATTTTTCGCTGCTGGTGCTGGTGGGCTTCGTGGTCGGTGCGCTGGTGCTGAACTGGGCCTTCTTCCTGCAGTACGGCCGCTTCGTCGTGGTGGTGGTGTTCGTGCACAACGCGCTGGCGCTGGCGGGTGGCTACGGCCTGGCGCGCGCCGCCGGCCTGTCCGAGCGCGACTGCCGCGCGGTCGCCTTCGAGACTGGCATCCAGAACTCCGGCCTCGGTCTGGTGCTGGTCTTCAACTTCTTCGGCGGGCTGGGCGGCATGGCCATCGTCACCGCCTGGTGGGGCATCTGGCACATCGTCGCCGGCATGGCACTGTCCACCTTTTGGATGCGGCGACCGCCGCTGCGTGCAGTAGCCTGAACCGGGGCCGCTGGCTGCTGTCGGCGCATAGCGGCCGCCGTTCGTTGGTGGCGTGCGAAGTGTGGGGCGTGGGGCCACGGGCGAACCGCCGGCAGGGCTTCGAATGCGACGCCCCGCCCGGTGGGCGGGGTGCCCTGTGGTGCTCGGCTTCACGGCCTCGTCGCCAACTTACTTCGCGCGCTGATCGCGAGCGCTACGTTCAAACAGTCGCGACGAAGTCAGAGGTGGAAGGCGCGCGCGCGCGCCGGCCGTGAAACCTGCGCTCCTCGGCGTCGCATAGGCGCCCTGCCGGCGGTCCGCCCGTGACCCGGCACCGCTCGGGTCGCGATGAATTCCGGGGCCGCTGCCACCGCGAACACCTCCGCGTGTCCTGCCGAGGATGGCGGGGAAGCGAATCCGGGAAGTAAAGGAGGAGCCCGGTCTGTCAAGACCGGGCGGGGGACATGGACGGATTCGCTTTCCCGCCAGCCTCGGCTCGCGCCGATGCAACGAAATCCGACGGCCGCTATGCGCCGTCAGTGACCAGCCTGACAGCAAGTCATTCCGCCGCGGAATAGCTGATATGGGCCGTGCGCCGTTCCCACGAGCGGCACCTTGCCTGACCATCGCCGCAACCCAAGAAGGAGACTGTCATGGCAAAGATGAAGGCCATCATGGCCGCGGTGCTGGTGATGGAGAAGGAGGGCGTCAGCCAAGCCTTCGGCGTGCCCGGCGCGGCCATCAACCCGCTGTACGCGGCGCTGCGCGAACGCGGCACCATCGCCCACGTGCTGGCCCGCCATGTGGAAGGCGCGTCGCACATGGCCGAGGGCTACACCCGCGCGGTGGCCGGCAACATCGGCGTGTGCATCGGCACCAGCGGGCCGGCCGGCACCGACATGGTCACCGGCCTGTACTCGGCCATCGCCGATTCGATCCCCATCCTGTGCATCACCGGCCAGGCGCCGCGCGCCCGCATGCACAAGGAGGACTTCCAGGCGGTGGACATCACCGCCATCGTCAAGCCCGTCACCAAGTGGGCGACCACGGTGCTGGAGCCGGCGCAGGTGCCGCGCGCCTTCCAGCAGGCCTTCCACCTGATGCGCTCGGGCCGCCCGGGCCCGGTGCTGATCGACCTGCCCTTCGACGTGCAGATGGCCGAGATCGAGTTCGACATCGACACCTACGAGCCGCTGCCCGCCTTCAAGCCCGCCGCCACGCGCAAGCAGATCGAGAAGGCCATCGCGATGCTGCAGGCGGCCGAGCGGCCGCTGATCGTGGCCGGTGGCGGCATCATCAATGCCGATGCCTCCGACCTGCTGGTCGAGTTTGCTGAAACGGTCAACGTGCCGGTGATCCCCACGCTGATGGGCTGGGGCGCGATCCCCGACGACCACAAGCTGATGGCCGGCATGTGCGGTCTGCAGACGTCGCACCGCTACGGCAATGCGACGATGCTGGCCAGCGACTTCGTGCTCGGCATCGGCAACCGCTGGGCCAACCGCCACACGGGCTCGACCGACGTCTACTGCAAGGGCCGCAGCCTTTCGTGCACGTGGACATCGAGCCCACGCAGATCGGCCGCGTGTTCACGCCGGACCTCGGCATCGTCTCCGACGCCAAGGCCGCGCTGCAGCTGTTCGTCGAAGTGGCGCGCGAGATGAAGGCCGCCGGCCAGTTGCGTGACCGCAGCGAGTGGGTTGCCGAGTGCCGCGAACAAGCGCACCATGCTGCGCAAGACCAACTACGAGGCGGTGCCGATGAAGCCGCAGCGGGTCTACCAGTGCATGAACAACAACTTCCCGCGCGACACCACCTACGTGTCGACCATCGGGCTGAGCCAGATCGCGGGCGCGCAGTTCCTGCACGTGTTCGGACCGCGCAGTGGATCAACTGCGGCCAGGCCGGCCCGCTGGGCTGGACCATTCCCGCCGCGCTGGGCGTGCGCGCGGCCGATCGAGCCGCACCATCGTCGCGCTGTCGGGCGACTACGACTTCCAGTTCATGATCGAAGAGCTGGCGGTGGGCGCGCAGTTCAAGCTGCCGTACATCCACATGCTGGTCAACAACAGCTACCTGGGCCTGATCCGCCAGGCGCAGCGCGGCTTCAACATGGACTACTGCGTGCAGCTGGGTTTCGACAACATCAACGCGCCCGAGCTCGATGGCTACGGCGTCGACCACCAGAAGGTGGTCGAGGGCCTGGGCTGCAAGTTCGTGCGCGTGCACAAGCAGGAAGAGATCAAGCCCGCGATCCAGCAGGCCAATGCCTGGATGGCCGAGTTCAACGTGCCGGTGGTCATCGAGGTGATGCTCGAGCGCGTGACCAACATCTCGATGGGCACCGAGATCGACGCGATCAACGAGTTCGAGGAACTCGCCGCCAGCATTGCCGATGCGCCGACGGCGATCGGTCTTCTTGACTGAATGAGACCGACAACGCCATGCCCCAATTCGCCGCCAACCTGACGATGCTCTTCAACGAGCATGATTTCCTCGACCGCTTCGAGGCCGCCGCCAAGGCCGGCTTCAAGGCGGTGGAGTTCCTGTTTCCCTATGCCTACCCGGTGGCCGAGCTGCAGCAGCGGCTGAAGGCCCATGGCCTGAAGCTGGTGCTGCACAACCTGCCGGCCGGCAACTGGGATGCCGGTGACCGCGGCCTGGCCTGCGACCCGAAGCGGGTCGACGAATTCCGCGCCGGCGTGGCGCGCGGCATCGAGTACGGCACCGCGCTGGGCGTGCCGCACCTCAACTGCCTGGCCGGCAAGGCGCCGGCCGGCGTCGACGCCGCGACCTTGCGCAGCACCTTCGTCGCCAACCTGCGCTATGCCGCGGTCGAGTTCAAGAAGGCGAAGCTGAACCTGCTGATCGAGCCGATCAACCGCTTCGACATCCCCGGCTTCTATCTCAACACCACCGCGCAGGCGATCTCGATCCTGGACGAGGTGGGCGCCGACAACGCCTACGTGCAGTACGACATCTACCACGCGCAGCGCATGGAAGGCGAGCTGGCCAACACGATGAGCGCGCAGCTGGCGCGCATCGGCCACATCCAGCTGGCCGACAACCCGGGCCGCAACGAGCCCGGCACCGGCGAGATCAACTACGCCTTCCTGTTCAAGCACCTGGACCGCATCGGCTACACAGGCTGGATCGGCTGCGAATACAAGCCCGCGGCGCGCACCGAGGACGGCCTGGGCTGGATCCAGGCACTGGCGCGCTGACCACACGGAGACTGCTGAATGACTTCCTCCCCGCAGAAGCTGGGCTTCATCGGCCTGGGCATCATGGGCGCGCCGATGGCGCTGCAGCTGATCAAGGCCGGCCACCAGCTGTTCGTGCACACGCGCAGCAAGGTCAATCCTGAGATCGCCGACAGCTCGGCCACGCAATGCACCAGCGCCAAGGGCGTGGCCGAACGCGCCGACGTGATCTTCACGATGCTGCCCGACACGCCGGACGTGGAAGGCGTGCTCTTCGGCAAGGACGGCGTGGCCGCCGGCCTGAGCAAGGGCAAGACCGTGGTCGACATGAGCTCGATCTCGCCGATCGAGACCAAGGCCTTCGCGCAGAAGATCAACGCACTCGGCTGCGACTACCTGGACGCGCCGGTGTCCGGCGGCGAGGTCGGCGCCAAGGCCGCCTCGCTGACCATCATGGTCGGCGGCTCGGAACCACCTTCGAGCGCATCAAGCCGCTGTTCGAGCTGATGGGCAAGAACATCACGCTGGTGGGCGGCAACGGTGACGGCCAGACCACCAAGGTGGCCAACCAGATCATCGTC
>JBGAII010000141.1:0-11769 GCA_044225625.1 Rubrivivax sp.
CTCGACCCATTGGCTACGCACCGTCGCGCCCGGGCCCCAGGGCGTCCACCAGACTTCGGTGTCGTCGACCAGCAGGCCCTGCGCCACGCGCAGCGTGGCGCGCCCGCCGTTCAGCACCAGCACGCGCGGCACGGCATCGAGCCCCTGCCGCGAACTGCCGGCCTGCACCACCACCGAACCGCCGCTGTTGACCTGGCCGCCACGGCTGCCGATGGTCACCGTGCCCTGGGCCGCGCGCTGCGCATCGAACTGCGCGTCGCTGACGCGCAGTTCGACGCTCAGATTGCGCTGCGGCGGCGCCGCCTGCGCGAGCCCGAAGCCCGCGCCGACGACGAGGAAAAAATACCTGCGCTGCATGGGCCGATGCTGGCACAGCGCACGCCGCGGCAGGCGCGGTTTTGCGCCCACAATGGCCGCTTCTTCATCGCGCCGAGCTCTTCCATGCCCCATCTCGACCCCCTGCCCTGGGAAGCCAACCCGCAGTTCCGCGAGCGCTTCCAGCACTACCAGGACACGCGCGGCTTCGTGCCCAACAGCATCCTGACGATGCAGCGCCGGCCGGCCATCGCGCAGGCCTTCATGGACCTGAACCGCGCGGTGCTGTACGAGGGCACGGTCAGCGAAGAGCTGAAGATGCTGGTCAGCCTGATCACCAGCCAGGCCAGCGGCTGCCGCTACTGCCAGGCGCACATGACCAACCTGGCGTCGATCTACAAGGCCTCGGACGCCAAGATCCGCGCGGTGTGGGAGTACGAGAGCAGCCCGCTGTTCTCGCCCGCCGAACGCGCCGCGCTGCGCCTGGCCTTCCATGCCGCGCTGGTGCCCAACGAGGCCGGCGCCGAACACTTCGACGAGTTGAAGAAATACTTCGACGAAGGCCAGATCGTCGAGATCGTGGCGACGATCGCGCTGTTCGGCTACCTGAACCGCTGGAACGACACGATGGCGACGACACTGGAAACCCGCGCCGTCGAGGTGGCCGAGCGCGCCATCGGCGCCGTCGGCTGGAGCGCCGGCAAGCACGGCGGCTGAAGCGGCGCCACACCCCACACCCGAAGGAGACGACGATGATGGACAAGCTGTTTTCGCTCGAGGGCCGCGTCGCGCTGGTCACCGGCGGCTCGCGCGGCATCGGCCGCATGATCGCCGAGGGCTTCCTGCGCCACGGCGCCAAGGTCTACATCTCGGCGCGCAAGGCCGAGGCCTGCGACCGCACGGCCGCCGAACTGTCGGCGATCGGGCCGTGCCTCTCGCTGCCGGCCGACGTGTCCGGCGCCGACGGCGTGGCTGCGCTTGCCGCCCGGATCCAGGCCCTCGAACCCCGGCTCGACATCCTGGTCAACAACGCCGGCGCGGCCTGGGCTGCGCCCTTCGACGAATTCCCGGAGAACGGCTGGGACAAGGTGGTCGACCTGAACCTGAAGTCGCCGTTCTTCCTGACGCGCGCGCTGCACGGCGCGCTGAAGGCCGCCGGCTCGCCCGAACGGCCGGCGAAGGTGATCAACATCGCGTCGATCGACGGCATCGCCGTCAACCCGCTGGAAACCTATTCGTACGCCGCCAGCAAGGCCGGGCTGATCCACCTGACGCGGCGCATGTCGCTGCGTCTGATCGAGGACCACATCGCGGTCAGCGCCATCGCCCCCGGCGCCTTCGTCTCGGACATGAACCGCGCCGCACGCGACCATGGCGACGAGGTGGCCACGCGCATCCCGGCGCAGCGCATCGGCACGGCCGAGGACATGGCCGGCGCGGCGATCTTCCTGGCCTCGCGAGCCGGCGACTACGTGGTCGGCGCGACGCTGGTGGTCGACGGCGGCGTGTCGCTCAGTACCGTCAGCCGGCCGAGCTGAGCGGCTGAAGCTGCATCAGCGATGGCGCCTCAGGGCGTGACGCTGGAACGCAGAAAGGCCAGGCAATCGTCGATGCTCACCACCCCCGGCGGCGTGGCATCGTCGCCGGTGTTCGCGGCGTTGACCAGGGTGACGAGCCCGCCGGCCATGTCGCCCGGGGACTGGGCGCCATCGCTGGCGGCCTCGTCGGCGGAGAGCTTGCGCAGCCGCAGCCGCGGCAGACTGTCGCGGCCGCGCGGCGTGGCCAGGAACGGGATCCGGGCCAGGCTGGTCGAGGCCGCATCACGGTTGTTCAGCGGCGGCAGGCCGAACTTCTCTTCCAGCGTCTTGATCAGCGAATTGGCGTCCAGCGGCGTGCCGATGACGCTGCCCGCGGCCAGCCAGGGCGTGACCAAAATCGTGGGAATGCGCTGCCCCAGCCGGTCGAAGGTGAAGCCGTACTGGCCGGGCACGCCGTCGGGCGACACCGCCGGTGGCGGCGGCACATGGTCGTAGGTGGTGCCGCCTTCGTCGAAGGTGATGACCAGCAGCGTGTTCAGGTAGTTGCTGCCGGTGACCGAGTTCGACTGGCGGATCGCCTGGTAGATGTCGTTGACCAGGATCTCGCCGCGCTTGACGGCCGGCGCGCCCTTGTCCGGGTGGTAGCTGTTGGTGTCGAGCAGGAACCGGGGCTGGATGAAGGAATAGGCCGGCAGGCGGCCGTTCTCGACATCGTCGTAGAACTCGGTCATGCCCTTGAAGTACGGCGCGCTGAGCGGGAACTTCTTCAGCCGCGGGAAGTGCAGGTAGCGCGTCAGCGGCGCGATGTCCAGCTTGTCGTAGTAGATCGTCCAGTCGCGGCCGGCGTCGCTGAGCGACTCGAAGATCGTCGGCGCGTCGTTGTCGAAGACCCAGCGGCTGGACGGGCTGTTGACCAGGAAGCCCGAGGCCGACGCGGCATGGAAGAACGAGCGGTTGGTGTAGGTCTGGCTGGGCACGCCGCAGTGCCAGTGGTCGCACACCGCATTGGCCTGGGCCAGCAGGCTGATGGCCGGCACCAGGTTCGGCGGGTAGCACTGCATCACGGTGCTGTAGTTCTCGTAGGTGCCCGGCTTCTTCATCGACAGCAGCCGCCAGTAGAAGGCGGTGACGAAACCGTCCATCGGCGCGGGGTAGGTGGCGCCGCCCGCCGGCAGGTTGTACGGCGCCACGAAGTCGGCCTCGAGCGCGGCGAACTGGTTCGACGCCGGGTTGAACTGGTTGTACAGCGCCACGTTGACGGCCGTGTACTGCTCGGCCGGGTCGACCACCGGGTTCAGCAGCGCCGTCGCCTTGTGCACCGGCACGCTGCCGCGCTGCGCGTCGGGTGCATAGGGCGGGATCGGGTTGCTGTAGTTGCCGGTGTTGACGCCATCGAAGGCATCGCCGTTCGGGCTGGTGCCGCTGGGGTACAGGTAGCCCAGCAGGTTGTCGAGCGAGCGGTTCTCCAGCTGCAGCACCACCACGTGCTCGAAGGTGCCCAGGAAGTTGGCCGGCGTCGGCGGCACGGGCCCGGCGAACGGCTGGTCGGGGCCGAAGAAGCGTTCGGGCCGGGGGATCTCGGTCGGCGGCAGTTCGCCCACGGCCGTCAGGTCAGCCGGGTCCGGCTCGCCCGGGAACAGGCTCGATCCGCCCTCGTCGTCACCGCAGCCGGCCAGGCCGCCCAGGGTGCCCAGGCCCGCCAGGCCGGCCGTCACGCCGAGGCCGGATTTCAGAAGAGACCTACGACTCAGATCACTCATGCGGCACCGGCTCCGGGCAAATGGGGATGCCGCGCATCGTAGCGGGCGCCGTGCCAGGCTTCAGCCGCGCCGCGCCGCCTCGATGGCCGCGATGTCGATCTTCGTCATCTGCATCATCGCCTCGAAGGCGCGCTGGGCCACCGCGGGGTCCGGATCGGTGATGGCCGCCGTCAGCGCGCGCGGCGTGATCTGCCACGACACGCCCCACTTGTCCTTGCACCAGCCGCAGGCGCTGGGCTGGCCGCCGTGGCCGATGATCGCGTGCCACAGGCGGTCGGTCTCCGCCTGGTCGTCGGTCGCCACCTGGAACGAGAAGGCTTCGGTCTGCTGGAAGGCCGCTCCGCCGTTCAGGCCGAGGCACGGGATGCCCATCACCGTGAACTCCACCGTCAGCACGTCGCCCTGCTTGCCTGAAGGGTAGTCGCCGGGCGCGCGCATCACCCTGCCCACCGCGCTGTCCGGAAAGGTGCGGGCGTAGAAGTGCGCGGCCTCTTCGGCCCCGCCGTCGTACCACAGGCAGATGGTGTTCTTGCTGCTCATGTCCTTCTTCCTCTCGGGGCGTGCGTGTCGCCACCCGCTCGACCGGCACGGCGCTCTCAGCGCGCGGCGGGTGTCTGCGACAGCGCCTGGGCCAGCAGCGCATCCGCATAGCCGGCCAGGCAAGCCGCGTCGTGCTGGCCGGCGCCGGTGCGCAGCGGCCTCGCGAAGGCCGGTCGGGCCTGCTCGAGGCCGGCCGCGCCGGCCGTCAACAGGCGCATGAAGGCATCGCCGCCCGCGCGGCCCGGGCCCAGCTGCAGCGCGGCCTTGCGCGCATCGGCCGTCGCCGCGGCATAGATCGTCTGCCCTTCCTTGATGGTCTCGCTGACCTTGATCTGGTCGATCTGCTCCGGGTCCACCGCGGTCGGGTCCTGCGACAGGATGACGAAGTCGGCCAGCTTGCCGACCTCGATCGAGCCCTTGCGCGCCTCCTCGAAGTGCTGCCAGGCCGGCCAGATCGTCATCGCCTTCAGCGCGGTGATCACGTCCACCCGCTGCGCCGGGCCGATGATGTCGCCGGAGCGCGAGCGCCGCGTCACCGTGGCGTCGAGCACGCGCATCGAATCGGGGAAGGCAATGGGCGCATCGTGGTGCGAGGTGAAGCGCATGCCGCGCGCCACCGCCCAGCCGGTGGGCGAGATGTTGTCCACCAGCGCCGGGCCCACCGTGTGTTCGCGGTGCCAGTCGCCCCAGTAGAAGGTGTGCATCGGGAACAGCGACGGGATCACGCCCAGGCGGTTGATGGCGTCGACCTGGTCCTCGCGCAGGAACTGGCCGTGGATCAGCACCGCCCGGCGGTCGGCCATGCCGTGCTTGCGCGTGGCCGCGTCCACCGCGGCGATCAGCAGGTCGGAGGCGGCCTCGCCGTTGGAATGCGTCAGGATCTGCACGCCGTTGGCATAGGCCCAGTCCACCGCGTCGATCACCTGCGGATTCGTGGCGCTGGCGTAGCCGACGTAGCCCGGCGGGTAGTTGCCCACCGGCTTGTAGTAGGGCCGGTCGCGCCAGGCGGTGAAGCCCTGCGGCGAGCCGTCGATGGTGAGCTTGGCCCCGGCCACGCGCAGCCGGTTGCGGTAGTCGCGGCTGGCCTGGGCCTTGATGAACTCGCGGTCGACCAGCACGTCGGCGTAGGCGGCGACGTCGATCTTCAGCTCGCCCCGGTCGGCGACGGCACGCAGCACGCCCACCACCGGCGGTGTGGCCCGGCCTTCCTGCGCGGTGGTGTAGCCGTAGCGTGCCCACAGCTCGCTGCCGGCCTTGGCGAAGGCCTGGAAGCCGGCCGCTCCGACGCCGGCCAGCAGCTTGGGCAGCGCCAGGTTCAGCGCGTTCTCTTCCAGCACACCGTTCGGCTCCTGGCTGCCGGGGCGGCGCTGGATCACGCCGCCCTGCGGGTTGGGCGTCTGCGCGCCGTAGCCCACCAGCTCCAGGGCCTTGGAGTTCAACACGCCCAGATGGCCCGACTGGTGCACGGCCACCACCGGCACGTCCTTCGACACCGCATCGAGATCGTCGCGGGTCGGGTGGCGTTGCTCCTTCAGCTGCGAGTTGTCGTAGCCGAAGCCAGCCACCAGGTTGGCCTTCTTCACCGCGTCGGCATTGACGGCGATCCAGTCGCGCAGCGTCTTCTGCAGCGAGGCGATGTCGCGTACCTCGCCGTCGGGCGGTGCCAGCAGGTTGGCCGACATCGCCTGGAAGCCGCCCATCGTGACGTGGCCGTGCGCATCGACGAAGCCGGGCAGCAGCGTGCGGCCGCCCAGGTCGATGACGCGCGTGTTCGGCCCGCGGGTCTTCATCACCTCGGCCAGGCTGCCCACCGCGACGATGCGGCCGCCCTGCTCGGCCACGGCCTCGGCGCGCATCGCGCCGTCGTTCATCGTCAGCACCGTGCCGCCGCTCCAGATGCGGTCGGCCGGCTGGGCCCTTGCGGACGTGGCGGCCGTGGCGGCCAGCACACCACCGATCAGCAGCGGCGCGACGCGCCGAATCCCCTTGTGCATCGTGTTCTCCTCCTCGTCGCAGGCCTCAGGCCCGCAGGTGTCCCAGCGGCAATGCCGCGCCGGCCTTGACCTCGCCCAGCGAGAAGCTGGTGTGCAGGTCCTTGACGTTCGGCAGCTTGAACAGCTTGTCCATCGACCAGCGCGAGTACGCATCCAGGTCGGTGCACATCACCTGCAGCTCGAAGGTGCCGGCACCGCTGATGTAGTGGCAGGACACCACCTCGGGCAGCGCGCGGATGCCGTCTTCCAGCGCGCGCGTGGCCTCGGCATTGTTGCGCTCGGCGTCGACGCGCACGAAGGCCAGCACGCCCAGGCCGATGCGGCGGCGGTCGATCTCGGCGCGGTAGCCGGTGATGTAGCCCTGCTGCTCCAGCCACTTGACGCGGCGCCAGGTGGGTGCGGCCGACAGGCCGATGCGCGCAGCCAGCTCGGCATTGCTCAGGCGCGCGTCTTGCTGCAGCTCGCCCAGGATGGCGATGTCGTAGCGGTCGAGCGACGCGCCATGGGCTTCGTCGGCAGGCTCGGCGCCGGCCCTCAGGGTTTTCCCTGATTTCGCAATGGGCGCTATCTTTCGATCTTTGGTGGCCATGCTGAAGCAAGATCCTTGCTCGAAGTATCGCCCTTACGGCAAACAAAGAAAAGACATCACAACGGCGAAACCCTAAACTGCCGCCATCCCTGCAAGGAGTTGCCGCCGCATGAACGCTCCGCTACCCGAAGCCATCCGCAAGGCGCTGGAGACCGCCAGCCTCGACGACAAGTACCGCCTGGAATCGGGCCGCGCCTTCATGAGCGGCGTGCAGGCGCTGGTGCGGCTGCCGATGCTGCAGCGCCAGCGCGACCTGGCCGCGGGGCTGAACACCGGCGGCTTCATCAGCGGTTACCGCGGCAGCCCGCTGGGCGGCTACGACCAGGCGCTGATGGCGGCGAAGAAGCATCTGGCCGAGCAGCACATCGTCTTCCAGCCCGGCGTCAACGAGGAGCTGGGCGCCACCGCGGTGTGGGGCACGCAGATGCTCGATCTGTATCCGCAGAGCAAGAAATACGACGGCGTCTTCGGCATCTGGTACGGCAAGGGGCCGGGCGTGGACCGCTGCAGCGACGTGTTCAAGCACGCCAACATGGCCGGCACGTCGAAGCATGGCGGCGTGATCGCCATTGCCGGCGACGACCACGTGGCCAAGAGCAGCACCGCCGCGCACCAGAGCGACCACATCTTCAAGGCCTGCGGGCTGCCGGTGTTCTTCCCGGCCGGCGTGCAGGACATCCTGGACATGGGGCTGCATGCCTTCGCGATGAGCCGCTTCTCCGGCGTGTGGAGCGGCATGAAGACCATCCAGGAGGTCGTCGAATCGTCGGCCTCGGTCAGCGTCGACCCCGACCGCGTCAAGATCATCCTGCCGGAAGACTTCGCCATGCCGCCGGGCGGGCTGCACATGCGCTGGCCCGATGCCGCGCTGGACCAGGAAGCGCGGCTGTTCGACTACAAGTGGTATGCGGCGCTGGCCTACGTGCGCGCCAACAAGCTCAACTACAACGTCATCGAAAGCCCGAACGACCGCTTCGGCATCATCGCCAGCGGCAAGGCCTACAACGACACGCGCCAGGCGCTGGCCGACCTGGGCCTGGACGACGCCACCTGCCGGCAACTGGGCATCCGGCTGCACAAGGTCAACGTGGTCTGGCCGCTGGAGGCGACCATCACGCGCAGCTTCGCGCAGGGCCTGCAGGAAATCCTGGTGGTCGAAGAAAAGCGCCAGGTCATCGAGTACCAGATCAAGGAAGAGCTCTACAACTGGCGGCCCGACGTGCGCCCCAACGTGCTGGGCAAGTTCGACGAACCCGATGGCCCGCATGGTGAAGACCGCACCGGCGGCGAATGGAGCATGCCGAACCCGAGCGAGAACTGGCTGCTGCGCGCCAAGGCCGACCTGACGCCGGCGATCATCGCCAAGGCCATCGCCAAGCGGCTGAAGAAACTGGGCGTGGGCGATGACATCGTCGCGCGCATGGAGACGCGGCTGGCCATCGTGGCCGCGCGCGAGCGCGAACTCAGCGAGCTGAAGACCGAATCCGGCGACCGCATTCCCTGGTTCTGCAGCGGCTGCCCGCACAACACCAGCACGCGCGTGCCCGAAGGCTCACGCGCCACGGCCCGGCATCGGCTGCCACTACATGGCGGTGTGGATGGACCGCAGCACCAGCACCTTCACGCAGATGGGCGGCGAAGGCGTGCCCTGGGTCGGTCAGGCGCCGTTCACCAAGGACAAGCACATCTTCGCCAACCTGGGCGACGGCACCTACTTCCACAGCGGCTCGCTGGCCATCCGCATGGCCATCGCCTCGGGCGTGAACATCACCTACAAGCTGCTGTACAACGACGCGGTGGCGATGACCGGCGGCCAGCAGGTCGGCGAGCGGCCCGAGGGCCACAGCGTCATGCAGATCCAGAAGAGCATGGTCGCCGAAGGCGTGAAGAAGGTGGTGATCGTCACCGACCAGCCCGAGAAGTACCAGGGTGCGGCACTCGAAGCCGGCATCACCGTGCACCACCGCGACGAGCTCGACCGCATTCAGCGCGAGCTGCGCGAGATCGAAGGCGTCACCGCGATCATCTACGACCAGACCTGCGCCACCGAAAAGCGCCGCCGCCGCAAGCGCGGCAAGCTGGCCACGCCGGCCAAGCGCGTGGTCATCAACGAGGCGGTGTGTGAAGGCTGCGGCGACTGCAGCGTGCAGAGCAATTGCCTCAGCGTCGAGCCGGTGGAAACCGAGTTCGGCCGCAAGCGCCGCATCAACCAGAGCACCTGCAACCTGGACTACAGCTGCACCAAGGGCTTCTGCCCGAGCTTCGTCACGGTCGAAGGCGGCCAGCTGAAGAAGCCGAAGAAGGAGCAGAAGGGCGACCTGTCGGCCCTGCCGCCGATTCCCGAGCCCACGCTGCCGAATGCGGACAAGGCCTGGGGCATCGTGGTCGGCGGTGTCGGCGGCACCGGCGTCATCACCATCGGCCAGCTGCTCGGCATGGCCGCGCACATGGAAGGCAAGGGCGTGGTCACGCAGGACGCCGGCGGCCTGGCGCAGAAGGGCGGCGCCACCTGGAGCCACGTGCAGATCGCCAACCGGGCGGAAGACATCCACACCACCAAGGTCGACACCGCGCAGGCCGACCTGGTGATCGCCTGCGATTCGATCGTCGGTGCCACCAAGTACACGCTGGCGGTGATGCAGAAGGGCCGCACCTACGTGGCGCTGAACACCCACGGCACGCCGACCGCGGCCTTCGTGAAGAACGCCGACTGGCAGTTCCCCGGCGGCAACTGCGAAGCCGCGGTGCGCGCCAGCGTCGGCGACAACCTGGTCGGTGCCTTCGATGCCGAACAGGTGGCGGTGCAGCTGCTGGGCGACAGCATCTACACCAACCCGCTGATGATGGGCTACGCCTGGCAGCAGGGCCGCATTCCGTTGAGCCATGCGGCGCTGATGCGCGCGATCGAGCTCAACGGCGTGCAGGTGGACAACAACAAGCGCGCCTTCGAATGGGGCCGTCGCTGCGCGCACGACCTGGCCGAGGTGCAGGCGCAGTTCAAGGCGGCGCAGGTGATCGAGTTCGTCAAGAAGCCCTCGCTCGACGAGACCATCGCCAAGCGCGTGGACTTCCTCACCGGCTACCAGGACGCGGCCTATGCGGCCGAGTACAAGGCCTTCGTCGACAAGGTGCGTGCCGCCGAAGACAAGCTCGGCGCCGGCAAGGCCTTGAGCGAGGCCGTGGCCCGCTACCTGTTCAAGCTGATGGCCTACAAGGACGAGTACGAGGTCGCCCGCCTGCACACCGACCCGGCCTTCATCGCCAAGATCGAATCGATGTTCGAGGGCGACTACAAGCTGGTCCACCACCTGGCGCCGCCGCTGACCGCCCAGCGCAACGACAAGGGCGAATTGGTGAAGAAGTCCTACGGACCGTGGATGCGCAAGGCCTTCGGCGTGCTGGCCCGCTTGAAGGGCCTGCGCGGCGGTGCGCTCGACGTCTTCGCGCGCACGGCGGAACGCAAGACCGAGGTCGCGCTGATCAAAGAGTACCGCGCCTGCATCGACGAACTGCTGCAGACGCTCAGCGCCGACAAGCTGCCGCTGGCGGCGCAGATCGCCCGCATCCCCGAAGAGATCCGCGGCTACGGCCATGTCAAGGAGCGCCACCTGAAGGCCGCACGCACCAAGTGGGACGGCCTGATGGCGCAGTGGCGCAGCGGCGGTCAGCGCCAGGCTGCTTGAACGGCTGGCCCGCGCTGCAGCAGGCGACCGCACACGACGCGGCGGCGCGAGTGCCGTTCGTGCTGAACGGCCGCTCGGTCGGCTCGGTGGCCCGCGCACATCTGGCCGCGCTGCGCGCTCTGGGCGTGGTGGCCGGTGAGCAGGGTGTCACGCTGCAGGCCACCGATGCCGCGCTGGCGGCACTCAACGACGCGCTGCGCGCGAAGGGCCTGATCCTCGCCTGGCGCGACGAGCCCTTCGCGATCTTCGACCCCGGCAGCGGCGCGCGACTGGGCACGATGGAACGCGCCGCCGCGCGCTTCTGGGGCACGCTGACGCTGGGCGCACATGCCAATGGCTACGTCGCCGACGCGCAAGGCCGGCCCACGCACCTGTGGATCGCGCAGCGCGCGTTCACCAAGGCCACCGACCCCGGCAAGCACGACAACCTGATCGGTGGCGGCGTGCCCGACGGCCAGTCACCGCTGCAGACGCTGCAGCGCGAAGGCTGGGAAGAGGCCGGCCTGCCGGCCGCGGCGCTGCAGGCCGCGCGCGCCGGCAGCGTGCTGCGCCTGCTGCGCGACATTCCCGAAGGGCTGCAGCACGAGTGGCTCCACGCCTACGACCTGCCGCTGCCGCCGGACCTGCAACCGCAGAACCAGGACGGCGAGGTCGCCGGCTTCGCCTGCCTGCCGCTGGCCGAGGCGCTGGCGCTGGCCGCGGGGGATACGATGACGGTCGATGCGGCGCTGGTGACGCTGGACTTCGCATTGCGCCACGCCCTGCTGGACGAGGCACAGTGCGAACGCCTGCGGCCGGCCTGGCACAGGCTGTGCGTCGCATCCGCCGTTCAATCAAACTGAAGGCCCGCGACAACGGCGCTGAACCCGGCGCCGGCGGCCTCACCGCAAACTCCGCAGGCTGCACCATGAACCGTTCGACCGCGCCGATGTCCTCCGCTGCTCCGAAGACCCGCTTCGACGGTGTCGCCATCGGCCTGCACTGGCTGCTGGCGCTGCTGATCATCGGCGCGTTCTGCATGGGGCTGTACATGACCAGCCTGCCGTTCTCGCCGCAACGCCTCAAGCTGTTCAGCTGGCACAAGTGGGCCGGCATCAGCATCCTGAGCTTGTCTGCGCTGCGGCTGCTGTGGCGGCTGACCCACCGGCCGCCGCCGGCCCTGCCCGGGCCGACATGGCAAGTGCGCGCGGCGCACCTGACGCACCGCCTGATGTATGTCCTGTTCTTCGCCATCCCGCTGGTCGGCTGGCTCTACACGTCGGCGGCCGGTGTGTCGGTGGTGCTGTTCGGCGTATTGCCGCTGCCCGACCTGGTGGCCCCCGACAAGGCACTGGCCGACAGCCTGAAACC
>JBGAII010000142.1:0-12819 GCA_044225625.1 Rubrivivax sp.
GGCCATCTCGTGGTTGCCGGTGGCACGCACCAGCGCGGCATGGAAGTCTTCGTCGAGCCGGCCGACCTCGTGCGGGTCGGTCAGCCGCTCGGCCACGGGCACCAGCCACACCGACTTCAGCGCGTCGAGCGCCTCGGGGTCGTCGGGCCGGTGCATCAGCCGCGCGACGCTCGCCGACTCGAGCACGATGCGCAGGTCGTAGAGCTGGTCGAGCCGTTCGAAGTCGATCGACCGCACGAACCAGCCGGTCTTGGCCTCGACGTCGATGAAGCCCTCGTTGCGCAGGCGCAGCAGCGCCTCGCGCACCGGCGTGCGGCTCACGCCCAGCCGCTGCCCGATCTCGGCCTCGGACAGCCGATCGCCGGCGATCCAGCGGAAGTCGTGGAGCTCGCCCTTCAGCGCGGCATAGACGGTGTCGGAGAGGCTGGCCATGGGGGTGTGGAACCGGCGCGAAGGGCGATCATCGCCGACGCCATGCGTTCGAGGTGCTTCAGCTCTCCCCGATGGCGCCGAGCACGTCCGCCAGCGTCGCCGTCCAGCCGACGATGCCGCCCTGCGCGACGATCATCTCCAGCGTGGCCGCCTTGAAGGCGGGGAAGTAGCTCTCGGTGGCCTCTTCCACCAGCAGGCTGTCGTAGCCGCGGTCGTTGGCCTCGCGCATCGTGGTCTGCACGCAGACCTCGGTGGTGACGCCGCCGATCAGCAGGTGGGTGATGCCCTTGGCGTGCAGCAGCGCGTCCAGCCCGGTGGCATGGAACGCGCCCTTGCCCGGCTTGCGCAGCACGGTGTCACTGGGCAAAGGCTTCAGCTCGGGCACGAAGTCAGCGCCGGCTTCGCCGATAACGAGTACCCGGCCGAGCGGGCCGGTGTCGCCGATGCCGCAGCTCAAGCCCCCGCGCGCCTTCTTCGACGGCGGGCAGTCGGCCAGCTGCGGGTCGTGCGCCTCCTGTGTGTGGATGACGTGCATGCCGTGTGCGCGCGCCAGCGCCAGCAGCTGCTGGCAGGCCGGCACGATGCGCTGCAGCGGCGTCACGTCGTTGCCCAGCAGCGCGCCGAAGCCGCCGGGCTCGAGGAAGTCGCGCTGCATGTCGATCAGCACCACCGCGGTGTGCGCCGGATCGAAGTTGTACGGATAGGGTCGCGCAGCAACCGTTCTCATGCAGCCTCCTTCAGATCACCGGCCATCGCTTTGCCGATCGCCGAGATGTCGGCCTCGGCGGTGGCGCATTCCAGCCCAACATGGCCATGCGACAGCACCACCATGCGCGAGGCCAGTGCCAGGATCTCGTCCAGGTCTTCGCTGACCAGCAGCACGCCGGCGCCGGCATCGCGCGCGGCACGCAGCCGCGCATGGATCTCGGCACTGGCCTGGAAGTCCAGGCCGAAGCAGGGGTTGGCCACGATCAGCAGCCGGGGTGAGCCTTCCAGCTCGCGCGCCAGCACGGCGCGCTGCACGTTGCCGCCGGACAGCGTCTCGATCGGCGCGTCCGGGCCCGGTGTCTTGACCTTGAAGGCGGCGATCTTCTGCAGCGCCTGCGCACGGATCGCGCTGCGCGACAGCCAGGGCCCGCGCGCCAGCGGCGCCCGGTCGAAGCCGCGCAGCGCCAGGTTGTCGGCCACCGCCAGCTTGCCGACGCAGGCGTTGTGCAGCGGCTCCTCGGGCAGGCTGCGCACGCTCAGCTCGCGCATCATGCGGCGGGTGGGCTTGTAGGGCTGGCCATCGACCCAGACCTGGCCGCCGGCGATCGGCAGCGCGCCGGTCAGCGCCGCCACCAGCTCGCGCTGGCCGTTGCCGGAGACACCGGCCACGCCGACGATCTCGCCAGGCATCACGTTCAGGCTCAAGCCGTCCACCGCCATGCGGCCTTCGACGCCGGCCACCTTCAGCTGGCCGATCGACAGCCGCGGCGTACCGCGCGGCACCGCCGGCTGCGGCGGCTTGGGCTGGCCCGAGGCTTCGGCCAGTGCCCCGGCGGCACCCGACGCGGCGGCCGTGTCCAGGGCCTGCGCAGTGGCCGCGGCACTGGTGGCCGACACGTCCTCGGTGCTGACGCCCATCATCCAGCCGGCCAGCTCGTCTCGGGTGGTGACCGCCACCTGCGTGCCACCGGTGCGGCGCCCGCGGCGCAGCACGGTCACCTCGTCGCAGAAGCCGAAGACTTCGCGGAACTTGTGGGTGATGATCAGCACCGTCAATTGCTTCGCCTGGCACAGCGCCTTCATCTGGCCCAGCACCTCGTCGGCCTCCAGCGGCGTCAGCACCGAGGTCGGTTCGTCCAGCACCAGGAAGCGGCGGCGTGCGTACAGCGCCTTCAGGATCTCGAGCTTCTGCTTTTCGCCGGCGGCCAGATCGGCCACGCGCGCATCCAGCTTCAGCGGGAAGGGCGCGGTGGCCATGAACTCGTTCAGCCGCGCGCGCTCGGCCTTCCAGTCGATCATCGCGCCCAGGTCGCGCTGCGCCAGCGCCAGGTTCTCGGCCACGCTCATGCCCGGCACCACGGTGAAGTGCTGGAAGATCATGCCGATGCCCAATGCCGCTGCATCGCGCGGGCTGTGGATCGCCTGCTCGCGGCCGTCGACCAGCACCTGGCCGGTGTCGGCGCTGTAGAAGCCGATCAGCGCCTTGACCAGCGTGGACTTGCCGGCGCCGTTCTCGCCCAGCAGCGCATGGAAGCTGCCGGCCTCGACCGTCATCGACACGTCGTCCAGCGCCTGCAGCGCGCCGAAGCGCTTGCTGAAGCCCAGCATCTCGACGCGCGCGGCGCCGGTGTGCTCGGCCTGCGGGGGGATCAGCATCGTCATCGGTCGCTCCAGGCTTCGAGCAACTGGGAGGACGAGGCCACGGCGCCGAACACGCCGCCCTGCATCGTCACCATCTTCAGCGCCGCGTCGTGGTTGCCGCGGTCGGTGGCGCCGGTGCCGTCGCTGACGATCACGCATTCGAAGCCGCGGTCGTTGGCCTCGCGCATCGTCGTGTGTACGCACACGTCGGTGGTCACGCCGGTCAGCACCAGGTAGCGGATGCCGTGCAGGTTCAGCAGCAGTTCCAGGTCGGTGGCGCAGAACGAGCCCTTGCCGGGCTTGTCGATGATCGGTTCGCCGGGCAACGGCGCCAGCTCGGGGATGATGTCCCAGCCGGCCTCGCCGCGCACCAGGATGCGGCCGTTGGGCCCGGGATCGCCGATGCCGATGCCGTCGCGGCCGATCTGCCGCGAGCGCCAGCGCTTGTTGGCCGGCAGGTCGGCGAGGTCGGGGCGGTGGCCTTCGCGGGTGTGGATCACGTGCATGCCAAGTGCCCGGGCCCGCGCCAGCAGCGCGCTGATCGGGCCGATGGGTGCGCGCACCGCGCTCAGGTCGTAGCCCATGCGGTCGACATAGCCGCCGATGCCGACGAAGTCGAACTGCATGTCGATGATCACCAGCGCGGTGTTGGCCGGCGTGGCCGCACCGTCGAAGGGCCAGGGGTACGGGTTCGCGTTGACCAGCGGGAAGGGCTTCATGGCGATCACCGATTCAGCGAGAGTTCACCCGGGGCGCCGTGGCTCGGTCCGGGCTTGCCCAGGCCGATCAGCAGCGCCAGCGTCAGCACGTAGGGCAGCGCGGCAAACAGGTAGTAGCCCTGCGTGTAGCCCATCGCCTGCAGCGCGGGGCTGATCGCGCTGGCGCCGCCGAACAGCAGCCCGGCCAGGATGCAGCGCCGCGGGTCCCAGCGCGCGAAGATCACCAGCGCCACGGCCATCACGCCCTGGCCGCTGGACAGCGCCTCGCTCCACGCGCCGGGGTACACCAGCGACAGCGACGCGCCGCCGACGCCGGCACAGGCGCCGCCGAAAGCCGTGGCGGCGATGCGGTAGCCGCTGGGCGACAGCCCGAAGGCACGCGCCGCGTTCTCGCTGTCGCCGACCACGCGCAGCCGCAGGCCCACGCGCGTGTGGCCGAAGGCCCAGTACACGGCGAAGGCCAGCAGCACGCCGATGACGAACAGCGGGTTGATGGCCAGCGCGGCCTTCACCGCCGGCTGGCTGCTCCACGCGCCCAGATCCAGCGCCGGCAGGTCCGGCGCGCTGGGCTGGATCAGCGGCTTGCCCAGCCAGAAGGCCAGGCCCGAGCCGGCGAGCATCAGCGCGATGCCCATCGCCGTGTCGTTGACGCGGGCCAGGCTGCACAGCGCGCCGTGCAGCAGGCCGAAGACGATACCGACGACCGCCGCGGCCGGAATGCCCAGCCACGGATTGCCGGTGCTCAGGCTCACCGCATAGGCGGTCATCGCGCCCATCAGCAGCGTGCCCTCCAGGCCCAGGTTGATGCGCCCGGCCTTCTCGGTGACCGTCTCGCCCAGGCTCACCCACAGCAGCGGCGTGCCCACGCGGATGGCCCCGCCCAGGATCGCCAGCGGCACGCCCCACCAACCCAGGTCGTTCATGGCTCAGCCCTTCTTGAAGAAGCCGCGGCCGCGCAGCGTTTCGCAGCCGATCAGCGCCACGAAGGCAAAGCCCAGCAGCACCGTCACCGACGCATCGGGCAGGCCAAGCCGGCGCTGCAGCAGGCTGCCGCTGGCGGCGATGCCGCCGACCAGGATGGCCACCGGCACCACGCCCAGCGGCGAGAAGCGTGCGGCAAACGCAATCAGGATGCCGCTGTAGCCGTAGCCGGCGATCAGCGACGCATTGGCCGCGCCGTGCACGGCGGCGACTTCCACCGCGCCGGCCAGGCCGGCCGCGGCGCCGCCGGCGGCGCAGGCGCCGATGGTCAGGCCCATCACCGGCAGGCCCACGCCCAACGCGGTGCGCGGGTTGCCGCCGGCCACGCGCAGCGCCAGGCCCAGCGGCGTCGGCTTGACCACCGCCCAGCAGACCACGGCGACGACCACGCCCACGCCCAGGCCCCAGTGCACGTCCAGCCCAGGCATCGACGGCAGCATGTAGCTGTCGGCCAGCGGGTGGGTCGACGGCTTGTTCAGGCTGGCCGGTCGCGCAGCACCGTCTCGACCATCTGGTTGAACAGCGCGATGGCGATGAAGCTCATCAGCAGGCTGGCAATGGTCTCGTTGACCTCGCGCTTCTCGCGCAGCCAGCCGACGATGCCGATCCACAGGCCGCCGGTCAGCATGCCGGCGATCGCCATCAGCGGCCAGCCCAGCAGCGGCGGCAGGCCGGCGGCGCCGAGCACGCGGCCCAGCGCGGCGGCGGCCAGGCCACCGAGCACCAGCGCGCCCTCGGCACCGATGATCACGCGGCCGGCCTGCGCCGGCAGCGCCACCGCCAGGCCGGTGAGGATCAGCGGCGCCGCGCGCTGCAGCGTGTTCTGCCAGGCGAAGGCGTCACCGAAGCCGCCCATCACGATCAGCCCCCAGACTTCCAGCGGGTTGAAGCCGGCCAGGCCGACGGCCGCCGAGAACAGCAGCACGGTGATCACCAGCGCAGCCAGCGCCGGCAACAGGGCATCGGCCACGCCGTGCAGCAGTCGGCCAGCACGGCCAGCGGTGGAGTCGCAGCAGTCAACGATGTTCATAGCGGCCTGCGCCGCGCTGGCCGACGACCTATCGAGCGGCCGCCGCGGAACCGGCAGCCCGGCCGCTGGCGGCGCCCACCTGGGGGCCGCGCTGGCCGACTTGCGCAGTCCCTGCGGACTGCGCATGCCGGACGAGGGGTCGGGCCTCTGGTCCGACGCGCCCTGCAAGGGGCGCGAAGGCGCTACGGGGGGGGCCATGTTCAGCCGGGGATGGTGCCGACCACGCCTTCGACCAGGTAGTTCATCTTTTCCAGCTCGGGGTTGAACTGGTCCAGACTGGTCCCGGCCGGGATGACGACGTTGCCCTTGTTGTCCTTCAGCGGGCCCTTGAAGATGACGAAGGTGCCCTTCATCATCTCGGCCTTGACCGCATCGGCCTTCTTCTTGGCCGCGTCGGACACCGCCGGGCCGTAGGGCGACATCTTCACGTAGCCGTCCTTCAGGCCGCCGCGCAGCAGGTTGGGCATCGGCGCGCCGGTCTGCGCGGCCTTGATGAAGGCGGCGTAGGGCGTGCTCCAGTCCCATTCGGCGCCGGTCAGGTAGCCCTTGGGGCCAGCGCCGCCTGGCTGGCGTGGTAGCCGCTGCTGTAGATGCCGCGCTTCTCGGCGGTCTCGACCACCACCTTCGGGCTGTCGACGTGGCAGGTCAGCACGTCCACGCCCTGGTCGATCAGGCTGTTGGCGGCCTCGGCCTCCTTGACCGGCATCGACCATTCGCCGGTGAAGATCACGCGGGTGGTGATGCTCGGGTCGACGCTCTTCGCGCCGAGCTCGAAGGCGTTGATGTTGCGCAGCACCTGCGGGATCGGCTTGGCGGCGATGAAGCCCAGCTTCTTGGTCTTGCTGGTATAGCCGGCGATGATGCCCGCCAGGTACTGGCACTCGTCGATGTAGCCGAAGTAGCTGGCCGCGTTCTTCGGGTGCTTGCCGGCCGTCCACATGCCGCCGCAGTGGGCGAAGCGCACGTTCGGGTACTTCTCGGCCATCTTCAGCATGTGCGGGTCGAAGTAGCCGAAGCTGGTGGCGAAGATCAGGCCGGCCTTGTCCTGGTTGATCATGGCCTCCATGGTCTTCTGCACCGCCGCGGTCTCGGGCACGTTCTCTTCCTCGACCACCTTGACGCCGGGCAGCTTCTTCACCGCCGCGGCGGCCTGCGCCTGCGCCTGGTTGTAGCCAAAGTCGCTGCGCGGGCCGACGTAGATCACGCCGACCGTCAGCGGCGTCTGCGCCAGCGCCTCGCGCAGCGCGCCGGGCAGGGCGAAGGCGCCGCCCATCAGGGCCCCGCCGGCCAGCAGGCGGCGACGGCGGCTGTCGATCTCCAGCGCATGCTGCAGCGCTTCACGGGTGTCTCGGGTCATGCTGTTGCTCCTCGGGAGGTTGAAGGGTCGGTCTCAGGTTGGGTCCATCAGGCTCACGTGCGCGGCCACCACCTGCCAGCGGCCATCGATGCGGCACCAGGTCTGGCTCTGCCGGCCGATCCGGTGCCCGCCTTCGCGCTGGAACTCGGTCATCGCAGTGCCGAAGTCCTCGCCGAAGGTGGTGATCACGGTGTTGCGCAGGCTGCGCGCCAGCCCCGCGGAGGGACGCGCAGCGCGGAAGTCGCGGATGGCGTCGATGCCGTACAGGTTCTCGGCCGCGCCGTAGCGCACCGTCTGCGCGCTGTGCCAGAACAACTCGTCGAGCACGTCGATGCGGTTGTTCACCAGCGCGTCCTCGTAGCGCGCGAACGCGGCCTGCAATTCGGCCAGCACGTCGGGGCGGTTGAAGTCCATGGTGCTACAGCCCCTGCGCCACCGGCGCGCTGCACAGCCCCTGCGCCTGCAGTGCTGCGGCCACGCGCAGCGCGTGGTCCTCGCGCCAGGGTGCGGCGATCAGCTGCACGCCGATCGGCAGGTGCGGGCCGGGCTTCACGCGGTGCCGGCACCACGACGGGGCAGGCGGCAAAGGAGATCGGCTGCGTGAGCAGGCTCATGGCCGGCCGGCAGCGGGTGGCGCTCGCCCAGCTGCAGCCATTGGTGCCGATCACCGGCGCGGACGCAGGGCGGCCGGCGCCAGCAGCAGGTCCCAGCGCGAACACATTGACCTGGCGCGGTAGAGGCGGCGCACGCGCTGCGCCCGTTGCACCCACGCGGCCGGCAGCATGACACCGGCCAGGAAGCGGTCGACCGACAGCGGCTCGAAGTCGTCCACGCGTGTGCGCAGGTCGTCCAGATGGGAGCGTTGCCGCCTTCGAATCGCGGTGATGATGAACGCGGCGGCCCGCGCGCGTGCCGCGTCGGGCAGCTCGACGGCCGCCGCCTCGGCCGCGCCAGGGCCTGCGCCACCGCGCCACGGCCTCGCGCGCAGCGGGCAGCGCCATCTGGCGGAACCAGCCGCCGAGCACGCCGACGCGCAGCCCCTGCGCGCCCTGGTCGAGCAGCGCGGCGGTCGGGCTGATCCGCCTGGGCGAAGGCCGGGTCGTCGCTGGCCGGACCGTGCAGCGGCCCCTGCATCGCGTCGTAGGCCAGCGCCAGCCCCTCGACGCTGCTGGCCGAGCGGGCCGAGGTGGTCGAGGCTGGCGACGAAGGGTAGCTGCCGCGGCGCGACAGCCGGCCGAAGGTGGGCTTCAGGCCGAACACGCCGCACAGCGACGACGGCACGCGGATCGAGCCGTTGGTGTCGGAGCCGAGCGTGATCGGCACCTGGCCGGCCGCCACGGCGGCGGCCGAACCGCCCGAGGAGCCGCCGGCGATGCGCGCCTGGATCGTGCGGGTTGTGGCAGGGCCCGTCGTGGGTGTTCTCGGTGGTGAAGCCGTAGGCGTACTCGTCCATGTTGAGCGCGCCGACGAGCACCGCGCCGGCCGCCTGCATCTGCCGCACCAGCAGCGCGTCGCGCGGCCGGCGGATGGCTGCGGTTGATCTTCGAGCCCGCGAGCGTGACCTCGCCGGCCACGTCGAACAGGTTCTTGACCGCGAAGGCCAGCGGCGGCGGCGCGGCGTCGCCGCGCGCGCGCCGCGCGTCGATGGTGCGCGCCTCAGCCAGCGCACGTTCGAAGCTGCGGCCGGTGAAGGCATTGACGCGCGCATCGGTCGCCTCGATGCGGTCGATCGCTGGCCTGCGCCACTTCGACGGCACTGGCCTGGCCGGTCGCTACCGCGCGGGCGATCTGCTCGGCGGTCATCGCGTGTTCGCCATCACGGGCCCTCCAGGGGATCGGCCGCGCTGCGAAAGGAGCAGGGCAGTAGATCTCGGCCAGCTCGTCGTGCGGTGCCAGCGGCTGGTCGATCAGCAGCCGCCGCAGGTTCTGCCGCGGTGCGCTGCACGTTGGCCTCGTCGCGCTGCACGCCAGCGCGCCTCGTCCAGCGGACATGGGCAAGCAGGGCCGCCGGGACTGCGGCGGCATGGCTGCAACCAGCGCCGCGGGCACGTCCTCCGCTGCCTGGGCGGGCGCCGCGACGGTGCCGGTCCTGGTGACCCGGGACATCTTCATCGGTCATCGGATCCATTCCTCCTCCTCTTGGCAGCCGGACGGGGCCGCCGTGACTTGCATCTGCCAGCCCTTCAGCGCCGGACCTCGCGCTGGAAGATCTCCAGGCTCAGCTTCTTGGCGCTCACGAAACTCGGCTGCGACAGCGTCTCGACCGTGCGCGGGCGCGGGTCGTCATAGGCCAGGATCTCGGCCACCTTGGTCGGCCGCTTGGTCAGCAGCAGCACCTGGTCGGCCAGGTAGACGGCCTCCTCCAGATCGTGCGAGACCAGCAGCATGGTGGTGCCGGTCTGCATGAAGACCTCCTGCAGCTTCTCGCGGATGAACAGCGTCATCTCGAAGTCCAGCGCCGAGAACGGCTCGTCCAGGAACAGCACCTCGGGCTTGGGCGCGAGCGCCCGCATGATCGAGGCCGTCTGCTGCTGACCGCCCGACAGTTCGTAGGGGTAGCGGTGCAGGTCGAACTTCACGTCGAAGGACGCGACCAGCTCGGCCATGCGGCGGTCCACCTCGGCCTTGGAGCGGCCTTCCAGCTTGAGCGGGTAGGCGATGTTGTCGATGGTGCGCATCCACGGGAACATCGCCTCGCGGTAGTTCTGGAACACGTAGCCGATCTTGGTGTCCTTGAGCGACTTGCCGTCGAACAGGATCTCGCCGCTGTCGATCGGGATCAGCCCCGCGATCATGTTGATCAGCGTGCTCTTGCCGCAGCCGTTGGGGCCGAACACCGACACGATCTTGTGCTTGGGGATGTCCAGGTCGAAGTTCTCGTACAGCGGCCAGCCGGCGAAGTACTTGGTCAGGCCGCGGATGGTGATGTGCGTGCCGGCGGGCCGGGCTGGAAGGCCGGCGGCGGCACGTCGGCGAACACGGGTGCGTTGAGGACGGCGGACGCGAAAGCATTTCCCCGACCAGTGGACGATGCGCCGCTCCACCAGCATGAACAGGATGTTCAGCGCGTAGCCGAGCGCGCCGGCCGCGAGGATGGACGCATACATGTCGCGCACGTTCATGATCTGCTGCGAGTTGATGATGCGGTGGCCCAGGCCGCTGTCCGAGCCGATGAACATCTCGGCCACGATCACGATCACCAGCGCCATCGACACCGCCGAGCGCAGGCCGACGAAGCTCGGCTGCAGGCTCTCCCACACCAGCACGTCCTTGAAGATCTGCCAGCGCGAGGCGCCCATCACGCGCGCGGCCATGACGCGCTGCTTGCGCGCGTTGATGACGCCGTAGGCGCTGTTGAACACCACGATGAGCATGGCGCCGAAGGCCGCGATCGCCACCTTGTTGACGTCGGACACGCCGAAGATCATGAGGAACAGCGGGATCAGCGCCGACGAGGGCGTGGAGCGGAAGAAGTCGATCAGGAACTCCACGCTGCGGTAGGCCTTCTCGGTGCTGCCAGCACCACGCCGAGCGGCATGCCGACGACGGCGGCGATCGCGAAGGCCTGCAGCGTGCGCCACACCGTGACGGCAAAGTCCTTGAGCAGCGCGCCCCGGCCAGGCCGTTGATCAGCGTGGTGACGGTGTCGGCCGGCGAAGGCAGCAGGATGGCCTTGATCGCGCCGGTGCGCACCGCCAGGTCCCAGATGATGAAGAGCACGATCGGCCCGATGAAGGGCAGCGCCTTGCCCCAGGCCGGCGCGCGGCGGCGTGGAAGCGGGCGCGCTGGCGGCCGGCGGCGCCCAGGGCTTGGGCGCGGCGGTGGTGGTGTCGGCAGCCATCGCGCTCAGCCCTTGTAGATCATGGTGTCGACCATCAGGCGCGAGGAGAAGATGCCCTTCTCGCTGAACAGGTCGAAGAACTTCTGGAAGTGGCCGATGTCCTTGGGCGTGAACTCGTTGTACATCGTGTAGGCGGCCAGCGGCACCTCGCCGGTCAGCGGCCCTTCGATGGCGGTGTAGCCCTTGAGGTACTGGCGGGCCTCGGCCGGCTTGGCGCGCACGAAGGCCACGCCCTTGCCGTAGGCCGTGATGAACTTCTTCGCCTTCTTCGGGGTATTTCTTGATGAAGGCACCGGTGAGCGAGGCCGAGCCGCCGAACCACGGCGCCATCGGGTCGCCGAGCACGTACTTGGCGATCACGCCGGCTTGAGCACGCGCGTGGTGCCGTTCAGGCGGCCGATGGTGCCGGTGGGCTCCAGCGTGTAGCAGCCGTCGATCTGGCCCGCCGCCAGCGCCGCGACGTGCTGGCCGATGGGCAGCTCGATCACCGTCGCGCCGGTGGCGCCGCCGCGCTCGAGCACCGTCTTGGCCAGCGTCACGTTCTGGATGCCGGGGCCGGAGCCGACCTTCTTGCCCTTGAGGTCGGCCATGGTCTTGGCCGTGCTGTTCGCAGGCACCAGCACCTCGTCGAGCACGTTCTTCGCATTGCTCGGGTTGGAGCAGAAGATCTTGAAGGTGCCCGGCGCGGCGATCTCGCCGATGGCGATGTTGGCCGAGCCCGTGCCGTTGGCGCTGCCGTCGCAGCGGTCCGACAGGATGGCCTCCATGATCTGCTGCGCGCCGGCATGGCGCTGCACTTCGACGTTCAGGCCGGCTTCCTTGAAGTAGCCCAGCTCCACCGCCGCATAGAACGGCAGGCCGGCGGCAATGGGCCAGTAGCCGATGCGGATCTTCGGGCCGGACTGGGCCCGCACGAGGGCAGGCGCGGCCAGCACGCCCAAGGCGGCGGCGCCGCTTTGCAGCACGCGGCGCCGCGTGGCCGGGCTCGTGGCGGGGGTGGGGGCGACGCGGTCGGGTTGGCTCATGGAGACTCTCCTGGAAAGGTTGAAGATGACGGGTGTGCCGGGGTCATGGGGCCGGTGCGGCGCGAGCCGCGCCCAGCGATGCGATGTAGTTGCGCCAGCCGCCCATGTGCGTGATGTCCTGCGCGCCGGCCAGCGCTTGTGATTCACAGAGAAAGCCCTGCACGCTGCTGCCGTCCTCCAGCTGCAGCGTGCCGATGCCCAGCGGCGCGGGAATCAACGCCACGAAGGAGCCGTAGTGCTCAAGGGGCATCTGCCAGATCTCCAGCGCAATCGGCGCGCCCTCGCCCGCCGCCACGCGCACCAGGCCCGGCTTGGGCGGCACCGTGCCCGGCAGCGCGTAGAGGCGGTAGGTAGGCGCTGTGCGCGTCTCGGCCAGCCGCACGGCCCCGCGCTCGGTGAGCTGGCCATTGAGAGGCATGCCCGACAGGTGCGCGCCGACGACGGCCACCCGCACCGAGGCGGGCGTGGCTGCCGGCGCCAGGCCCGGGATGGGGGACGGATCTCCCAGTGGGAGGCCGGTCGCGCCCTGCGTCAGGCCGGTGGCGTGGTGGTAGCGCTGGCCCAGCTCGGCCAGCTGCCAGTCGCTGCCGGCCAGGCCGATGAGGGTGATGCCGAAGGGCAGGCCATCGGGGCGGATGGCGCTGGGCACCGCAATGGCGGCGTAGTCCAGCAGATTGACGAAGTTGGTGTACAGGCCCAGGTTGCGGTTGAGCCCGACGGGGTCGTCCTGCATCTGCGCCAGGGTGTAGTGGGTTGGCGCCGTCGGCACCAGCAGCACGTCGATGCCGCGCCACATTGCGGCGGCCTGCTGGCCGTAGGCGCGCAGCCGGGTCTGCGCCTCGTACAGGTCGGCGGCACTGTACTGGCGCCCCTGCGCGATGATGCTGCGCACCGGCTCCATGACCTCGGCCTCGTGCGCGTCGAAGAAGGGGCGGATGGCGGCATAGCGCTCGGCCACGAGCGCGCTTTCATACAGCAGCGCCGCAGCGCCGGCCAGCGGCGCATAGTCGATGGCGACCGGCGTGCCGCCGAGCGCGCGCATGCGCGCGATGGCCTCGTTGAATGCGGTCTCGGCCAGCGCATCG
>JBGAII010000143.1:0-11493 GCA_044225625.1 Rubrivivax sp.
CGCGCGATCAGCGCGCGAAGTGAGTTGGCGACGAGGCCGTGAAGCCGAGCACCGCAGGGCACCCCGCCCACCGGGCGGGGCGTCGCATTCGAAGCCCTGCCGGCGGTCCGCTCGTGGCCCCACGCCCAACACTTCGCACGCCGCAAACGAACGGCCGCTATGCGCCGCAAGCCGCCCTCAGCGGCGCTTTCCTTGGGCATTTCGATCGCTGATGGGGCCCGAGTCCCCCGTCCGGGGGCCCCCATCGAGACCGCCCTTTGGCGGATTCACGGCGCGGGCCGCACTTTCCAGAATCTCTCCCAACCCGACATGTCGTCGGGCCCAACGTCAAGGAGATTCGCCATGTTCCGCACCTTCATCGCCCTGATCCTGGCCGCCTTCGCCTTCTGCGCGCAGGCCGCCGTCGACGCCAACAAGGCCAATCAAGCCGAGCTGGAAACCGTCAAGGGCATCGGCCCCGGGTTGTCGGGCAAGATCCTCGATGCACGCAAGAGTGGCGCCTTCAAGGACTGGAACGACCTGGTCGAGCGCGTCGGCGGCATCGGCCCGGGCAACGCCGCACGCTTCTCGCAGGCCGGCCTGACGGTCAACGATGCCAGCTATGCCGCGGCCGGAACCGCCAAGGCCGACAAGGCCAACGCGACGCGCAAGCCGAAGGCCGACGCCGCGCCGAGCTCCACCGCCACGCGGCAGTAGGCCGGCTCAGCCGTAGACGATGCTGGCCTGCCCCTGGTGGGCCACGCTGCGCCAGCGGGCCAGCGCCTCGTCGCAGGGCCAGAAACGCGCCTCGTCGCCCAGGTCCAGATCGGCCGTGGCGTCGGGGCGCTGCAACTTCAGGCGCACACCCAGGCCCTGCTCCAGATCACCCTGCTCGGTGCTCAGCCTGCGCGCCGGCCATTGGCGCAGCAGATCGCGCAGCGGCAGCGGAATGCCGTTGACCGACACCGCCAGATAGCGACCGAAGCGCGCCCGCGCAGCCGCCAGGTCCCAGACCTGCGCGACGTCCAGCCGCAGCCCGCCGTTGAAGCGGTCGAGCTTGACGCGGCCCTGCACGATCAGCAGTTCGTCTTCCTTCAGCAGCTCGCGATTCGCGTCGATCAGTTCCTCGCCGGCCACGGCCTCGATCACCTCGCTGCGGTCGTCGAGCTTGAAGATCATCACGCGGCCGCGCTGGCCGTTGATGACGCGCATGTCGCTGGCGATGCCGGCCAGCAGCTGCGGCTCGCGCGAATCCACCAGGTCGGCAATGCGCGTGCGGCAGAACAGCCGCACCTCGTCCTCGCTCTGCTCGAACAGGTGGCCGGAGAGGTAGAAGCCGAGCGCGGTCTTCTCCTGCGTCAGCCGCTCCTTCACGTCCCAGGCCGCCGCGGCGACCAGCGCCGGCTCGTGGGTGGAGGCGGCGTGCGAATCGCCAAAGTCGAATAGTCCCGCCTGGTCGGCATGAGCCGCCTGCGTATCGGCCCAGTCCAGCGCCAGACCGACGCTGGCCAGCAGGGCCGAGCGGTCATCGTGCAGCAGATCGAAGGCGCCGGCCTTGATCAGCGCCTCGATCACCCGCTTGTTGATGCGCTGGCGGTCGACGCGAGCGCAGAAGTCGAACAGGCTGCGGAAAGGCCCGCCGCCGGCGCCGTCGCGGCCCTCGCGCGCCGCCACGATCGCCTCGATCGCCGACTGGCCGGTGCCCTTGATCGCGCCCAGCCCGTAGCGCACCGTCTTGTCGTCCACCGGCTCGAAGCGATAGACGCCGCGGTTCACGTCCGGCGGCTCGAAGCTCACGCCGAACTGCTTCGCGTCCTCGATCAGCACCTTCAGCTTGTCGGTGTCGTCCATTTCCACCGTCATGTTGGCGGCGTAGAACTCGGCCGTGCAATGCACCTTCAGCCAGGCGGTGTGGTACGCCAACAGCGAGTACGCGGCGGCATGGCTCTTGTTGAAGCCGTAGCCCGCGAACTTCTCCATCAGGTCGAAGACCTCGTCGGCCTTGACCTGGTCGATGCCGTTGGCCAGCGCGCCGGCGCGGAACACCTCGCGCTGCTTGGCCATCTCCTCGGGCTTCTTCTTGCCCATCGCGCGGCGCAGCAGGTCGGCGCCGCCCAGCGAATAGCCGCCCAGGATCTGCGCGGCCTGCATCACCTGTTCCTGGTAGACGAAGATGCCGTAGGTCTCGGCCAGCACCTTCTCCAGCAGCGGATGCGGGTACT
The DNA here is from genome assembly GCA_044225625.1 of Rubrivivax sp. Taxonomy (GTDB): domain Bacteria; phylum Pseudomonadota; class Gammaproteobacteria; order Burkholderiales; family Burkholderiaceae_C; genus Rubrivivax. The sequence goes on from JBGAII010000143.1 coordinate 2,202, forward strand.
CGATCGCCTCCTTGCCGTTCTTGCGGGCGCAGAAGCTCGGGATGTTCTCCATCGGCCCGGGCCGGAACATCGCGTTCAGCGCGAACAGGTCCTCGATGCGCGTCGGCCGCGCCTCGCGCAGCATGCCCTGCATGCCGCGCGATTCGAACTGGAACACCGCCTCGGTCTTGCCTTCGCTGAACAGCTTGTAGACCCTGGGGTCGTCCAGCGGCAGCTTGTCGTAGTCGAAGTCCTTGCGCCCGGGCCGGCGCGCGACCACGAACTCCTTGGCCAGCTCCAGGATCGTCAGCGTGGCCAGGCCCAGGAAGTCGAACTTCACCAGGCCGATGGCCTCGACATCGTCCTTCGCGTACTGGCTCACCGCGCTGCCGCTGCCCGGCTGCTGGTACAGCGGGCAGAAGTCGGTGATCTTGCCCGGCGCGATCAGCACGCCGCCGGCATGCATGCCGACGTTGCGCACCAGGCCTTCGACACGCATCGCCAGCGACAGCAACTCGGCCACCTCTTCCTCGGCGGCTTCGCGCTGCTCGAGCTCCGGTGCTTCCTTGCGCGCGTAGATCAGGCCCGGATCGGGCTTCTCCGGCACGCGCTGCAGCGTGACGTGCTTGCCCGGCGGCGCCGGCACCAGCTTGGCGATGCTGTCGACATGGCCGTAGCCCATGCCGAGCACGCGGCCGACGTCGCGCAGCGCGGCCTTGGCCGCCATCGTGCCGAAGGTGGCGATCTGGCTGACCGCGTCGCGGCCGTAGCGCTCCTTGACGTAGTCGATCACGCGCTCGCGGTTGGCCTGGCAGAAGTCGATGTCGAAGTCGGGCATCGACACGCGCTCGGGGTTCAGGAAGCGCTCGAACAGCAGGTTGTACTGCAGCGGGTCCAGGCCGGTGATGAACAGCGCGTAGGCCACCAGCGAGCCGGCGCCCGAGCCACGCCCCGGCCCCACCGGGCAGCCGTTGGCCAGTGCCCACTTGATGAAGTCGCTGACGATCAGGAAGTAGCCGGGGAAGCCCATCTTCAGGATCGTGACGATCTCGTATTCCAGACGCTCGGCGTAGCGCGGGCGCTGACGCTCACGCTCCGCCGCGTCCGGATACAGCATCTGCAGGCGCTGTTCCAGCCCATCGAAGGACACCTTGCGGAAGTAGTCCTCCAGTCCCATGCCGTCGGGAATCGGGAAGTTGGGCAGCCGCGGCTTGCCCAGCGTCAGCTGCAGGTTGCAGCGCTGCGCGATCAGCACGCTGTTGGCCAGTGCCGACGGCAGGTCGGCAAACAGCGCCTGCATTTCGGCCTGGGTCTTGAAGTACTGCTCGGACGTGAAGCGCTTGACGCGCCGCGGGTTGCCCAGCGTCTCGCCCTCGGCGATGCAGACACGCGCCTCGTGCGCTTCGAAGTCGTCGCGCTCGAGGAACTGCACCGGATGCGTGGCCACCACCGGCAGTTGCAGCTGCGCGGCCAGCTGCACCGCGCGCTTCACGTGCGCTTCCTGCTGCGGCAGACCCGCACGCTGCAGTTCCAGGTAGAAGCGGCCGCCAAACAGGCCGGCGAGCCGCGTGGCCAGCGCCTGCGCGCGCGCCGTGTCGCCGGCCAGCAGCGCCATGCCCACCACGCCGGCGTCGGCGCCGGACAACGCGATCAGCCCGCCATTCAGTTCCTCCAGCCAGGCCCACTTGATCCAGGCTTGCGTGCGCTGCGCATTCAGCGTCCAGCCGCGCGCCAGCAGGTCGCACAGGTTGAGGTAACCCTGCATGTCCTGCACCAGCAGCAGCAGCCGGCTGGGCTGCTTGTCGCCGCCTTCCGGCTCCATCCAGACGTCGACGCCGAGCAACGGCTTGATGCCCTGGCCGCGGCAGGCCTGGTAGAACTGGACCGCACCGAACAGGTTGTTCAGGTCGGTCAGCGCCAGCGCCACCTGGCCGTCGGCGCGGGCGGCCTCGGCCGCGTCGTCGATGCGCAGCATGCCATCGACCACGGAGAATTCACTGTGCGTGCGCAGGTGGACGAAGGCCATGCGGCATTGTAGGCAGCGCCCCCGCGCGGGCGCCCGCCGAAGGCCCCGCACCACTCCTAGAATCGCGCCGCCCACGCCCCGATCCGCACCGACCGATGACCCTGAAGGCCCTGCTGCTGAAGCTCTTCGGTGCGCTGCTGTTCCTGACGGCGCTGGCGATGTGGATGTCGCGCGCGCCGGACTGGCCGGTGGAATCGCTGGTGGCGCGCTGGGCGCCTGCACCGTCGCAGTTCATCGATCTCGACGGCCAGCTGGTGCACCTGCGCGACGTCGGCCCGCGCGACGACTCCGAGCCTCTGGTGCTGGTGCACGGCACCGGGGACAGCCTGCACACCTGGGAGGGCTGGGTCAAGGCGCTGGCACCGCAGCATCGCATCATCAGCTTCGACCTGCCGGGCTTCGGCCTGACCGGCCCGAGCGCCGCCGCGGACTACCGCGGCGATACCTACGCGCGCTTCGTGCTGGCGCTGATGGACCGGCTGAAGGTGCAGCGTTTCGCCATCGGCGGCAACTCGCTCGGCGGCGAGGTGGCCTGGCGCACCGCCTGGCTGGCGCCGGAGCGGGTGACGCGGCTGATCCTGGTGGACGCCGCGGGGCCGGAGTTCAAGTCCGATGCGGTGCCGCTGGCCTTCCTGGCGGCGCGCGTGCCGGTGCTGAACCAGGTCTTCGACTGGGTGCTGCCGCGGCCGATGGTCGTGGCCAGCCTGCGCAACGTCTATGGCGACCCGTCGCGCGTCAGCGACGAGGTGGTGGAGCGCCACTACCAGCTCGCGCTGCGCGAGGGCAACCGGCGCGCGCTGGTGCAGCGCCTGCAGCAGAGCCGGCGCGGCGAGGATGCGCAGCGCATCGCCGAGCTGAAGCTGCCCACGCTGATCCTGTGGGGCGGTCGCGATCGCCTGATACCGCCTCCGGTGGCGCAGCAGTTCCACGAGCGCATCGCCGGCAGCCGGCTGGTGATGTTCGACGACCTGGGGCACGTGCCGCAGGAGGAGGATCCGGCGCGCACCGCCGCCGCCGTCAAGGACTTTCTCGCGCCGCGCTGACAACGGCGGGCCCCTGCACTACAGTGGCCGCTCCATGAATGCACCGTTGCCCGACGCCGTGGCCGCCGCGCCGCCTGCCGGCAGCACCGACCTCGCCGCGGCCTATTCCGCGGTACGTGCGCGGACCGAAGCGCTGGTCGCGCCGCTGTCGGCAGAGGACTGCCAGCTGCAATCGATGCCCGACGCCAGCCCGAGCAAGTGGCATCTGGCGCACACCACCTGGTTCTTCGAGACCTTTCTGCTGGAACGCCACGAACCGGGCTTCGCCCCGTTCGACCCGGCCTTCCGCGTGCTCTTCAACAGCTACTACCAGGGCGTTGGTCCGCAGCATCCGCGCGCACAGCGCGGCCTCGTCTCGCGCCCGACGCTGGATGACGTGCGCGCTTGGCGCCGGCAGGTCGACGAGCGCATGACGATGCTGATCGCCCGCTGTGCCGCCGGTGCCGAATTCGACGCGCTGCTGAGGCTCGGGATGAACCACGAGCAGCAGCACCAGGAGCTGCTGCTCACCGACATCCAGCATGCGCTGTCCTGCAACCCCGCGCGGCCCACCTATGCGCCGCTGCCACCTCCGCCGGCTCGGCCGTCGGCGCAGCCGGCGGCGCTGCAATGGTTCGGCGTGCCGGCCGGCATCGTCGCGCTGGGCCACGACGTCCGCAGCGACGGCGAGTTCCATTTCGACAACGAGGCGCCGTGCCACGATCTGCTGCTGCGCGATTTCGAGCTGGCCTCGCGGCCGGTCAGCTGCGGCGACATGCGCGCCTTCATCGCCGACGGCGGCTACCGGCGTCCCGAACTGTGGTTGTCGCTCGGCTGGGACTGGGTGCAGTCCGGCCAGCGGCGCGCGCCGCTGTACTGGCTGGAGGGCGGTGACGCACGCTTCGGACTGCACGGCACGCAGGCCATCGACGACGCCGCACCTGCGGCGCATCTCAGCTATTTCGAAGCCGACGCCTACGCGCGCTGGGCCGGCGCACGCCTGCCCAGCGAAGCGGAATGGGAGCACGCGTCGCGTCACTTCGGCCTGCATGCCGGCAATGGCCACTTTGCCGACCGGGGCCTGTACCAGCCGGCCGCGGCCGAGTCCGCAGCACACGACGCGCCGCTGCAGATGTTCGGCACGGTGTGGGAGTGGACGCAGTCGGCCTACGCAGCCTACCCCGGCTACCGTCCGGCCGCCGGCGCGGTGGGCGAATACAACGGCAAGTTCATGTGCAACCAGTTCGTGCTGCGCGGCGGCTCCTGCGCCACGCCCGCCGGGCACGTGCGCGCCAGCTACCGCAACTTCTTCCCGCCCGAGGCGCAATGGCAATTCAGCGGTGCACGCCTGGCGCGCGACCTCTAGGGCCCGACATCAGCGCGGCCACGGCCCGTCCAGCATGTGCAGCACCTCGGAGCGGAACTCGCGCCGGTACAGCACCCAGATCACCACCGCCGCGGTCGCCAGCATCGCCCACGGCGAGATGAACCAGGCTACCGCGGCAAACGACATGTAGTAGGCACGCAGGCCGTCGTTGAAGGACTCGGCCGCCAGGCCCATCACGCGGCCGGCACGGTCGGCGAAGGCGCGGCGCTGGTCGTCGTCGATCACTGCGGCGGCCTCCGGCGCGGCCGCGACCAGCAGCACGCCGGCGCTGTACTGGCGGATGCTCCAGGTGAAGCGGAAGAAGGCGTAGATGAAGATCGCCGCCAGCACCACCACCTTGAAGTCGAACACCAGCATCGAGGTGCGCGCAACGAAGGGCAATTCGCGCACCAGGTCGCTGGCGCGCTCGGTGGCGCCGAGCACCGCGACCAGCGCGCCGATGATCAGGATCGTGGTCGAGGCGAAGAACGAAGCCGTCGACGACTGCAACTGCACCACCACGCCGTCGAGCACACGCACCTCGCGGTACGTCGTCTGCCACATCCATTGCCAGCGCACGCGGTTCGAGCTGGCCAGGAACGACGGCCGGGTGCGTGAACGGCGTCGCGCAAAAACCGCGTAGCCGACCCAGGCCGCGAAGAACAGGCCCAGGCCGATCCAATCGATCACCGGCAACAGCCGCAGCAGTTCTTCCAGCCTTTGCATGGGCGGGACTGTAGCGCCCGGCCGCGGCGCACGAGCCGCGGCCGGCATGCCGGGCCGGGGGACCGCCGCCCGGTCTCGGGCGCGTTCAGCCCTTCGTGCCGCGGCGCGCGTCCAGGCTCAGCCCGCCGGCACCGAAGGCCGCCAGCAGCAGCAGGCCGCCGGCCACCGAGATGTTCTTCATGAACATCAGCTGCTGCACCATCTGCTGGTCGGCCGGCAGCGACCAGAAGTCGTGGAACAGCAGCGAGGCCAGCAGCGTGAACAGCGCCAGCACCAGGCCGGCGATGCGCGCGCGGTAGCCGACGACGATGGCCAGCCCGCCGACCACTTCGAGCACGGCGGTGGCGATGGCCAGCAGCATCGGCAGCGGCAGGCCCTTGCTGCCGATGTAGCCGGCGGTGCCGCTGAGGTTGCCGAACTTCGAAAGGCCGGCAAGCACGAACATCAACGCCAGCAGGATGCGGGCGATCAGGGCAACGGGGGCAGTCATGGGTAATCTCCTTGGAAGTGAATGAAAGGACGGAAAGAAGGAAGTCTCGGCTTCAGCGCGCGAGGTCGAAGACCAGCACTTCGGCGCCCTCGCCCTGGTCGAGCCTGAGCGTGGACTCACCGTCGAGCATCGCGGCATCGCCATGGGCCAGCGTCACGCCGTTGACGCGCAGCTTGCCGCGCGCCACGTGCACATAAGCCAGGCGCTGCGGATCCAGCGCCAGCTCGGCCGACTCGGTGCCGTCGAACAGGCCGGCGCGCAGCGTGGCGTCGGCATGCACCGTCACCGAACCGTCGCGACCGTCGGGCGAGGCCAGCAGGCGCAGCAGTCCGCGTTTGCCGGCGGCATCGAAGTGCTTCTGTTCGTAGCCGGGCTCGATGCCGCGATGGCTGGGTTCGATCCAGATCTGCAGGAAATGCGTGGTGTCGGCAGGCGCATGGTTGAACTCGCTGTGCAGCACGCCTCGGCCGGCACTCATGCGCTGCACGTCGCCGGGTCGGATCACGCCCGAAGGCGTGTCGCGCCCCCCGCGGCCGTTGCCCATGCTGTCCTGGTGGGCCAGCTCGCCGCTCAGCACGTAGCTGATGATCTCCATGTCGCGGTGGCCGTGGGTGCCGAAACCGGTGCCCGGCGCGATGCGGTCCTCGTTGATGACGCGCAGATTGCCGAAGCCCATGTGGGCCGGGTCGTAATAGTCGGCGAAGGAGAAGCTGTGGTAGCTCTTGAGCCAGCCGTGGTCCGCATAACCGCGTTCGGCCGAGGGGCGAAGGGTGATCATGTCGCGGGTCTCCAGTGGGTTTGAACGCATGCAGCCAATGTAGGCCTGGACCCCAGGCAGTGCAGCGATTCCGGCTTGTCTGCTCCGTTCAAATAAGATGAAGGCAAGCCGCCGCCGAGAACCCGATGCCGCAGATGCACCACGCCCTGACCCCCGACGCGTTGACGATGATCGACACCATCGCCCGCACCGGCAGCTTCGCCGCCGCCGCGCGCGAGCTGGGCAAGGTGCCGTCGGCGCTGACCTACAGCGTGCGTCAGCTCGAGGATGCGCTGGACGTGCTGCTGTTCGACCGGCGCTCACGCCAGGCCAAGTTCACCGCCGCCGGCGAGGAACTGCTGAACGAGGGCCGCCGCCTGCTGGCCGAAGGCGCCGCGGTCGCCAACCGCGTCCGCCGCGTCGCCTCCGGCTGGGAGACGCAGTTGAGCATCGCAGTCGACGACGTGATCTCGCGGCGCACGCTGTTCGAACTGTGCGAGGCCTTCTATGCGCTGGATCTGCAGGGCAAGGCCGGCGCCGGCACGCTGGGCAACGGCGGGCCCGGCACGCGTCTGAAGCTGCGCACCGAGGTGCTGGCCGGTACCTGGGAGGCGCTGGTCAGCGGCCAGGCCGACCTGGCGATCGGCGTGGCCATGAACACCGCGCCGCCGGGCGTGGCGATCGAGCCGCTGGGCGAGATGGCCTTCATCTTCGCCGTCGCCCCGCAGCATCCGCTGGCCGCGGCCACCGAGCCGATCAGCGACGTGGAAGTGCTGCGCTACCGCGCGGTGGCGGTGGCCGACACCGCGCAGCACCTGTCGCCGGTGACGGTGAACCTGCTGCCCGGCCAGGACGTGCTGACGGTGTCGAGCATGGCCGCCAAGATCGAGGCCCTGCTGCGCGGCCTGGGATGCGGCTTCGTGCCCGAGCCGATGGTGCGCGAACATGTCGCGGCGGGGCGCCTGCTGCACAAGCGCATGCTCCGCCCCGACGCGTTGGGCAAGATGGGCTACGCATGGCGCTGCGGCACCGGAAGGCGCGAACGCGCCTCGCTGGGCCTGGCTCTGCAATGGTGGCTGAAGCAGTTGTCGACGCCAACGACGCGGCAGGCGCTGTTCGAGCGCTATTCGACGGTCGGCTGACGGCGCCCGCAGGCCTGCGGCACATGGTCATCGGCCGCTTCGCCCCCTCGCCCACCGGGCCGCTGCACGCCGGTTCGCTGGTCGCGGCGCTGGGCAGCTGGCTCGACGTCCGCGCCCGCGGCGGACGCTGGCTGCTGCGCATCGAGGACGTGGACATCCCACGCTGCGTGCCGGGCATGGACCGCGTGATCCTGCAGCAGCTGGCCACGCTGGGGCTGGTGCCGGACGAGCCACCGTGGGTCCAGTCCACCCGCGACGCGGCCTACCAGCAGGCGCTGCAGCGGCTGCGCGCCGACGGCTGGGTCTACGACTGCGGGTGCACGCGGCGCGACATCGAGGCGGCGTTGCTGGCGTCCGGCACGCCGCGTGAACGCCATGCGCAGGCGGTCTATCCGGGTACCTGCCGCCACGGGCTGAAGGGCCGACGCCCCCGCGCGGTGCGCATGCGCTGCGGTCACCGCGGCATCGGTCCGCGCATCGACTGGGTCGATCGCCGCCTGGGCCCGATGACGCAGGACGTCGAACGGGAGGTCGGCGACTTCGTGCTCCGGCGCGCCGACGGGCTGTGGGCCTACCAGCTCGCAGTGGTGGTCGACGATGCCGCGCAACGGGTCAGCGACGTGGTACGCGGCGAGGATCTGGCCGACAACACGGCGCGCCAGATCCTGCTGCAGCGTGCGCTCGGGCTGCCGACGCCACGCTACCTGCACCTGCCGCTGGTGCGCGCGGAGGACGGCCAGAAACTGTCGAAGCAGAACGGCGCGCGTGCCCTGGAGCTGGACGATCCCGTGGCCGCGCTGCGCGCGGCGGCCGCGGTGCTGCAGCTGCCGGCGATCGATGCGGTCCACATCGGCGACTGGCTGGGGTCGGCTGTGCAGGCCTGGGCCGCGCGCTGGGTGGCATGATGCGCGACCCCGAAGCTCTCCTGACGAAGGACACTCGATGATCACGACCCCCTCCGGCCTGCAGTACGACGACACCGTGACCGGCGACGGCGCGACCGCCAGCGCCGGCCAGAACGTCAGCGTGCACTACACCGGCTGGTTGCACGACCCGGCCCAGGCCGACGGCCGTGGCCGCAAGTTCGACTCCAGCAAGGACCGCGGTCAGCCCTTCCGCTTTGCGCTCGGTGCCGGACAGGTGATCGGCGGCTGGGACGAAGGCGTGCAGGGCATGAAGATCGGCGGCACGCGCGTGCTGCTGATCCCGCCGCAACTGGGCTACGGCGCGCGCGGCGCCGGCGGCGTGATCCCACCGAACGCGACGCTGGTGTTCGAGGTCGATCTGCTGGGCACCTGAGCTGTCCGCGACGGCGGCGATCCCCGGAGGACCCGCCGCCGTCCGGCGCAGCACTCAGCGCGCCGGACGCGGCTTGCCGTTGCGCGCGCCGGGCTTGGCCCACGGCGCGGGGCCGCCCGGCCGGCGATCGGCGTGGCCGAAGGACGGTCGGCCGCCGCCCGGGCCGGCGCGGCGCGCCTTGTCGCGTGACGGCGCGAAGCGCGCCGGCTGCGCCGGCTTCGGCTCGGGACGGCGCGGCTCCAGACCGGCGATGGTGGCCGGCGGGATGCGCTGCGGGGTGAAACGCTGGATGCTGTGGATCATGCCGGCATCGCGGCGCTCGGCCAGCGTCACGGCCAGGCCCGAGCGCCCGGCGCGGCCGGTGCGGCCGATGCGGTGCACGTAGTCCTCGGCCTTCATCGGCAGGCCGTAGTTGATGACGTGGCTGATGGTCGGCACGTCGATGCCGCGCGCCGCCACGTCGGTGGCGACGAGCACGCGCAGGT
>JBGAII010000144.1:0-11351 GCA_044225625.1 Rubrivivax sp.
TGCAACCCCTGCAGGCCGACGGGCGGCTGGTGTCGTACCAGCCCTACTGGGCTGCACTCGCGCAGCTGCAGGTGGCCATCGGCGACCGCAGCGCCGCGTCGGCGGCCTATGCGCAAGCCATTGGCCTGACGGCCGACCCGTCGGAGCGACGCTTTCTGCAGCGACGCCTGCTGGCCCTGGATAGCATGCCCCGCACGGTTTCGGCCACCGACAGCACCGCCGCGTGAGCGCCAAAAACAAAGGGCGCCCGCAGGCGCCCTTGGCATCGCAGGTCGAAGCCGCGATCAGTTCAGCTCGGTTTCCTTCCAGAACTTCGAGCCGGCGATGGCCACACCCGCCTCCAGGCCGTTCTTCGTCAGCGTGTAGGTGTCGGCGTTGTCCATCGCGCTGCCGCCCTGGCCACCACCGACCTGCTTGCTGTCGGCACCGGCCTGCACCGTCGCGCCGCCGCCGGCGGTCCAGCCCTTGTTGATGAAGTCGTTCATCGCCGCGGCCGTCTTGAAGATGATCAGCACGTCGTTCTCGGCCACGCCGAGCTGGGCGCCGACGCTGGCCGAGCCCATGGCCATGAAGGTGTTCTTCTTGGTCTTGTTGTCGTGCACGACGCCCTTGCCGCCGGCGCCGCCGATCAGGAAGCTGATGCCGTACGTGGTGAAGACCGCATAACCCGGCGCCTTGCCCACGGCAGCCTTCAGGTCCGGCTTCTTGGCATAGAAGCGCTCCAGCGCGGTGTTGGTGGTCTTCAAGATCTCGGCCTGCTTGGCCGCCTTGTCCTGTGCGAACGCCGCGCCGCCGACCAACGACAGCGACAACGCGCAGACTCCCAGAATGCGCTTGATGTTCATGAAACGATCTCCTCGATGAGTGCGACTGTGCACAGATTGACTAACGGGCATGGCCTCCGCCCGGTGGACAGCCGCTGCCATGCGTGGGCGGCAATGCTAACCCCTTCGGGCACGGTATCGGGATTGCCCTGGCGCCGCGTGTTGACAGCGGTCAACCGTCGGTCGCGCGTGCCGGCTCGGGCACGCCGCCCTGCGCCGGCCGCGGCGCCGCGCGCAGGAAGCCGGCCAGCGTGGGGAAGATCAGCACCGACAGCATGGCCGCACCGACCAGTGCCGCCGCCACATCGGTGCTGATGGCCCGCGCGCGCACGCCGATGTCGCTGATGACGACCACCAGCGACAGCGACGCCACCGAAGAATAGAGCGCGAAAGGCAGACGTTCGGCCGGCGCCAGACGCCGGCCGTACCACCAGGCCGGCGCACCCCGCGCCGCCAGCAACACGGCGAGGAACGCCGGCAGCAGCAGCGCCGCGCTCCAGCTCTGGACCAGGGCACCGAGGTCGAACTTGATGCCTGCGCCGACGAAGAAGAAGGGAATGAACCAGCCGAAGCAGATGGCGTCGATCTTGTGGCGCAACGGCTGTCCGGCCGGATCGCGCGTCGCCAGCCCCACCACCATGCCGGCGGCGAAGGCGCCGAGGATGCTCTCGAAGCCGAACTCCTCGGTCAGCACGAAGAAGCCGGCCAGCAGGAACAGCGCCAGCCGTACCGGCAACTGCGTGCTGGCATGCAGCGTGCGCCGCAGCAGCGCCGCCACCGGTCGCCAATGCAGCCCGGCGCTGGCGGCGATCGTCAGGCCGACCAGCGCCAGGAACAGCAGCAGCAGGCCGAACTCCTGCCAGCTGGAGTATTGGCGCGACAGCAGCAGCGACATGGCGATGATCGGCCCGATCTCGCCGATCGTGCCCGCCGCGATGAACAGGCGGCCGAAGGGCGTGTCCATCTGGCCGCTGTCGCGCAGCAGCGGCAGCAGCACGCCGAGCGCCGTGGTGGACAGCGCCAGCGTCAGCATCATCGGCGCACGCGCCAGCGGCGTGGCGTACAGCAGCACCGACGCGGCGGCGCCGATCAGCAGCGACACGATCCAGCCGCGCAGCGCCAGCCAGGCCGGCGCGCCGCGGATGTGCGAGAAATCCAGTTCCATGCCGGCCATGAACAGCGTCGCCGCCATGCCGAAGGTGAACATCGTGGCCACGAAGCCGTCGAACTTCACCAGGTCGAAGACGTACGGCCCAATGAGGATGCCGAGCAGCACCTCGATCACCACCACCGGCACGCGCAGCCGCCAGCGCACCTCGGCCAGCAGCGGCGCCAGCACCGCAGCCCCCATGATCCAGAAAACCGCATGCAGACTGCGCATCGGCGCGGCTCAGGTCTTGAAGCGGATCAGCGTCTTCAGCAGCTTCATCGCACGCCCGGCGTACGGCGGCTGGAACAGCATCTGCACCGACGAGAACGGCCCCTGGTAGAACACCGGCCGCAGCTTGGAGAAGGTGTCGAAGCCTTCGCGCGCGTGGTAGTGGCCCATGCCGCTGGCGCCGACGCCGCCGAACGGCAGGTCGTGCTGTGCCACGTGCAACAGCGCCTCGTTGACGCCGACGCCGCCGGACATCACCCGCCGGATATAGAAGTCCTGCAGCCGCCGGTCGTGCGTGAACGGGTAGATCGCCAGCGGCCGGTCGTGGGCGTTGACGTAGTCGGCGACCTCCTGTTCGCTGCGGTAGGTGCGCACCGGCAGGATCGGGCCGAATATCTCGCGCTGCATCAGTTCCATGTCCTCGGTGGGGTTCAGCACCAGATACGGCGCCAGCTTGCGCAGCCGTGCATCGGGCTGCTGCCCCTCGGCCAGGTTGACCAGCTGCGCACCCTTGGCGCGGGCATCCTCCAGCGCGCGCTGCAGCCGTGCAAAGGCCCGCTCGTCGATGATCGAGGTGAAGTCCGGCGCGTTCAGGTCGGGGAATCGCTGCGCGATCAGCCGCTTGGCGTGCTCGACGAACTCCGGCACCCGGCCTTCGGGCAGGAACAGATAGTCGATGTTGGTGCAGATCTGCCCGGCGTTGAACATCTTCACCCACAGGATGCGTTCGGCCGCGGTCTTGATGGGGAAGTCCGGGCCGACGATGGCCGGCGACTTGCCGCCGAGCTCCAGCGTCACCGGCGTCAGGTTCTGCGCGGCGTTGGCCATCACCGCGCGGCCGGTGGTGCCGCTGCCGGTGAAGATCAGGTGGTCGAAGGGCAGCGACGAAAACGCCGGTCCGCGGCCGCCACCATCGTCGAAGAACTGCAGCTTGTCGGCCTTGAAATACTTCGGCGTCAGCTCGACCAGCAACGCCGCCAGGTGGCGCGAGTTCTCGCTCATCTTCACCATCGCCCGGTTGCCGGCGGCGAAGATCGCGGCCAGCGGACAGAAGCTCAGGTTCAGCGGGAAGTTCCACGGCACGATCACGCCGACCACACCCAGCGGCTGCGGGATGACGCGGTTGCGGGCGCCGGGGAACATCATGAAGTCGATGTGCCGGCGCTGCGGGCGCATCCACTTCCTGAGGTTCTTGCGCGCGTCGTGGATCGACTCGAGCACGACGAAGTACTCGGCAAACAGCGTCTCGAACTCGCTGCGGTTGCCATAGTCCTTGCAGATGGCCTCGACGAGGCGCTCGCGGTTGTCCTTGATCAGGCGCGCCAGCGCGTCCAGGTCCTTGCAGCGCTGGTCGTAGGAGGGGTCGGGGTCGGCCAGGTAGGCGGCGCGCTGGGCGTCGAAACACTGGCTGAACTCGGCCGGCACCGTGGCGCGATACAGCTTGCTCTCGGGTGCGTTCATGGCGGATCCTCGGATCGGGGCCGGCGGGCGGCCGGCGAGGCCGCAATGATGCCGCAGCGGCGGCACGAAGAGTGCCAGCCATGCAAAATGCCGTTGCCACCCCCGCCACAGGAGCGCCCCATGGACACCCGCACCGTGCCGAAGCCCCCGGCTCACGTCTTCAACCGCACCCGCAAGCGTTTTCGCACCGCATCGGGCCGCGAGGCGCAGCTGTTCTCGCTGCCGACGCTGGCCAGGACCTACCCCAACATCCGCCGGCTGCCGGTGTCGATCCGCATCGTGCTCGAATCGGTGCTGCGCAACTGCGACGGCAAGAAGGTCACGGCCGAGCACGTGGCGCAGCTGGCCAACTGGCAGCCGAACGCGCCGCGCAGCGACGAGATCCCCTTCGTCGTCGCGCGCGTGGTGCTGCAGGATTTCACCGGCGTGCCGCTGCTGGTGGACCTGGCGGCGATGCGCAACGTGGCCGCCGACATGGGCCGCGACCCGAAGACCATCGAACCGCTGGTGCCGGTGGACCTGGTGGTCGACCACTCGGTGATGGTCGACCACTACGGCACGAAGAACGCGCTGGACCTGAACATGAAGCTGGAGTTCCAGCGCAACCAGGAGCGCTACCAGTTCATGAAGTGGGGCATGCAGGCCTTCGACACCTTCGGCGTCGTGCCCCCCGGCTTCGGCATCGTGCACCAGGTGAACCTGGAATACCTGGCGCGCGGCGTGCACAAGGGCAAGGATGGCGTGGTCTACCCGGACACGCTGGTCGGCACCGACAGCCACACGACGATGATCAACGGCATCGGCGTGGTCGGCTGGGGCGTCGGCGGCATCGAGGCCGAGGCCGGCATGCTGGGCCAGCCGGTGTACTTCCTGACGCCGGACGTGGTGGGTATGAAGCTGACGGGCCGGCTGCGCGAAGGCTGCACCGCCACCGACCTGGTGCTGACCGTCACCGAGCTGCTGCGCAAGCACAAGGTGGTGGGCAAGTTCGTCGAGTTCTTCGGCGCCGGCACGCGCACGCTGTCGCTGCCCGACCGCGCCACCATCGGCAACATGGCGCCGGAGTACGGCGCGACGATGGGCTTCTTTCCGGTGGACGAGCGCACCATCGACTACTTCAAGGGCACCGGCCGCAGCCGTGCCGAGATCGAGCTGTTCGAAGCCTATTTCAAGGCGCAGCAGCTGTTCGGCATCCCCGACGAAGGCGAGATCGACTACAGCCAGGTGATCGAGCTGGATCTGTCGACCGTGTCGCCGTCGCTGGCCGGGCCGAAGCGGCCGCAGGACCGCATCACGCTGACCGACGTGGCCTCGAAGTTCACGCAGCTGTTCAGCGCGCCGGTGGCCGACAACGGCTTCAACCAGCCGGCCGACAAGCTGGGCCAGAGCTACACCACCAACGACGGCCTGCGCCTAAGCAACGGCGACGTGCTGATCGCCGCCATCACCAGCTGCACCAACACCAGCAACCCGAGCGTGCTGCTGGCCGCGGGCCTGCTGGCGAAGAAGGCGGTGGAGGCCGGGCTGAAGGTCAAGCCGCACGTCAAGACCTCGCTGGCGCCGGGCTCGCGCGTGGTCACCGAATACCTGCAGAAGACCGGACTGCTGCCGTACCTGGAAAAGCTCGGCTTCAACCTGGCCGGTTACGGCTGCACCACCTGCATCGGCAATGCCGGCGACCTGACGCCGTCCATCAACGAAGCCATCACCAGCAACGACCTGGTGTGTGCGGCCGTGCTGTCCGGCAACCGCAACTTCGAAGCGCGCATCCACCCGAACCTGAAGGCCAACTTCCTGGCCAGCCCGCCGCTGGTGGTGGCCTATGCCATCGCCGGCAACATGACGCTGGACCTGATGACGCAGCCGGTGGGCACCGGCCACAAGGGCCGGCCGGTGTACCTGGGCGACATCTGGCCGGGCAGCGACGAGGTGCATGCGCTGCTGAAGTTCGCGATGAACCCGAAGGTCTTCCGCGAGAACTACGACAACGTCGCGGCCAACCCCGGCAAGCTGTGGACCGCGATCAAGGGCGTGTCGGGCCAGGTCTACGACTGGCCGAAGAGCAGCTACATCGCGCAGCCGCCCTTCTTCCAGGGCTTCACGCTGACACCGAAGCCGCCGGAGGCCGGCGTCAAGGGTGCGCGCATCATGGCGCTGTTCGGCGACTCGATCACCACCGACCACATCTCGCCGGCCGGCTCGATCAAGGAAAGCTCACCCGCGGGCCAGTACCTGCTGAGCCAGGGCGTGAAGAAGCTCGACTTCAACAGCTACGGCTCGCGCCGCGGCCACCACGAGGTGATGATGCGCGGCACCTTCGCCAATGTGCGCATCAAGAACCTGATGATCCCGCCGGGGCCCGACGGCTCGCGCGAGGAAGGCGGCGTCACGCTCTACCAGCCCACGGGAGAGAAGCTGTTCATCTACGACGCCGCGATCAACTACATGGAGGCCGGCGTGCCGACGGTGATCTTCGCCGGCGAGGAATACGGCACCGGCTCCAGCCGCGACTGGGCGGCCAAGGGCACGATGCTGCGACCGGCAACGAGGTCATCGATGTCGAACTCGGCGCGGCCATCGTGCCGCAAAGCGATGCGACGCTGGTGATCACCGGTGCCGACGGCGCGGTGCGCCGCGTGACGGTGACACTGCGCATCGATACGCCGATCGAGGTCGACTACTACGCGCACGGCGGCATCCTGCCGTACGTGCTGCGGCAGTTGCTGGCCGCCTGAACCTGGCGGAACTCAGGGCTGCGAACTGCGGCGCAACTCGCCCGGCAGGCGGCCGAAGCGTTGGCGGAAGTAGCGCGCGAACACACCGGGGTTGCTGAACTGCCAGCGGCTCGCGACCTCGGCCACGCTCGGTGCGTCGCCGCGCTGCAGCGCCAGCCGGGCCGCCTCCAGGCGCCGCCCGCGGATGTAGCGCGCCGGCGTTTCATGCATCTGGCGCACGAAGCTGTCGGCCAGCGCGCGTACGCCGACGTGGGATGCGAGTGCCAGATCCTGCAGCGTGATCGGCTGGTCCAGATGGGCATCGATGAAGTCCAGCGCGCGCCGCAAGGCCCGCGAGCCGGCAAACCCGCTGGTCAGATGCCGGGCCAGGCTGTGGGGCCAGGCGCCGAGGATTTCGAGCAGCGCCCAGCTCTCGCGTGCGCGCTGCAGCACCGCCCCGGAGGGCGGCGCATCGTGCAGCACCCGCAGCACCTGAAGGATGTGCCGCGTGACAGGGTGGTCGGCAGCCAGCCGCGTGTCGAAGCTCGGCAGGCCGTCGGGCTCGGCACCGAGCAGCGCTCGCAACGTCACCCATGCCTGCTCTGGCTGGAAACAGGCGTTGAGGAAATGGCCCGGCGCGCGCAGTTCCAGCCGGCCCACCCAGTCCGGTTCGAAGGCCAGGACGTCGCCGGGCAGATAGGCGTGTCGGCCCATCTGCCCGGCACAGCCGTTGGGCACGGTGAAGGTCAGGCAGCGGCGTGGCTGGTCGACGACACAGCTCATCTCGGATTCGTACAGCAGGCTGCCGACCACCACCTCGCTCATGCGCCACGCGCTCAGGCGGCGATGGCCTGACGGCGGCCCGCAGCGCAGGATCACGTGGTGACCGAACACCCGGGACACCGCGTCGGTGATGACGTCGACATCCGGCGTCGCCAGTTCCATGCCATCGGGCCGCTGCAACACAGCGTTCATAGGCTGCTCCCGCACGTCGCGCCGATGCTATGTCGAAATGCCGGCTACCGCGCCATCCGGGTGCCGATGTAGGCCAGCATGTCGGCGGCCGCGTCGATGACGATCGAGCCATGATCCGAGCCTGGGTAAACCTTGTACTGCAGCGGGGCACCCTTGGCCATCTGCGCGTCGAACAGTGCGGTGCTCAGCGGCTCGAGCACGAAGACATCGGCCGTGCCCTGCACCACCAGGGTGGGCTGCGTGATCGCGAAGCCGGGCACGGCGGCGGGGTCGTTGCGCTGGAGGAACGCCTGTACCGCCGGGACGTCGCTCCAGCCGGGGCGCAGCCCGTCGAAGCCGGTGCCTTTCGCGGCCACGGCACCGGCGACCTGGTTGAACACCGCGAAGACACAACGCTGCTGGTACAGCGGCAGCAACGCCTGCAGATCCGGCCCCATCAGCGCCGACAGGTCCAGCGTATCGGCGCCCGAGGCACGCACCGCGGTCGTGAACATGCCGACGAAGAAGTTCTGGATGCCCAGGTAGAGCATCGCGTTGGCCGGGTCGGCCGCACGCAGCGTGTCGAAGCGCTCGACGGAAGCGGCAATGCTGGCGAACGGCGCGATCGCGACCGTGCCGCGGAAGTCGAGCCCGCCGGCCTCGTTCAGAAAGCGCTGCAGCATCAGCACGCCTCGCCCGCCTTCGGAGTGGCCGACGGCGACCCAGCGGTTCGACAGGTTGCTGTCGTGGCGGCGCGCCGCCACGACAGCAGCGATGATCGAGCGCGACTCGCTCGCGCTGTCGTAGTACGCGAACGGGTCTGCGGATGCGCTGCCGAGGCCTTCGAAGTCGGGGGCCACGACGGCGTAGCCGGCACGCAGGAAGGAGGTCACGACCTCGTCGTAGCGGCTGGTGAAGCCTTCGGCGGTCAGGCCGCCGTCCAGCGTGTCCAAGGTCTGGCTCGGTGCGCAGGACTTGTAGGCCACCGTCGTCGTGCCGTGCACCCAGGCCACGATCGGCCAGCCGCCGGCCGGCGCCGGGCCATCGGGAACGAACAGCAGTGTCGTGGCACGCGTGCTGCCGCCCAGACGCGAAGGCATGGCATGGGTGATCAGCGATGCGGTGGCGCCCGTCACCGTGGGCGTCGTTACCGCGTGCGCCTCCACGACCTCGGCCGACACGGTGGCCGCGTCGTCGTCGCTACCGCAGGCGCTCAACACCAACGCGGCGCAGGTGCCAAGGATCCATCCGAGCGGCCCCGCCATGGGCCGGAATCGCGACGCAGATGCCATGAAGTCTCCTCGATGTTGTGCGATGCCGGCGCACGAGCGTCGCCGGCTGGCCGATGCTAGGAAGCCGCCGCGCCGCAGACCAGCGCAGAAACGGAAGACCGGCAGTACGGAAACGGCAGCGCGGCGCGACGGCGATCGGGTCGACTACGATGTCGATCCGCAGCCACTACCGCAGGAGACAGACATGATCAAGGTCAGCGTGATGTACCCCCACAAGGAAGGCGCGCGATTCGACCACGCCTACTACCGCGACAAGCACATGCCGATGGTCAAGGCGAAGATGGGCGATGCCTGCAAGTTCTACACGGTGGACAAGGGCCTGGCCGGCGGTGCGCCGGGGCAGCCGCCGACCTATGTGGGCATGTGCCACATCTACTGCGATTCGGTCGAGAGCTTCCAGGCCGGCATGGGGCCGCACATGAAGGAGATCATGGGCGACATTCCCAACTACACCGACATCGCGCCGGTGCTGCAGATCAGCGAGGTGGTGGTCGGCCAGTAGCCGACCACTCGCCTCAGGCCGTCGCCGCGGCCTGCGCCCGCGGATAGTCGGTGTAGCCCTTGGCGCCCGGCGTGTAGAAGGTGGCCGCGTCCGGCGGGTTCAGCGGCAGGCCGGCCTTCATCCGCTCGATCAGGTCCGGGTTGGCCAGCCAGGCGCGGCCGAAGGCCGCCAGGTCGCCGCGGCCGTCCTTCAGCACCTGTTCGGCGCTGTCGCGGTCGAGGCCGCCGGAGGCGATGAAGGTGCCGCCGAAGGCCGCGCGCAGCTTCGCCTTGAAGGCCGCCGGCACCTCGGGCGCGCCCTGCGACGAATGATCGACCAGGTGCAGGTAAGCCAGCTTCAGCGCGCCCAGTTCGCGCGCGAGCGCCAGATATTGCTCCTCGACGCCGTCGTACGCGCCGGTGCCGTTGAACACGCCATAGGGCGAGACACGGATGCCCACGCGGCCGGCGCCGATCGCCGCGACCGTGGCCCGCGCGACCTCGAGCACGAAGCGGTTGCGCTTGTCGGCCGAACCGCCGTAGGCGTCGTCTCGGGTGTTGACGTTGGCGTTGAGGAACTGCTCCAGCAGGTAGCCGTTGGCGGCATGCAGTTCGATGCCGTCGAAGCCGGCCTCGATGGCCAGCCGGGCCGCCTGCACGAACTCGTCGGTCGCCTGACGGATGTCTTCGGCGGCCATGGCGTGCGGCACGCTGTGCGGCTGCATGCCCTGCGCGTCGGTGTACATCTCGCCCGCCATTGCGCTTGCCACCGGTCCGACCACCTTGGCGCCGGCCGGCAGGTTGGCGACGTGTGCGACACGACCGGTGTGCATCAGCTGCACGAAGATCTTCGCGCCCTGTGCATGCACGGCATCGGTGACGCGGCGCCAGCCGGCCACCTGCTCGGCATTGAACAGCCCCGGAATGCGTGCATAGCCCAGCCCGTTCGGCGATGGCGAGGTGCCCTCGGTGACGATCAAGCCAGCCCCGGCGCGCTGCGCGTAGTACTCGGCCATCAGTGCATTGGGCGTGTTCTTGTCGACGGCGCGGCTGCGCGTCAGCGGCGCCATCACGACGCGGTTCTTCAGTTGCAGGGAAGGACTGGTGAAAGCTTGGAACAACATGGTCGGGCTCCTGAGTGGGAAGAGGAAATTCTGGACCGAAAGGTCAAAAAAGGGTTGAAGAAAAGCGCGCCGCGGCGCGCCGATGTCTGGCGGAACCGGTCATCCGCTGTCCAGCACGGCCAGCGCCAGGTCGACGCTGCGCTGCAGCCGATCGGCGCCGAAATCGGCCCGCGCATTGACACGCAGGCCTGCCATCAGCGCCAGCAACAGATCGGCCAATGCCGCCGAAGGCGCAGTGTTGCGCACCGAGCCGTCCTTTTGCCCGCGCTCGACCGCGGCGCGCAGCACTTCGTGCGACGCGGCCCATTTGGCGCGCAGCGTCTGCACGATGAGCGCGTCGTCCACCGCTTCGAGCAGGCCCGAGGCCACGATGCAGCTTCTGTCCGCGGCCTCGACACTGTCGCACTTACCGACCACGTGATCGAAGAAGCTGACCACCGCCGCGCGCCCCGTGGCCGCCGCCAGCATCTGCGCCTGCACCGCCTGATAGCGCGCCGTCGAGCAGTCGAGCGACTTCAGGTACAGCGCCCGCTTGTCGCCGAAGCAGTTGTACAGGCTCTGCTTGCCCAGCCCGGTGGCTTCGAGCAGCATCGCCAGCGACGTGCCCTGGTAACCGTGCGAGGTAAAGAGGTCGGCCACCTCGTCGAGAACCTCAGTTTCGCTGAACTGCTTTTCGCGTGCCATGGCGGCACTGTAGTCTTTTTGGACCGTACAGTCAAATTAAAGAAGCCGCCGACGGCCCAGGACCGTCAGGCCGCCACCAGACCGGCGGTCATGGCCCCGGCCACACCCAGCAGCACACAGCCGGAGGCGATGTCGAGCCTGCGGGTGTGCGGAGTGGTCACGCAGCCGAACAACCGGCCCAGCGCCACATAGCCGACGTTGCACAGCAGGATCATCGCGAACAGCACCGCGGTGAATCGTGCACCGGCGGCCGGCTGCTCGAAGCCCTGGACGATCGCCACCGGCACGAAGAAGAACTCGAGGTAGATGAGCGGATTCAAAGCCGTCATCGCCAATATGCGACGGACGCAGGCGATCGGGCTCTCTGCGGTTGCGGCGGCCGGCTGCGGTTCGCAGCGGCGGACGCCGGCCCGGAACGCGGCCCCGGCGAACCAGAGCAC
>JBGAII010000145.1:0-11196 GCA_044225625.1 Rubrivivax sp.
CGGGCTGTCGCTGGCGCAACAGTTCGGCGGCATCGAGCGGCCCTTCCTGGCCGTGACAGGCTCGCTGGACGACGACCCGCTGGGCCGCGACGCGGCTGCAAGGCTCGACGGCGCCCGACGCGCACAGGTCTACGATGGGTTGCCGTCCGGCAAGCGTGCGCTGCTGTGGCTGGATGGCGCCGACCACATGACTTTCGCCGGTAACGCGCAGCAGCCGATCCGCTGGGCCGGCGCGCGGGGTGCACGCGAGGCCACGACGCTGGAACGCGAGCCTGACCAGCAGCGCACGGTGGCGCGAGTCACGGCGATCTGGTGGCTGCGCTGGCTGACCGACGACCGCTTCGCGCAGATGGCGCTGTACGGCCGCATGGGCCTGGGCACGGGCGAACGCTGGCGTTTCGACTGAAGGCTTATGCTCGTTGCACACCTCATGGAGACGGACATGTTCGACACCGCCATCGCCGGCAGCCTGCCCAAGCCCGAGTGGCTGGCCGAGACCCAGAAGCTGTGGCCGCAGTGGCGGGCCGAGGGCGCAGCGCTGCAGCAGGCCAAGCTCGATGCCACGCTGCTGTGGATCAAGGCCCAGGAAGACGCGGGCCTGTCGATCATCGGCGACGGCGAGATGAGCCGGCAGCACTTCGTGCACGGCTTCCTCGAGCAGGTCGAGGGCATCGACTTCGCGCACAAGGTCGAGATGGGCATCCGTGCCGACCGTTACAAGGCGATGGTGCCGCAGGTGGTGGCGCCGCTGCGCCTCAAGGGCCGCGTGCACGAGGCCGAGGCTCGCTTTCTGCGTGCGCACACGACCCGGCGCATCAAGTTCACGCTGCCCGGCCCGATGACCATCGTCGACACCGTGGCCGACCGCTTCTACGGCGACCGCGTCAAGCTGGCGATGGCCTTTGCCGAGCTGCTGAACCAGGAAGCGCTGGCGCTGCAGGCCGACGGCGTGGACATCGTGCAGTTCGACGAGCCGGCCTTCAACGTCTACATGGACGAGGTGAACACCTGGGGTATCGCCGCGCTGGAGCGCGCGGCCCAGGGCCTGCACTGCACGACGGCCGTGCACATCTGCTACGGCTACGGCATTGCCGCCAACATCGACTGGAAGAAGACGCTCGGCGACGAATGGCGCCAGTACGAGCAGATCTTTCCGGCGCTGGCGCGCAGCTCGATCGGGCAGGTGAGCCTGGAGTGCGTGCACTCGCACGTGCCGCCGCAGCTGATGGCGCTGCTGCAGGGCAAGGACGTGATGGTCGGCGTCATCGACGTGGCCAGCGACCAGGTGGAAACGCCGGAAGAAGTGGCCCAGACCATCGGCCTGGCACTGCAGCACGTGCCGCGCGATCGATTGATCGCTTGCACCAACTGCGGCCTGGCGCCGATGAATCGCGCGGTGGCCCTGCAGAAGCTTCAGGCCCTGGCGGCCGGTGCGGCGCTGGCGCGCCAGCGCTGGGCCTGAGGCCGGCTCAGCCGCCGCACGCGTCGATGCGCGCGCGCAGTTTCTGCGCCACCTGGCGTACGGTGGCATTGTCCGAGCGCTCCGCGGCGCAGAGGCAATCGCGTGCGTACGACGGGTCCGACTGCAGCCGCTCCACGTGGATGTGCAGGCCTTCGCCGGCCAGCAGCCACTTCAGTTCGACGATCTCGACCAGCCGCAGCACGGATTCTTCAGTCAGTGAGCTTGCATTCATCCGTGGGAACCATGTCCTTTGGGCGTTGGAGAGGTTAACGCGGCAACTGGATCCCTGGCTGACGGGGATTAGAGTCACCGCCCCAGGGCCGAACCCCGTTTTCCATTGCAGGGTGCAACGACGATGAACCCCCCGCCACTGACCGCCTTGTCCGATCTGGACGCCCAATTGCGGAGCGCAGGATATGCGGTGCTCGACGCGCCGTCATTGACTCGGATGAGTGGAGTTGCGCTGCAGCAACTGCAGGCATGGCACCGGTTCTGGGATGACCTGCCGCCCGATGCCCACCTGCGGGACGGCGGCCGCTATCGGCGTCGTCGCCACGGCAGCTTCACCGTCGACGACGCGGCGGTGGCGCCCGTGCCGCACCGCGCCCATTGGCAGCCGGTGGCCTACAACGCCCTGCACGGCGGCATCGAGCGCTGGTTCGAGCCGCTGCAGCCGGCGCTGCAGGACGATCCCGCCTGGCCGAGGCTGCTGGCTGCGCTGGGCCGCTGCGCCAGCGCGCTGCGCGGCCCGCGGCGCTGGTTCACCGAGGCGCATGCCTTCCGCATCGAAACCGGCGACGAAGGCATCGGCCGGCCGACGCCGGAAGGCGCGCACCGCGACGGTGTCGACCTGGTGGCCGTGATCCTGGTGGCGCGGCACAACGTCAAGGGCGGCGAGACGCGGGTCTTCGATGCCCGCGGCCCGCAGGGCCTTCGCTTCACGCTGGCCGAACCTTGGAGCGTGCTGCTGCTCGACGACGAGCGCGTGATCCACGAAACCACGCCGATCCAGCCGCTGGATCCGGCGTGCCCGGCCCAGCGCGATACGCTGGTGCTGACCTACCGCAGCGGCGGCTTTCAGGATGCCCACTGAACCATGAATCTGGCGATCACCTTCGACGACGTATGGCAGGCCGCGCAGCGGCTGCAGGGACAGGCGCACCGCACGCCGGTGCTGCGCTCGCGCAGCGCCGACGAGCGCACCGGTGCGAGCGTGTTCTTCAAGTGCGAGAACCTGCAGCGCATGGGCGCCTTCAAGTTCCGCGGGGCCTACAACGCGCTGAGCCAGTTTTCACCGCAGCAGAAGCGTGCCGGCGCGATCGCGTTCTCGTCGGGCAACCATGCGCAGGCGGTGGCGCTGTCGGCACGGCTGCTCGGCATGCCGTCGGTGATCGTCATGCCTCAGGATGCGCCGCAGAGCAAGCTCGACGCGACACGCGCCTACCAGCAGGGCATGCCGCGCAGCGAGGTCGTGCTCTTCGACCGTTACACCGAAGACCGCGAGGCGCTGTGCCGCCGCCTGGCCGACGAACGCGGCATGACGATGATCCCTCCCTACGACCATCCGCATGTGATGGCGGGGCAGGGCACGGCCGCGCTGGAGCTGATCGAGGACGCCGGCCCGCTCGATGTGCTGCTGGTCTGCGTGGGCGGCGGCGGACTGATCTCGGGCTGCGCGGTGGCCGCGAAGCACCTGCTGCCGGACGTGGCGGTGTACGGCGTGGAGCCCGAGGCGGGCAACGATACGCAGCTGAGCCTGCAGCGCGGCGAGATCGTGCGCATCGACACGCCGCGCACCATCGCCGATGGCGCACAGACGCAGTCCAGCGGCTTGCTGACCTTCCCGGTGATCCAGGCGCTGGTGCAGGGCGTGCTGACGGTCAGCGACGCCCAGCTGGTGGAGACGATGCGCTTCTTCGCCACGCGCATGAAGCTGGTGGTCGAACCCACCGGCTGCCTGGCGGCGGCGGCAGTGCTGCAGGGGGCGATCGACCTGCGTGGCCGGCGCGTCGGCGTGATCGTCAGCGGCGGCAACGTGGACCTGCAGCGCTTCGGCGCGCTGCTGGCGTCCTAGCTCCGATTGCGCGCGCGCACGCCCTCGCGCCGCGCTTCGATGGCCGCGGCGCCGACCTGCGCGTTGAACTCGCGGCTGCGCGTCCTCTCCAGCTGCATGCCCTCGCCGAAGTTCAGCGCAAAGCCATCGTCGATGATCGCCTTGTAGCGCACCAGCATCTCCGGCAGGCAGCTCAGCATGTCGCCGGCCAATGCACGCGCCGCGGGCAGCAGGTCGTCGGCCGGTATGACGCGGTTGACGAAACCCCAGGCCGCCGCCTGCTCCGCACTGACCCAGTTGCCGGTGAGCGAGACCTCGCGTGCACGGTAGATGCCGATCGCACGGCTGAGCTTCTGCGACAGGCCCCAGCCCGGTGCCACGCCGATGCGCGCATGGGTGTCGGCGAAGCGTGCCTGCGGGCTGGCCAGCAGCACGTCGCAGGCCAGCGCCAGCTCGAAGCCGCCGGTGACGGCGGCACCGTTGATCGCGCCGATGACCGGGCCGCTGAACTGCTGCAGCGCGGTGACCGGGTCGTTGCCATGGACCGCGCCATCGACGCCGAGCGCACCCTGGCCGCTGCCCAGTTCCTTCAGATCCAGGCCGGCGCAGAAGGCCTTGCCGGCGCCGGTGAGGATCAGCACGCGCACGGCTGCATCGGCTTCGAGGCGGCGCACCGCCTGCGCCAGCTGGGTCATCAGCGCGCGCGACAGCGCGTTCAGCGATGCCGGACGGTTCAGCGTCAGCACCGCATAACCCGAAGGATCGATCTCCGTCAGCACCAGTTCGTCGTTCATGCACACCTCGTTGGTCGCGGACGATTCTGTCAGAAGGGCGCAGCGCAGTGCAGCTGCAGACGCTGACCACTGGTCGGGTGCTGCAGGCTCAGCGCGCAGGCGTGCAGCATCAGACGGTGCGCCTGCAGCTGCGCCGGTGCGTAGAGCGCATCGCCGACGATCGGGTGGCCGATCGCCGCCAGGTGCACGCGCAGCTGGTGGCTGCGGCCGGTCAGCGGCTGCAGCGCGAGGCGCGCGATGCCTTGTGACGCGTCGAAGTCCAGCAGTTGCCAGTCGGTGATCGAAGGCTTGCCGTGCTGCAGGTCCACCTTCTGCAATGGCCGGCGCGGCCAGTCGGCGGCCAGCGGCAGCTCGATGCGGCCGCTGTCCTGCGCCGGCCGCCCATGCACGCGCGCGACGTAGTGCTTCTCGATGCGGCGCGCGGCGAAGTCCATGCTCAGGCGGCGCTGCATGGCGGCACCGCGCGCGAACAGCATCAGGCCCGACGTCGCCTGGTCCAGGCGATGCACGACCAGCGCGTCCGGCCATTGCGCCTGGACGCGGGCGGCGAGGCAATCCTGCTTGTCCGTGCCGCGTCCCGGCACCGCCAGCAGGCCGGCGGGCTTGTCCACGGCCAGCAGCGCCTCGTCGGCATGAAGCAGCACGAGGCTCATCGGCGCGGCCAAGCAAAGCGGCACCCCGGAGGGTGCCGCAGCGACGAGGCGGAAGAAGGGCTCAGCGGCCGTAGACCTTGCCGAACAGCTGCCAGGTCTTGCCGTCGAACTTCATCAACTGCTCGCGCTCGATCGGGAAGAAGTCCTCCGGCGTGGTCTTGACGTTCACGCCGGGCAGCAGCATCGGCAGCGTCATGTCCATGTTCGCGGCCTGCTTCATGATGTTTTCGCGCGTCAGGTTGTCGCCGGCCTTCTGCAGCACGTTCACCATGGTCTGCGCGACCGTGTAGCCGTAGACGTTGAAGTTGTCGTTCATCGCGCCGGTCGGGTGGTACTTCTTCATGAAGGCGACGAAGTCGTCCCATTCCTTGCCCTTCTGGAACTGCGGGTCGGTCGGGTCCTTGATGTAGCCGGCCGAGATGATGCCGACCGAATTGTCGATGCCCGCCGGCACCAGCACCGTGCCCACCGCGTTGGACACGCTGTTCAGGTACTGCGTCGGCTTCCAGCCGATCTCACCGGCCTTCTTGATGGCCTGGGCCGCAAACTTGGGCGTCGTGATGTTGAAGAAGGTGTCGGCACCGGAGGCCTTCAATTGCACGATCTGGCTGTCGACCGTCGGATCGGTGACCTCGTAGGTGGCCTTGGCGACGATCATCGTCTTGGCCTTGTCGCCCAGGCCGTCCTCGAAGCCCTTCAGGTAGTCCTTGCCGTAGTCGTCGTTCTGGTACAGCACCGCGATCTTGGCGTTCGGCTTGGTCTCCAGGATGTGCGTGGCGTAGTTCTTGGCTTCACTCTGGTAGTTGGGCTGCCAGCCCATGGTCCAGGGGAAATTCTTCGGGTCGCCCCACTTGGTGGCGCCGGTCGCGACGAACAGCTGCGGCACCTTCTTGTCGTTCATGTACTTGTGGATCGCGGTGTTCGGCGGCGTGCCCAGCGTCTGGAACAGCAGCAGCACTTCCTCCTGCTCGACCAGCTTGCGCGCCTGCTCCACCGTCTTGGCGGGGTTGTAGCCGTCGTCCAGGCTGATGAACTTGACCTTGCGGCCGTTGATGCCGCCCTCGGCATTGACCTTGTCGAAGTACGCCGCGATGGCCTTGCCGATCGCGCCGTAGGCCGAGGCCGGGCCGGAGTAGGGCATGACGTTGCCGAGCACGATCTCCTTGTCGCTGGCGCCGGGATCGTATTTCTTCTGCGCCAGCGCCGAACCGGCAATCGCCAGTGATGCGATGCTCGCCACGGCGAGCGCAAGGGTCTTCAGCTTCATGTCCGATGTCTCCGGGTTGTGGGACCGCGCAGAAGATAACGCCGCCCTTCGCGTCCGGTAGACCGGGGGAACCCGCGGTCAGCCGCGCCCATGAAAACGGCACCCCGCAGGGTGCCGCAACGCATGGCAGGCGCGGACTCAGCGGCCGTAGACCTTGCCGAACAGCACCCAGGTCTTGCCGTCGAAGCGGGCCAGCTGCTCACGCTCGATCGGGAAGAAGTCGTCGGCACTGGTCTTGACGTTCACGCCGGGCAGCAGCATCGGCAGCGTCATGTCCAGGCTGGCCGCCTGCTTCATGATGTTCTCGCGTGTCAGGTTGTCGCCGGCCTGCTTCAGCACCTGCATCAGGCCCTGGGCCACGGTGTAGCCGTAGACCACGTTGACATCGGCGATGTTGGCACCCGAGGCGTACTTCTTGAACCAGGCGGTGTAGTCGTCCCACTCCTGGCCTTTCTGGAACTGCGGGTCGGTCGGGTCCTTGATGTAGCTGGCGGTGTAGATGCCAACCCCGTTGTCCAGGCCGGCCGGCGTCATCACCGAGCCCACCGAGGCCGACACGCTGTTCAGGTAGTGCGTCGGCTTCCAGCCGATTTCGGCCGATTTCTTGATGGCCTGCGCCGCGAACTTCGGCGTGGTGATGTTGAAGAAGGTGTCGGCGCCCGAAGCCTTCAGCGAGACGATCTGGCTGTCCACCGTCGGGTCGGTGACCTCGTAGGTGATCTTCGAGACGATCATCGTCTTGGCCTTGTCGCCCAGGCCGTCCTCGAAGCCCTTCAGGTAGTCCTTGCCGTAGTCGTCGTTCTGGTACAGCACGGCGATCTTGGCGTTCGGCTTGGTCTCCAGGATGTGCGCGGCGAAGACCTTGGCCTCGCTCTGGTAGTTGGGCTGCCAGCCGATGGTCCAGGGGAAGTTCTTCGGGTCACCCCACTTGGTGGCGCCGGTGGCCACGAACAGCTGCGGCACCTTCTTGTCGTTCATGTACTTGTGGATCGCCGTGTTCGGCGGCGTGCCCAGCGGGTTGAACACGACCAGCGCCTCGTCCTGCTCGACCAGGCGGCGTGCCTGCTCCACCGTCTTGGCGGGGTTGTAGCCGTCGTCCAGCGGAATGAACTTGATCTTGCGACCGTTGATGCCGCCGTCGGCATTGACCTTCTCGATGTACGCGCCGATGGCCTTGCCGATCGCGCCGTAGGCCGAGGCCGGGCCGGAGTAGGGGTGGATCGCGCCGATGACGATCTCCTTGTCGCTGGCCCCCGGGTCGTACTTCTTCTGAGCCAGGGCGGGGGCGCTGCAGGTCAGCGCCAGGATGGCGGCTGCCAGGGTGATGTGCTTCGGTGTCATGCTGGGTGTCTCCTGTGGTGTCTTTCGGTTTGGAAGGCCAAGGGCGCGGTGGGTTCCGCCACGCAGGGTTAGCCCGCAGACTTGGGTCGCAGCCGCGCCCAGATGCGATGCAGCCCGCCCATCACGCCGGTGGGCAGCAGGTACATCAGGCCGATCAGCAACACGCCGTAGATTGCCGCCGGTGCCGATTTCGACAGCTCGTCGGCAATGTTCGGCACGAACTGAATGAAGATGCCGCCGAAGATCGCGCCGGGGATCGAGGCCAGCCCGCCCACCACCACACCGACCAGCAGGAAGATCGACAACGCGATCGTGAAGCTGTCCGGCGAGACGAAGGCCACGACGATCGCACCCAGCGCGCCGGCCAGGCCGGTGAAGCCGGCCGAGGTGCCGAAGGTCAGCGACTTGAACAGCGGCAGGTTGATGCCCATCGCGGTGGCGGCGATCGGATGGTCGCGGATCGCCACCAGCGCGCGGCCGACGCGCCCGCGCAGCAGGTTCCAGGCCGCCAGGAACATCAGCGCCGCGACGAAGAGGGTGAAGTAGTACAGCCAGCGGTCCGCCGACAGCGGCTGATCGAACAGGCGGAAGCTGAATGGCGGCTCCGGCTTGCTGAGCACGATGCCCTGCACGCCGCCGGTCCAGTGTTCGATGGCCTTGTACTTCAGCAACTGCGGCACGGCCAGCGCGAGCGCAAAGGTGGCCAGTGCCAGGAAGTGGCCGGCCAGGCGCAACGCCGGGAAGCCGACGAGGAAGCCGAACGCGAAGCAGAACACGAACGCCGCCGGCAGCGTGGCCCAGTAGGGCACCTGGTACATCGACATCAGGATCGCCGCGGTGTAGGCGCCGAACGCGTAGAACGCACCGTGGCCCAGCGAGAACTGGCCGTTGAAGCCGGTCAGGATGTTCAAGCCCAGGATCGCCACCGCATACACCAGCACCAGGTTGAACTGGAACACGCGGTAGTTCTTGAACAGGAAGGGCAGGATCAGCAGGGCGACGGCAATCACGATGCCGCCGATCCACAGCCACTTGCGATCGGTCGAGTCGCGCGTCGTCATACCCGCACCACCACCTTCTTGCCGAACAGGCCGGCGGGTTTCAGGGTCAGCGTCGCGACGATCAGCACCAGCGCGACGGTGAGCTTCAGCTCCGTGCCGATGACGTAGGCGCCGAGCAGGTTCTCGAGCACGCCGACGATGAAGCCGCCGATCACCGCGCCCCCCGGATTGCCGATGCCGCCCACCAGGGCGCTGGCGAAGGCATAGAGCAGGATTCCGCCCATCATGTTGGGGTCGAGATAAACGATATGCGCCACCATGATGCCGGCCACCGCGCCGACCGCGGCGGCGAGGCCCCAACCGAGCGCCAGCATCCAGTCGACCCGCACGCCGACCAGTCGCGCCATCGACGGGTTCTGGGCTGCGGCGCGCATGGCAAGGCCGAGTGGCGTGTAGCGGAAGAACACGAACAGCAGGCCGAGCACGATCAGGGTGACCAGCACGACGCCCAACTGGTGCGGCCCGATCACGCCGGCAATGCCGAAGCTCGACTTGGGGAACGGAGAGGGGAATTCCTTGATCAGGTAGCTCCAGATCGCGCCGGCCATCGAATTGCAGATCGCCAGCAGACCGATGAACACCACGACGACGGATAGAACCGGAGCGTTGTGCAACGGTCGCAGGACGATCCGCTCGATCAGCACGCCGAGAACGAACGAGGCGGCCACGGCGATGGCGAAGGCGAGCCAGAAGTTCAGCCCCCAGCTCATCAGCTGCCAGCTGATGTAGGTCGAGAACATCGCCATCTCGCCCTGGGCGAAGTTGATGTGGTCGGTCGAGACGTAGATCATCACCAGCGCCAGCGCGACGCAGGCGTAGATCGCGCCGTTGGCGAGGCCGGAAGCGATCTGCTGAAGGAACTGTTCCATTTCGGCGCGCCTCAGTAACCGAGATACGATTTGCGGATGCCCTCGTCGTTCTTCACGACGTTGGACTTGTCGGCCATGACCACGCGGCCGGTCTCCAGCACATAGGCATAGTCCGCCAGATCGAGCGCCAGCGCGGCGTTCTGCTCGACCAGCAGGATGCTGACTTTCTCTTCCTCGTTGATGCGTCTCAGGATTCGGAAGATCTCCACGACGATCAGCGGCGCCAGGCCGAACGATGGCTCGTCCAGCAGCATCAGGCGCGGCTTCAGCATCAGCGCGCGGGCGATCGCCAGCATCTGCTGCTCGCCGCCCGACAGGGTGCCGGCCTGCTGCTGGATGCGCTCCTTGAGCCGCGGGAAATACGAGAACACCCGCTCCCGTTCCTGCTCGACGCCCTGCTTGTCCCGGCGCGTGTAGGCGGCGATCCGCAGGTTCTCGTCGACGGTGAGGGTGGTGAAGGTGCCGCGGCCCTCCGGCACGTGCGCGATGCGCTGGCGCACGATCTCCTCGGTCGGCCTGCCGAGGATGTCCTGCCCCGCGAAGCGGATCGAGCCCTCGGTGCGCACCATGTTGCAGATCGCGCGGAGGGTCGTCGTCTTGCCCGCGCCGTTGGCGCCCAGCAGGGTGGTGATGCCGCCCTCGGCGATGTCGAAGCCGAGATCGAACAGGACCTGGGTCTGGCCGTAGAACGCCTTCAGGCCCTTCACTTCCAGCAGCGCCGCCATTTACGAGGTCCCCAGGTAGGCGCGAATCACTTCGGGATCGCGCTGAACTTCCGCCGGAGTTCCATCGGCGATCTTCTTGCCGAAATCGATGGCCACCACCTTGTCCGACACCGACATGACCAGGCTCATGTGATGCTCGACCAGCAGCACGGTGACGTGCTGCGTGTCGCGCACCCGCTTGATCTGGCCCTTCAGCACCTCGATCTCCTCGTGGTTCAAGCCGGCCGCCGGCTCGTCGAGCAGCAACAGCTTGGGGCTCGACGCGAGCGCGCGCGCCAGCTCGACCCTCTTGCGGATCGGAAACGGCAGGCCGCCCGCGAGCGCATGGGTGAATGGCTTCAGATCCATGAAGTCGATCAGCTCGAAGGATCGTTTGGCGATCTGCTCTTCCTCGACCTTGACCCTGGGCACACGGACCGCGTTCTCGAAGAAGCTGGTCGTGCTGCGGCTGTGGCAACCGACCTTGACGTTGTCGAGCACCGAGAGCTTGTCGAACAGCGCCACGTTCTGGAACGTGCGGCCGATGCCGATCTGGGGAATGTCATGGCGCGGCCGATCGAGGATCGACTTTCCCTCGAACAGCACGTCGCCCGAGTTCGGCGTGTAGAGCCGGCTCAGGCAGTTGAAGAGCGTCGTCTTGCCCGCGCCGTTGGGGCCGATAAGGCCTGCCACTTGCCCCGGAAACACATCGAAGGTGACGCCATCGAGGGCAATGATGCCGCCGAAGCGAACCGAGACATTGCGCACGCTGAGGAGCGGCGAGCCGCGGGATGAAGTCGGTCCTGCCATGTTCAAACCGGATTCGCGGACGAGTGAATCAACACATCGATCCCGCGAAATTACCCTTGCCTCCCAAATACTTGCGACCCTTCTCCGAGGTCGGCATGTGGCGCACGATGGCCCATCCAGTGGGCATGCGCAACCCCAATGCCGTCGCGCCATGCTTTCGACGCGATTGCGTCGCAGGCTGG
>JBGAII010000146.1:0-11147 GCA_044225625.1 Rubrivivax sp.
TGACGGACAAGCGCGAATACCTGGAACAGTCGCGCGAGATCGGCAGCGCCTACCGCGAGCTGATCGGCGACTTCGGCGTGGCGATGACCGCGGTGCAGGTGGTGGCGCTGATCGAGGACCGCGCCAAGGTCGAGATCGAGGTCACCGCCGTCGTGCCGGACTGAGCCGGGCGGCGGGAGTCGCCGCGCGGCCGGCGTCGTGCTTCAATGGCGGCACGCGCGCGGCGGTGTCCGCGTGAACAGGAGGTTTCTTGTCCGCCTCATCCGCTTCGACGATTCCGCCGCTCGACCCGCCCGGCCCCGGCCCCTGGGCCCAGGACGGCGTGCACTTCCCGCGGCCGATGACACGCTACTTCCAGGAAGTGCACCCGGCCGCCTTCCGCGCCGGCACGCAGGCCTTCGCGCGCTACTACGGCATGCTGATCGATGGCCTGCAGATGGCCTACGTGCAGGGTTTCGGCTACAACCAGGTGGTGCCCGCGCCCGAGGCCGAGATCCCCGAGCGCATCGCGCGCGCCGAGCAGGTCTATGCCGGCAAGCTGTGGCGCGAACAGCTGCGCGAATGGGACGAGCAGTGCAAGCCGGCCGCCATCGCGCGCCACCGTGAACTGCAGGCGGTCGATCCGGAGGCGCTGTCCGACACCGATCTGGCGGCCTACCTGCGCCAGTGCCGCGACCACCACGCGGCGATGCAGGCGCAACACATGCGCTTCACCGCCGGTGCCATGCTGCCCACAGGCGACTTCCTGGCCCAGGTCGGTGACTGGACCGGCCTGCCGCCATCGGAGCTGCTGGGCCTGCTGCGCGGCACGGCCGAGGTGTCCTCCGGCGGCTCCGACGAGATGTCGCGGCTGAAGGTCGCCTTCGCCAGCGACGCCGCCGCGCGCGAACTGCTCGGCTCGGGCGAGGAGCCTGCGCGGTTGATCGAGCGTCTGCGCGCGCTGCCCGGCGCCGCCGGCGCGGCGGTGAACGACTGGCTGGCGCTGGTCGGCCACCGGCTGGTCGACGGCTTCGACATCGCCGAGCCCACCGCGCTGGAAATGCCGGATGCGCTGCTGCGTGCGCTGCGCGTGGCCGTGTCCGGCGAAGGCACGGCGGCCTCTGACGTGGAGGCCCGCACCGCGGCCGTGCGCGCGATGCTGCCGGCCGACAAACAGGCCGCCTTCGACGAACTGCTGGCCGAGGCGCGGCTGACCTACCGCCTGCGCGACGAGCGCGGCGTGTACAGCGACATCTGGGCCTCGGGCCTGATGCGCCGTGCTGCGCTGGCCGCGGGCCGGCGCATGGCGGCCCGCGGCCGCATCGAGCGCCCGGAGCACCTGCTCGAAGCCGGGCTGGAGGAGATGGTGGCGCTGGTGCAGGGCAGCGGCGGGCCCTCGGCCGAGGCGCTGGCGCATCGCGCGGCGTTCCGCACCACGCACACCGCGAAGGAGGTGCCGCCGACGCTGGGCCCGCCGGCCCCGCCGCCGCCCGACCTGTCGACGCTGCCGCCGGGCATTGCGCGGCTGATGCGCGCCACCTTCATCGCGCTGGGCCATGTGTTCGGCAGTTCCGAGGCGGCGCAAGAGGACGCGGTGCTCTACGGCCTGGCCGCCAGCAAGGGCGTCTACGAGGGCGTGGCGCGGCGTGTCTCCGGGCCGTCGGAATTCGACCGCATCCAGCGCGGCGACGTGCTGGTCACCGAATCCACCAGCGAGGCCTTCAACATCCTGCTGCCGCTGCTGGGCGGCATCGTCACCGACAACGGCGGCCTGCTGTCGCATGCGGCGATCGTGGCGCGCGAATACGGCATCCCCGGCGTGGTCGGCACACGCGAGGCCACGCAGCGCATCGCCGACGGCCAGCGCGTGCGCGTCGACGGCGATGCCGGCGAGGTGACGGTGCTGGGGTGAAGCGGGTCGTCCCTTTCGTCAAGGCGCGCGAGACCGCGCTCTACGGCTCCAAGGCCGTCGGCCTGGGCGAGGCCACCCGCCACGGCCTGACGGTGCCGCCGGGCGTGGCGCTGTCGGGCGACCTGGTCGAGGCCGTGGCCGCACGCGACGCCAAGGCCATCGAGGCGCTGGCGGAGGCGATCGCCGAACTGAAGCCGCCGTTCGCGGTGCGCTCGTCGGCGGTGGACGAGGACGGCGCCTCGGCCAGCTTTGCCGGCCAGCACCTGACGGTGCTGAACGTGCACGCCGCCGCCGACGTGCCGGATGCGGTGCGCGAGGTCTGGTGGTCGGCCAACTCCGATGCCGCCATCACCTACCGCCAGCGCGTGGGGCTGTTCACGCGGCCGAGCGTGGGCGTGGTCGTGCAGTCGCTGCTCGACCCCGAGGTGGCCGGCGTCATGTTCACCGAACACCCGGTCACCGGCGCCGACGAGCGGCTGATCGAGGCCAGCTGGGGCCTGGGCGAGGCGGTGGTGGCGGGGCTGGTGGTGCCCGACCACTTCCGTCTCGACCGCGCCGGCCAGGTGCTGGAGCGCAAGCCCGGGCACAAGCGCATCGCCATCCGCTCGCTGCCCAACGGCGGCACCTACGAACAGCCGCTGGCACCGCTGCAGGCGCGGCAGCTGTGCCTGGACGATGCGCGGCTGCAGGCGCTGGGCCGGCTGGCGCTGCAGTGCGAGCAGGCCTACGGCCCGCGCCGCGACATCGAGTGGGCGATCCAGGACGGCACGCTGTACCTGCTGCAGTGCCGTGCCGTGACGACCAGCGCCTCGCGCAGCGCCGCGCCGCCGCCACCCGCGCGCGACGCGGTCGGCGCGCTGCAGCGCGTGCGCTTCTTCGCCGACCTGGACCGGCGCCAGACCGAGCAGGTGGCCCGGCTGCTGAAGGAACGCCGCTTCGCGCAGGGCGAGACGGTGATCCACGAGGGCTCGGGCGCGGCGGCCTTCTACATCATCGATCGCGGCGAGGCAGTGGTGTCCAGGCACGGCGTGGCGCTGAACACGCTGGGCCCGGGCGACCATTTCGGCGACATCGCGCTGATCGACGGCGGCCCGCGCTCGGCCACGGTGACGGCCACCACCGAGCTGGTGTGCTTCGGCCTCACCTATTGGGAGTTCCGCCCGCTGGTGGAGCGCAACGGCGCCATCGCCTGGAAACTGCTGCAGGCCATGGCGCGCCGCCTGCGCTCGGCGGAACAGGGCCTGCACCCGTCCGCGCCGCCGGCAGCCGGCCACCCGGCGCCGTCGCCGCCGGGCTGACGGCAGCACGGAGTGTGGGGGCGGTCGAAGACCGCGCCCCCCGGGTCGAAGGTCGAACCCGGCGCGATCGCGCCGGGGCTGCCTACTTCAGGCTGTCGTACACCGCCTTCTCGAAGCCGTAGAACGTGTCCACGGTCGCCGCGTCGGCAAACGGGAACATCTGCGTCATGTACACGCCGCCGATGCCCGTGCTCGGGTCGATCCAGTAGAACGAGTTGGCCAGACCCGCCCACATCAGCCCGCCGGCCGGGCGGCCGGTGGGCGCCGGGTCGTGGTTGATCTGGAAGGCCAGGCTCCAGCTCTTCTGCACGCCGGGGAAGAACTCCGCGTCGGCGGTCAGCGGGATCGCGGCCTTCAGCTTGTAGACGCGGCAATCGCCCATGTGGTTGACGCCCAGCGACGCCACCGACTCCGGCGTCAGCACACGCTCGCCGCCGAGTTGGCCGTTGTTCAGCACCATGCGCACGAAGCGCAGATAGTCGCCGACCGTGCCGTACAGGCCGCCGCCGCCCATCTCGAACTCCGGCTCCTGCGGAATCTCGAAGGGGAACGGCGCCAGCTTGCCGTCGGCGCCGCGCAGGTGCGTGCCGGCCAGCCGGCTGCGCATGTCGGGCGTGATGCGGAACGCGGTGCTGCGCATGCCCAGCGGGTCGAACAGGTTGGCCTTGAGGTAGACGCCGAGCTTCTGGCCGCTGACCGCCTCGACCATCTTGCCGGCCCAGTCGATGTTGATGCCGTACTCCCAGCGTTCGCCCGGGTCGAACAGCAGCGGCAGCGTCAGCGCCTTGTTCTTGCACTCGGTGACGCTGGGGATGCCCAGCGCCGCCTGCACCTTCTGCATGTCGGTGTTCCAGATCTCGTAGCTGAAACCGGCGCTGTGCGTCAGCAGGTGGCGCAGCGTGATCGGCCGCTTCGGCGGGCGCGTCTGCGGGTTGCCGGCGGCATCGAAGCCGGTCAGCACCTGCGCTTCGGCAATGGCCGGCACGATCGCCGAGGCCGGCGTGTCCAGGGTCAGCTTGCCGCGCTCGACGCACTGCACGGCCGCCACCGAAGTGATGGCCTTGGTCATCGAGGCGATCCAGCCGACCGTGTCGGTGGTCATCGGCTGGCCGCCGCCGAGCACACGCTCGCCGAAGGCACCTTCGTAGATCGTGCCCTCGCGGTTGGCGGCCATGGCCACGACGCCGGCAACGCGGCCCGCGCTCACCGCGCCTTGCAGCAGCTGGTCGGCACCTTGTTTGAGGCTCATGCTTGTCTCCTTGCTGTGATGTCGGCTCGATGGCGGGCGAGCCGGGTCCCGATCTCGTCAGTCGCCCGGCGCCGGCGGCTTGGCGGGCGCCTCGTACCAGCGCTCGCGCGGCACGACCTTCGCATGCGCCGGGTCGCCCAGGTAGTGCGGCGACATGATCTGCACGCCGTGCTCGTTGAACACGTCCTGCACGTTGGCATGCAGCAGGCTCATCACCTCGGCCCGCGGCCGCGGCTGCTCCGGCACCGCCTGGCAAACCAGCCGGTACTCCGGATAGAAATCCGACAGCGCCACCTGGAACACCTGCGGCGGCGGGTCCATCAGCACGCCGGGCGTGCGCCGGGCGGCCTCGACCAGCATCGCGTTGACCTGGCGCCACGGCGTGTCGTAGCCGATGGTCACGGTGGTGTCGACGATGAAGCCCTTGCCCTTGACGGTGCGCGAATAGTTGCGCGTCACCGCGCCCAGCACCTGGGAATTGGAGATCGTCAGTTCCTCGCCCATGCCGGTGCGGATGCGCGTGGTGAAGGCACCCAGGTTCGTCACCGTCCCTTCGTGGTTGTCGATGCGCACGAACTCACCGTTGTGAAAGGTGCGGGTGTAGGTGAGGATCAGCCCGCTGGCCAGCTGCCCCACCAGGTTCGATGCCCCCAACGAAAGCATCAGGCCGACCAGCACCGACAGGCCCTTGAAGGCCTCGGTTTCCGAGCCCGGCAGGTACGGGTAGGCCATGGCCACCGCGAACAGCCAGACGGCGCCGACGCACAGCTTGGAGGTGATGCCCGCGACGTCAGCATCGAGCCAGCTGAGCCGCACCTGTCCGGCAGCCACCTTGGCAAAGAAGCCGCGCAGCACACGCGTGAGCACCCAGGCCAGCCAGAAGATCAGCGCCGCGGCCAGCAGGTCGGGAATCGCGTGCACGATGGCCAGCACGAAGCGGCTGAGCATGCCGAACAGGAAGTCGTTCAGCTGTTCGCCCCAGGGCCGGGTGAACGGAAACTGGGCCAGCGCGATGCTCAGCCATTCATACAGCAGCAGCAGCGCCAGGCCCCAGAACACCACGTTCAGCAGCCATTGTTCGAAACGCAGCAGGCCTTCGCGGCGCACCAGGTCGACGCCGCCCACCTGCAGCCGCTCGGCGGCCGCCAGCGTGCGGCGGGTCATCCAGCTCTGGATGCGTCGGCGCGCATTGCGCAGCAACCACATCAGCCCCAGCGCGACGGCGGCGGTGCCGGCCGTGACCAGCACGGCCTTGAGCAGCGAGCGCAGATTGCGCGCCTCGCGCGATTCATCGATCACCTGCTGCAGCACCACTGCCGCGGCGGCGGCGCTGGAGCGGGACGCGGCCAGCGTACGCTCCGGCGTGTCGTCGGGAACGACGGCGAACATCAGCGCATCGCCGATGCTCACCAGCACGCCTTCGGCGACGTCGGTGGTTCCGACCTTCAACTCACCGCCGGCGCGCAAGGCCTTGCGGATGCGTTCCTCGCCCTCGCTCGCGCGCATCACGGCAGGGATGCCGAACAGGCTGCTGCGCAGCGTGATGATCTCGCGGTTCATGACCACGATGCGGCCCGGCGGCTGCACCGCCGCGCTCCCCGGCTGGATCGCCAGCGTCGTCAGCGACGGCGCGGAGGCCACGGCAGCCGGCGACGTCTGCGCCAGCGCGGACCCCAGCGGCACCAGCCACGCCAGCAAGAACAGACAACCCCACAGGCCAGTCCGCACGGACCGCCTCGACACACTTGCCATGACCGTTCCCACCTGACGCCGAGTCGCGCAGCACGAGTCTACTCAAGCGCCGGGCAGCGCTGTCGACGCGGTTCCTCTGATGGACAATCGGTTGATAAGCATCCGTTGATGGATTAAGCTCGGCGCATGACTGCATTGCACCGCGCCGCGCATGCCGCGGTCGACCTGTCCAGCCCCGAGGCGGCCGCGGCCGCGCTGCGCAGCTTCTGGCGGCTGGCCGAGAACTGGCAGCTCAGCGTCGGCGAGCAGATGACGCTGCTCGGCGTCGGACGCAGCGCGCTCTACCAGTGGAAGCAGGGCAAGGTCGGCCCGCTGGACCGCCACGTACTGGAACGCCTGTCGTACCTGTTCGGCATCCACGCGGCACTGCAACTGCTGCTGCCGGACGCGCGCCGCGCCGCCGAATGGGTGCGCAAGCCCACTACCGCGCCGCTGTTCGGTGGCCGCTCCGCGCTGCAGCGCATGCTCGGCGGGCAGGTGGCCGACCTCTACGTGGTGCGCCAGTACCTGGACGCGCAGCGCGGCGGCAAGGCGTGATCAAGGCCGATGCCGTCCCCGTCACGGCCACCGTCTGGAAGCCGTGCTACCGGCTGATCGCGTCGCGCTACCCGACCGTCAGCCTGTACGACGACATCGCCGACCCGGCGGACCTGGAGGTGGTGTTCGCGATCGAGGCGCTGACCAACCCGCGCATCCGCGACCAGCTGGGCCAATTGCAGCTGGTGCCGACCGAGGAGCGGGTCAGCGGCGCCGGCAGCACGC
Source organism: Rubrivivax sp. (assembly GCA_044225625.1). Classification (GTDB taxonomy): domain Bacteria; phylum Pseudomonadota; class Gammaproteobacteria; order Burkholderiales; family Burkholderiaceae_C; genus Rubrivivax. Next base: position 6,953 of record JBGAII010000146.1, read on the forward strand.
CGATCATGGCCGCGTTCACCCACCTGAACCCCGAGGGCTCGCGCTTTTCCGACGGCAGCTACGGCGTGTACTACGCCGCCCACGACCTGGACACCGCGGTGGCCGAGGTCAGCCACCACCGCGCGCTGTTCCTGTCGCGCACCGCTGAAGCAGCGATCGACATCGACCTGCGCCTGATCACCGCCACGCTGGACGCACCGCTGCACGACCTGCGCCCCGTGCGCGGCCCACGCGGCAGCGCGACGGCGGTGCTCGACCCCGTGGACTACGGCGCGGGTCAGGCGCTGGGGCGTCGGCTGCGCGAGGCCGGCAGCTGGGGCGTGCTGTACCCCAGCGTGCGCCACCGCGGCGGGTTGTGTGCGGGCCTGTTCCGGCCGCGCGCGCTGCAGGCGGCAAAGGAAGCCGCGCACATCGCGCTGCACTGGGACGGCGCGCGCATCACGCACTGGTACGAGAAGCGCGCGCCGAAGGCGGTGCTCAGCGACCGCTGAACTTCGGCGGCCGCTTCTCGACGAAGGCCACCGCCGCGCCCTTGTGGTCCTCGGTCTCGAAGGTGCGGATCATGTGCAGCGCCTCGGCATCGAGCACGTCGGACAGCGAACCGCGCAGCCCGGTGTTGAGGTTGCGCTTCATGTAGCCCACGGCCACCGTCGGCAGCGCCGCCAGTTCCGCGGCCCAGGCGCGCGCGGCGTCGGCCAGCTGCGCGGCCGGCACGGCGCGGTTGACCAGGCCGATGCGCGCGGCTTCGGCACCGCTGATCACCTGGCCGGTGAAGTACAGCTCGCGCGCCTTGGCCGCGCCCACCAGGTGGTTGAGGAAGTAGCTGCCGCCGAAGTCGCCGGACAGGCCGATCTTCGAGAACGCCGTGGTCAGCTTGGCGTCTTCGGTCGCGATGCGCAGGTCGCAGGCCAGCGCCACCGACAGCCCGGCACCGGCCGCCGGGCCGGGGATCACCGCCAGCGTCGGCTTGGGCATCTCGTGCAGCCAGCGTGCGACTTCCATGCGCGCGCGCAGGTCGGTGACCTTGGTGTCGAAGGACACGCTCACCGGCGCGCCGCCAACGTTCCTGGCGAAGCCCTTGACGTCGCCGCCGGCGCTGAAGGCGTTGCCGGCGCCGGTGATCACCACCAGCCGCACGGCCGGGTCCACCGCCAGCCGCGGCAGCGCCTCGGACATCGCGTCCATCATCGCGCGCGAGAAGGCGTTGCGTGCCTCCGGCCGGTTCATGGTCAGCGTGGCGATGCCGCCTTCGACGGTCTCGATCAGGTCCTGGGTCATGTCGTCTCCTCGATGGAAAGGCGCGCCGATGGCTTCGGCGCGGACCCCGCATTCTCGGCCCGACGGCCTGCCGCCGGCGTCACCCGTGTGCCACCTCAGGCGGCGCGGCGATAGGTCAGCAGCCGGCCCTTGTAGGCCGCGGCCGTGGCCGTCGCGGCGCGGTCGAGCCGCTCGTCCTGCAATTCGAAGCCCTGCGCGGCCATGTGGCGGTGAAAGGCAGGCCGGTTGCCGCGGTCCGGGTCGACGATGCGCACCTCCGCGACCGCAGCGGCCCGGCGGCCGATGTAGCTGGCCAGCGTGCCGTTGCCGTCGCGCTCGTACAGCAGGTCGCTGCCGATGATCAGGTCGTAGAGGCTCTCGGGCTCTTCCGTCAGGCTCCAGTCGCCATGCCGGTAGCGCAGCAGCGCCAGGCCGTTGAGCCGCGCGTTGGCGTCCAGGAATTCGTGCGCCAGCGGATGCCGGTCGCTGGCAGTGATGTCGACGCCCAGCCGCTGGCACACCAGGCTGGCCAACGCCAGCCCGCAGCCGATTTCCAGCACGCGCGCGCCCGCAGCGGGCGGCCGCGCCACCATCAGCGCCGCCAGCTGCGCGCCCGAAGGCCACAGCAGCCCGAACAGCGGCCAGGCCGCGCTGGAGATGCCCAGCCGGGCAGCCTCGCCGCCCCGATCGGAAAACTGCTGGCGATCGAGCAGCGAGCGGATGACCAGCGCGCCGCTGCCAGCAATGGCCACGTCCTGCTGCAGGGTTTGATAGCCGGGCATGTGTGCCGCGGCCGAGGTGCCGCCAGGTGTTGCGGCAAGGGGGCCGTGGCGCAGTATGCGCCTTGGCCTGAGCTCGACTCAGCGGCCGGTCCAGTTCGGCGCGCGCTTTTCGACGAAGGACGCGCGGCCTTCCTTGGCGTCTTCGGTCAGGGCCAGCGTCATGATCTGGGTTTCGAGGTAGCTGATCGACTGCTCGAACGTCATGTCGAAGGCGGCGCGCATCATCGCCTTGCCGCGGCGCACGGCGGTGGGCGACTTGCCCGCCACACGCTGCACCAGCCAGTCGGTCTTGGCGTCCAGTTCGCCGGCCGGCGCCACGTGGTTGACCAGGCCGATCTCGGCCGCGCGCGCCGCGCTGATCGGCTCGCCGGTAATGCACATCTCGGCAATGTGGCGCGGCGCCGCCAGGTGCTGCAGCACCGACAGCACCTGCGCCGGGAACAGGCCGATCTTCACCTCGGGCAGGCCGAAGCTGGCATGTTCGGCCGCGACCGCCATGTCGCACATCGCGAACAGGCCCATGCCGCCGGCCAGGCAGTGGCCGTTGACGCGCGCGATCATCGGCATCGTCGTGGTCCAGGCAAAGCGCAGCAGGTCGGCGTACTCGACATGCGGCTGCGACGGGTCGAACTGGAACGAGCCCGAGCCCTTGGCCAGGTCGGCACCGGCGCAGAAGGCCTTGTCGCCGGCGCCGGTCAGCACCACCACGCGCACTTCGGGGTCGGCCTGCGCCTGCTCCAGGCCGGCACGGATGCCCTGCAGCACCACGCTGTTCATCGCGTTGCGCTGCGCCGGGCGGTCGATGGTCAGCCACAGCGCGTGGCCGCGCTTCTCGATCTTGAGCTCTTCTGACATGGTCAGCGTCCTTTGAACTGTGCGGGTCGTTTCTGCAGGAAGGCAGTGACGCCCTCCTTGTGGTCCTCGGTGGCCATCGCCTGGCCTTGCAGCAGCGCCTCCACCTCCAGCTGGTCGCCCAGCCCGTTGCCGGAACTGACGTTCAGCCCCTGCTTGATCAGGTCATAGGCGCGCGTCGGCATCTGCGCCATCTTCTGCGCGGTGGCCAGTGCCTCGCTCAGCAGCTTCTCGTCGGCGTACACCTTCCACACCAGGCCGTACTGCAGCGCGTCGGCGGCCGAGATCTTGTCGGCCAGCATCACCAGCGCCCGCGCCCGCACGTCGCCCACCATGCGCGGCAGGAACCAGGTGCTGCCGCAGTCGGGCACCAGGCCGATGCGCGTGAAGGCCTGCAGGAAGGACGCCGACTCGCCCGCCAGCACGATGTCGCAGGCCAGCGCGATGCTCATGCCCGCACCCGCGGCCACGCCGTTGACGGCGCCGACGATCGGCTTCGGAAACTGGCGCATCGCCAGGATGATCGGGTGGTAGCGCTCGCGCAAGGACTGCGACACGTCGCGCGGGCCGGGGATGCCGGCATTGGCCGCCAGATCGGCGCCGGCGCAAAAGCCGCGTCCGGCGCCGGTGAGCAGCACCGCGCGCACGCCGTCGTCGGCCTTGGCGCGCGCCAGGCCTGCGCTCAGCCCGGCCAGCAGGTCGTTGTTCAGCGAGTTCAGCACCTCGGGCCGGTTCATCGTCAACGTGGCCACGCCGCCCTCGGCGGCGTACAGCAAAGCGGACTCAGACATGCGTTTCTCCTTCAAGCCGAGTCGGCTTCGATGCGCACCAGCAGGCGCCCCGGGGCCACCTGCGTGCCGGCGGTGGCGCCGACCTCGACCACCGTGCCGGCGATCGGCGCCTCGATGCGGTGTTCCATCTTCATGGCCTCGATGGCCAGCACGAAGTCGCCCTTGGCCACACGCTGGCCGACCTCGACATTCAGCTTGACCAGCGCGCCGTGCATGCGGCTGGTGATCAAGCCGTGGGCGCTGCCATCCTCGCGCTCGGGCGGCGCCTGACTCAGGTCGGCCCAGGCGGCGCTGCAGCCTTCGGCATCCAGCCAGCCGGCATCGCCCTGCATGGCGCAACGCGCGCGCAGGTGCAGGCCGTCGACGATCAACTGCACGTCCAGGCCATCGTCGTGCTGCAGCTCGATGGCGAAGGTGGCGTCGCCGACGCGCACCTCGATCGGCTCGCCGCGGCGGTAGGCCAGGCGCAGGTCGAAGTTCTGTTCGCCGGCCGCCAGGCGCAGCGGCGTGTCG
>JBGAII010000147.1:0-11142 GCA_044225625.1 Rubrivivax sp.
ACCACGGTGAGCTCGCGCGCGCCCTGGGCGATCAGCCCGTCGATCAGCTCCACCGGAATGCCGGCGGTGCCGAAGCCGCCGATCAGCACCGTGGCGCCGTCGGCCACGTTGCCCAGTGCCTCGGCCACGCTGGCGGCCACCTTGTCGATCATCGGCGGACCCGGCCTCAGGCCGCCTCGCGGGTGGATTGAAAGAGTCGCAGGCGCCAGCCGTCGGGACCGCGCAGCCACAGCGCAGTGACCCAGGAGCGGGCCTCGATCACTTCGCCCTCGCGCTGCAGCCGCATGAACAGCCGCCCCGACAGCGCGGCGCCCTCGGCCAGGTCGAGGATCTGCTCCGGCGTCAGCACCACTTCCAGGAAGCGTGGCCCGGTCTGCAACGTCTGCAGATAGCCGTCGCGGTCGTGGCGGATGCCGGTGGCATGCACGTAGCGCAGGTCGGCGTGCATCAGCGATGCCAGCGCGGCCGCATCGCGCGCTACCAGCGCGGCGGCACGGGCGCGCTCGGCTTGCAGGGCTGGGTGGTCGGCGTGCATGTCAATCGTCGGCGATGGTGTTGCGCAGCACGCCGATGGCGTCGACCTCCACCTCGACCACGTCGCCGGGCTTCATGAACACCGGCGGGTTGCGCTTGTTGCCCACGCCGCCCGGCGTGCCGGTGACGATCACGTCGCCCGGCTTCAGCGGTACGAAGCTCGAGATGTAGGCGATCTGCCGCGGGATGCTGTGGATCATCATGTCGGTGGTGGCGCGCTGCATCTCCTGGCCGTTGAGCCGCGTCACCAGCGACATCACCTGGCCCGGCGCGATCTCATCGGCGGTGACCATCCACGGCCCGAAGCCGCCGGTGCGGTAGAAGTTCTTGCCCGGCGTCCACTGCGAGGTGGCCAGCTGCCAGTCGCGCACGCTGCCGTCGTTGTAGCAGCTGTAGCCGCAGATGTGCGACCAGGCATCGGCCTCGGCGATGCGCCGGCCGCCGCGGCTGATGACCACCGCGATCTCGCCCTCGTAGTCCAGCCGCTGCGACTCGCGCGGGCGCAGGATCGGCTGGCCGTGGCCCACCTGCGAATCGGGCACGCGCAGGAACAGCGCCGGGCTTTCGGTGATGGTGCGGCCGGTCTCGCGCACGTGCTCGCCGTAGTTCAGGCCCACGCAGACGATCTTGTCCGGGTCGGGGATCACCGGCAGCAGCGTCACCGCGTCCAGCGCATGGTCCGGCTTGCGGCCCTGCAGCGAGGCAGCGGCCTCGGCAAAGGCATCGGCGGCGATCAGCTGGCGCAGGCCGACATAGCGCCCGCCCAGCGCGCGCTTCAGGTCGACGATGCCGCCGTCGACCACGGCACCGAAGCCGGCCTCGCCGGCATGTTCGTAACTCAGCAGTTTCATCGGATCGGTCTCTTCTTTCAGTCCAGTTTGACGCCCGTCTTGGCGATGGCCTGGCCCCACAGCGCATTGTCTTCCTTGAGGAAGGCGGCGAAGGCTTCGGGCGTCATCGCCTTCAGTTCACCGCCGTAGGACTGCCATTTCTCGATCAGCGCCGGGTTCTGCGCGGCCGCCTTCTGCATCGCATCGGCCAGTTTGTCGACGATGGGCTTGGGCGTGCCGGCCGGCGCGAACAGGCCGATCCAGGCGGTGGGGCTGTAGTTGACCAGGCCCAGCTCGGCGAAGGTGGGCACGTCGGGGAACTTGGGGTGGCGTGTCTTGCCGGTCAGCGCCAGCACTTTCAGCTTGCCGGCCTTGACGTTGCCGATGGCCGCCGGCAGCGCGTCGAACATCAGCTGCACCTGCTCGCCGCCCACCAGGTCGGTGTAGGGGCTGGTGGTGGCATAGGGCACGAAGCGGATCTTCACGCCCGCGCCCGAGGCGAACCATTCGCCGGCCAGGTGCGAGTAGCTGCCCACGCCGGAGGTGGCGGCGACCACCGCGTCCGGCTCGGCCTTCAGGCGCGCCACCAGTTCCTTGGCGCTGTGCTCCTTGATGCCGGCGGTCGCGATCAGCGCGGTGTTCAGCAGGCCGACGACGCTGATCGGCACGAAGTCCTTGTCGGCCTTGTAGGGCACCTTGTTGTACAGGTGCGGCACCACCGACATCGAGGTGGTGGAGCCCATCACCAGCGTGTAGCCGTCGGGCGCTGCGGCGGCGCCGGCGGCCATGCCGATCATGCTCGAGGCGCCGGGCTTGTTCTCCACCACCACCGGCTGGCCCAGCACCTTGCTCAGCTCGGCAGCGATCTCGCGGGTGTTGGCATCCGGCCCGGTGCCGGTGGGGAAGGGGGCAATGATGCGGATCGGCTTGTTCGGGTAGTCCTGCGCCAGCGCGGGCGCGGCCAGCAGCACGCCGCTCAGGCCCAGGGCGGCGGCCAGCGCCGACAGCAGGGCGGGGCGGCGGCCGATCTTCAGCGGAAGGTGGGGCATCGGTGCAGTCTCCGAGAGGGTGGATTGCCCTGCCGCCCGTCATGACCTGGAGGCAGGGTGGTCGGCATTCTCTGAAATGATATGAATTATCAAAATACGAGAAAACACTGATAAATATGCGCAGTGGATCTGAAATCATTGGCCCGTTCTTCTCATGATGGAGGTGCTCATGGGCCATCCTCTCGGCCGGCGCGATGCGCTGGTCTTCAGCCACCTCGGCTTCTACGTGCGCGACATCGAACGCATGACGCGCTTCTACAAGGGGCCGATGGGCTTCTTCGAGACCGACCGCGGGCTGCTCGGCACGGTGCAGCTGGTGTTCCTCAGCCGCGACCCCGGCGAGCACCACCAGATCGTGCTGGCCTCGGGCCGCCCCGAGGGTGCCGCCTTCAACCCGATCAACCAGATCTCGCTGCGCGTGCCTGATCTGGCCACGCTGCGTACGGTGCGCGATGGCGTGGTGGCCGAGCCCGACATCAGCGAGCTGATCACCGCCACGCACGGCAATGCGATCTCGATCTACTTCCGCGACCCCGAAGGCAACCGGCTCGAGGTCTTCCTGGACACCCCCTGGTACTGCGAGCAGCCGCTGCGCGAGCCGATCGACATCGACCGGCCCGACGCCGAAGTGATGGCGCAGGCCGAGGCGCTGGCGCGCAGCCGGCCGCGCTTTCGCAGCCGGGCCGAATGGCGCGCCGACATGGAGCGGCTGATGGGCTACGGTTCATGAGCGACAGCGCAGCTCGCGGCATCGACGTCGCCATCGTCGGTGCCGGCCCGGCCGGCGTGACGCTGGGCAACCTGCTGGGCCAGGCCGGCCTGCGCGTGGCGCTCTTCGAGCGCGAGGCCACGATCTACCCGCTGCCGCGCGCCATCCACTTCGACGGCGAGGTGATGCGCGTGTTCGAGACCGCCGGCCTGCGCGCCGAGGTCGAGGCGATCTCGCGGCCGGGCCTGAAGGGCATGCACTTCGTCAATGCCGCCGGCGAGACGCTGATGATCCGCGGCGGCACGGCCGAGCGCGGCCCGCACGGCTGCGCCAGCAACCACTACTTCCACCAGCCCGAGCTGGAGGCGGTGCTGCGTCGCGGGCTGCAGCGCTTCGCGCAGGTGCGCCTGCTGTCGCGCCACGAGGTCACCGAAATCCAGTTGCAGCCCGGTGGCGGTGCGCTGCTGCAGGTGGCCGATCTGGACGGCAATACCGCATCCACTTGGCGAGCACGCTGGGTGGTGGGCTGCGACGGTGCGCGCTCGCTGGTGCGGCGGCTGCTGGGCAGCCCGATGCTCGACCTGGGCCTGCACCAGCCCTGGCTGGTGTTCGACGTGCGGCTGAGGCAGCCGGTGGACAGCCTGCCGGCCTACACCGTGCAGCACTGCGACCCGGACCGGCCGATGACCTACTGCAACGTCACCGGCGACCGCCGCCGCTGGGAGATCATGCTGATGCCCGGCGACGACCCGGCCGAGATGGTCAAGCCCGAGCGCATCGCGCAACTGGTGGCGCGCTGGCTGCGGCCCGAGCAGGCCGAGATCGAGCGCGCGGTGATCTACACCTTCCATTCGGTGATCGCGCAGGGCTGGCGGCGCGGCCCGCTGCTGCTGGCCGGCGACGCCGCGCACCAGACGCCGCCCTTCCTGGGCCAGGGCATGTGCGCCGGCATCCGCGACGTGGCCAACCTGGCGTGGAAGCTCGCGGCCATCCATGCCGGCCGCGCCGACGAGGGCCTGCTCGACAGCTACGAATCCGAACGTGCGCCGCACGTGCATGCCTTCATCGACCTGGCGGTGAAGCTCGGCGCCATCATCCAGACCACCGACCGCGAAGCGGCGCGTGCGCGCGATGCCCGCTTCACTACCGGCGCGCCGGAGATCTTCGAGTTCCCGGCACCTCGCCTCGGGCCGGGTGTCTGGCAGGGTGGTGCCGCGCCGGTGGCGCAGGTGTTTCCGCAACCCGCGCTGGACGACGGCCGGCTGCTGGATGCGGTGGTCGGCCCGCGCTTCGCGGTCATCGCCCCGCCGGCGTGGCTGGCGGCGGTGGGAGAATCGACGCGGGCCTGGTGGCGCTGGCAGCAGGTGGTCGAAGTGCCGGCCACCGATGCGGCGCTGCAGGCCTGGCTGCAGCAGCACGGCGTCGGTGCGGTGCTGCTGCGCCCCGACCGCTACATCGCCGGCGTGGCCCAGGACGTCGCCGCGCTGCAGTCGCTGACCCTTTCGCTGCCCTGGCTCCAGCCACCGCCCGCTGCCTCCGGATGACCGACAAGCCCGATTCCAGCCTGGCCCGCATGCTGGCCGTGCTGGACCTGTTCGACGAGCAGCGGCTGTCGCTGACGCCGGAGGCCATCGTCGAGGCGCTGCAGGTGTCGCTGCCCACCGCCTACCGCTACGTCAAGGTGCTCAACGACGCGGGGCTGCTGCAGCGCCAGGGCGCCGCGCACTACACGCTGGGGCCGCGCATCGTGGTGCTGGACCACCTGATCCGCCGTGCCGACCCGGTGCTGCGGCATGCGGTGCCGTTCATGAAGGAGCTGGTGACGACCGCCGGGCTGGATTGCGTGGCCACCGGCGTGTACAGCGACCAGCTGCTCGACATCCACCGCGAATACAGCGGCCAGCCGGCGACGCTGAGCTACGGCCGTGGCCGACCTCGACCGCTGTTCCTGGGCGCGGCGCCGAAGGTGGTGCTGGCCTGCCTGCCGCCGGCCCAGTTGCACCGGCTGCTGGACGCGCGTGTCGACGAAGTCGCCGCGGCCGGCCTGCCCACCGACTGGCCGGCCTTCCGCCGCTATTTCGCACGCATCCGCAAGGACGGCTGCTACGTGTCGAACGGCGAGCTGGAAAGCTCGCTGGGCGCGGTGGCCGCGCCGCTGGTGCCGGCCGACGGCCGGGTGGTCGGTGCGATCTCGCTGGTGGCGCCGGTGGAGCGGCTGGCCCTGGCCGACATGGACAAGCTGTCGCAGCTGATCCGGCGTGCGGCCGGCGAGATCAGCGCCCGCATCGGCGCGGTCTAGGCCCTAGGCCAGCGCGCGCCGCAGCTCGGCGGCGCAGATCTGCACCGCGGTGTTGGCCTCGTCCAGCACCTTGCCCATCAGGAGGAAGCCGTGGATCTGGCGCTCGAACAGGATGTGCGTGCAGCGGTTGCCGGCCTGCGTCAGCGCCTGCGAGTATTGCAGCGCTTCGTCGCGCAGCAGGTCGTAGCCGGCAGTCGGCACCGGCGCCGGCGGCAGCGCCGACAGGTCCGGGTGCAGCAGCGGCGAGGCGCGCCAGTCGGCGTACTGCGCGGGGTCGGCGATGTACTGGGCCCGGAAGTAGGCGATGGTGTCCTGCGTCAGCAGGTAGCCCTGGCCGTTGCGGGTGTGCGAAGGCGCGACGGCGCGCATGTCGGTGCCCGGATAGATCAGCAGCTGCAGCTGCAGCTTCGGCGCCGGCGCGTCGGCCGGGCCGTCGCGCAGCAGCAGGCTCACCACCGCGGCCAGGTTGCCGCCGGCGCTGTCGCCGCCGACCGCCAGGCGCGTCGCATCGACGCCCAGATCGGCCGCATGGTCGCGCACCCAGCGCGTGGCGGCGATGCAGTCGTCCACCGCGGCCGGGAAGCGGTGCTCCGGTGCCATGCGGTAGTCCACCGCCACCACCGCGCAGCCGCTGGCATTGGCGAGCTCGCGGCACAGCGTGTCGTGCGTGTCCAGGTCGCCGATGACCCAGCCGCCGCCGTGGTAGTACACCAGCACCGGCGGTGCGGTCTTGCGCTGAGCCGCGGGCAGCGGGTGGTACAGGCGCAGCGGGATCGGGCCGTGCGGGCCGCTGGCCTGCAGGTCACGCGTTTCGGCGATCGGCGGCGGCTCGGGCTGCGTCACCGCACGGCGTTCGCGATAGAGCCTGCGCGCCTCCGCCGGCGACAGCGTGTGCGTCGGCGGGACCTGGCGCTCGACCATCAGGTCGAGCAGGAACCGGGCTTGCGGGTGCAACATGGTGTCTCCTTGTGTCATGCCTCGGTCGGTGCCGAAGGCGCCGGCACGCCGGCGGCTACAGCCAGTCGTTCAGCGTCACGCCGATACCGATGGTCGTCTGCTTCCAGTTGTAGTCGATCAGCGTTTCACCGTAGCCGCTGAACAGCTTGACGTAGCCGCGCAGCGGGCCGAGCAGCGGCGCGCTGGTCCAGGCCATCTGGCCCGCGCCCTTGCCGGTGCTGGGGTTGCCGCGGATCGTGGCGCTGAAGCTCTGGCCGCGCCATTTGTAGATCGCCGACAGGTCGCCCCAGCCGTAGTAGTCGGAGATGGTCGGGTTGTCGTCGGTCTCGGCCGATTCGGGCAGCCGCCACCACAGCCGTCCGACGACGCCGAGGTTGCCTTGCTCCACGCCGACGCCGGCGATCAAGCGGTTCCAGCTGCGCGAGATGCTGTCGGAACGACCGTTCGACTGGTGGTTGAAGGCGAAGCTGAACAGGTTCCACTGCAGGTCGCCGAAGCGCACGCCGGGTTTGGTGGCCAGGATCAGCTCGGGCATGTAGTTGGTCTCGCGAAAGGGCCGCGAGGCATTGCCCGAGTCGTTGTACAGCTGCCATTGGCTCTGCTGCGTGTACGCCGCCCACACGCCCCAACGGCGGTCGTCGGTGGTCCACAGCCGGAACTTGAAGCTCAGCTGGAACGCGGCCTCGACCGAGTCGAGCTCGGTGCCCGGCTCGATCAGGCCGCCGTTGACCAGCGGGTCGAACGGCGCGCTGTTCAGGTTGTTGGTGTAGCGGCCGAACAGGAAGTAGTTGGGCGCGTACAGCGAAATGTCGTAGCGCGGCGTCGACGCATCGAAGCTCCAGGCCTTGTCGAACAGCGAGCCGCTGCCGCCGGCGTCGGGGGTGGACAGCGCGGAGGTCGTGCCGTCGCCGGACGCTGCCGTCGTGGCCGGGGTGGCAGCGGTCGCCGTCGCCGGCATCGGCGCCGCGGTGGCCGTGGGTGCGGCGGCGGGGGCGGATGCCGCCGTTGACGGCCCGGCCGTGCGGCCGCTCAGGCGGTCGAAGCAGGCCAGGCGTGCGCTGTCGTTCGCCACCGCCGCGCATTCGGCCAAGGCTGCCGGGGCCACCTGTGCGAGTGCCGGGCCGGCGAATGGCGATGCGCCCAGCAGCACCAGCAGCGAGGTGCGTGCCGGGTGGCGGGCGCCGGGCATCGATCGGAGAGTCATGGGCATGCGAATCATTGTAGGGACGGGCTCCCTGCGGCCCGCCCGGCCCGCGCCGCCGCGCGCTCAGTACACGCCGAGTGCCAGGCCGGCGGCCAGCGCGGCGCCCAGATCGCGGCAGCGTGACAGCTCATCGGCGCCGATCTGCTTCGGCGCCAGGATGGCCTCGGGCGTCTGCGCATGCGTGCAGACGATCAGTGCCGGCGCCACGGCCTTCAGGCGCCAGCCGCTGCAGATGCGCTCGATCTGCCGTACCGCGCCGCTGCCGTCGCTGCCGGCGCAGACCAGCGTCGCATAAGGTCGGCCGGCGACGCGGTCCAGCACCGGGTAGTAGCAGCGGTCGAAGAAGTCCTTCATCAGACCGGCCATCGAGGCCAGGTTCTCCGGCGTGACGAACAGGTAGCCGTCGGCCGCGAGCAGCGCCGCCGCGTCGGCCTGCGCCGCGGCCAGCACGCGCACGGCGACGCCTTCTTCGCCGCGTGCCCCTTCGGCCGCGGCCTCGGCCATCTGCCGGCTGCCGCCGGTCATCGAATGCCAGACGATCAGCAGCGTCTTCGGCCCGGTCATCAGAGCTGCCGGTTGCGCGCCAGCGGCGGGTTCTTCGCGAAGTAGCGCCGGATGCCGATGGTCAGCGCCTCCACCAGCTGCGCCTGGTAGGCCGGGTCGCGCAGCCGCTGTTCTTCCTCGGGGTTGGAGATGAACGCGGTCTCGACCAGGATGCTGGGCACGTCCGGCGCCTTCAGCACCGCGAAGCCCGCCTGCTCGACCTTGCGCTTGTGCAGCTGGCCCACGCGGCCCAGCGGTGCCAGCACCTCGTTGCCCAGCTTCAGGCTGTCCTTGATCTGCGCGGTCGTGCTCATGTCGAGCATCGCGCGCATCACCTGCTGGTCCTGCGTGGCCGCGACGTTGATGCCGCCCACCAGGTCGGCCGCGTTCTCGCGCTGCGCCATCCAGCGTGCCGCCGCGCTGCTGGCGCCGCTGTCGCTGAGGGCGAACACGCTGGCGCCGCGCGCCTCGGGCCGCATGAACGCATCGGCATGGATCGACACGAACAGGTCGGCCTGCACGCGCCGCGCCTTGCGCACACGTTCGTGCAGCGGCACGAAGAAGTCGGCATCGCGCGTCATCATCACGCGCACGTTGGGCAGCGCGTTGAGCTGTTCGCGCAGCTGCAGCGCGATCTGCAGCACCACGTCCTTCTCGCGCGTGCCGGCGGGGCCGACCGCACCCGGGTCCTCGCCGCCGTGGCCAGGGTCGAGCGCGACGATGATCAGGCGGTCGATGCGGCGCTGCTCCTCGGCGCTGGGCGGTTCGGGCGGCGGCGGCGGGGCCTTGGTCTGCATCGGCACCGATGCGGCCGGTGGCGCGGGCAGGGCCGGCGCCGGCACGGGCTGCGGCGGCAGCGCCGCGGGCCGGTCGACACGCGCGATCAGCTCGCCCAGCGCATCGCGCACGCTCTGCGCCGCGCGCTGGTCGGCGGCTTCCTTCTCGCGGATCAGCGCCAGCAGCGGATCGGGCTCCTGTGTCGGGTACAGGTCGAAGACCAGCCGGTACTTGTAGGCGGCCACCGGCTCCAGCGCGAACTGCTGCGGTGCCACCGGCTGCTTCAGGTCCAGCACCAGCCGCACCACGCGCGGCGTGTTCTGGCCGACGCGCACGCCGGCGATGAAGGGGTCGTCGGGCCGCACCTTGCCGACCAGTTCGCGCAGTGCCGGGTCCAGCGTCAGGCCGTCGATGTCGACCAGCAGCCGTGGCGGGTTCTGCAGCAACTGGTGGCGCGCGTTCAGCGCCTGATCGGACTCGATGGTCACACGCGTGTAGTCCTCGGCCGGCCAGACGCGCACGCCGACGATGGCCGCGCCCCAGGCGCGGTGCATCGCGCCGAAGGACAGCACCAGCGCGCCCATGCGCTGCAGCGCGGCGCGGCGCGGATTCATCGCAGCAGCTCCATGCCGCGCGGCGTGAAGGCCTGCTGCGTGACCTCGCGACGCACGTCGTCGAGGGCCTCGATCGTCAGGCGCAGGTCCGGCAGCGGCAGCAGCGCCTCCGCCTTCTGCGGCCATTCCACCAGCTTCAGGCCCGGCGCGGCGAAGACGTCGCGGAAGCCCGCGTCTTCCCACTCGCGCGGGTCCTCGAAGCGGTAGAAATCGAAATGCGACACCGCCAGCCCCGGCAGTTCGTACGGCTCGAGCACGGTATAGGTCGGGCTCTTGATGCGGCCCTCGACGCCCAGCGCCCGCAGCAGGTGGCGCACGAAGGTGGTCTTGCCGGCACCGAGCGGGCCGCGCAGTTCGATGAAGGCATCACGCAGCGCAGGCTGCCGGGCGAGCGCGGCAGCGTGGGCGGCACAGGCGGCCTCGTCGGGCCAGCGGCAGGTGCGTGTTTCTAGAATCTCGGCATGCCTCGGCGTCATCACCTCGACGGGCAGTTGCTGGTCGCGCAACTGCGGGAGTGGGCGCATGAGCTCGGATTCTCCCAGATCGGTGTGGCCGGCGTCGACCTTCATGCCGCGGAGCAGGGTCTTCAGGACTGGCTGGCGCAGGGCTTCCATGGCTCGATGCACTACATGCAGCGCCACGGCCTGCGGCGCGCCCGCCCGGCCGAACTGCTGCCGGGCACGCTGAGCGTGATCAGCGCGCGCATGGACTACCTGCCGCGCGCCACCGCAGAGGGCTGGCAGGCGGTGGAATGGCAGCGGCTGCGCAACCCGCAGCAGGCGGCGGTGTCGATCTATGCACGCGGCCGCGACTATCACAAGGTGCTGCGCACGCGACTGCAGGCGCTGGCCACTCGGTTGGCCACTGCGGTCGGGCCGCTGGGGGCCCGCGTGTTCACCGATTCGGCGCCGGTGCTGGAAGTGGAGCTGGCGGCGCGCGCCGGCATCGGCTGGCGCGGCAAGCACACGCTGGCGCTGCAGCGCGAAGGCGGCTCGATGTTCTTCCTGGGCGAGATCTTCGTCGACCTGGCGTTGCCGCCCACGCCGGCCGTCACCGCGCATTGCGGCCAGTGCAGCGCCTGCATCGACGTGTGTCCGACGCGGGCCATCGTCGCGCCCTACCGGCTGGACGCGCGGCGCTGCATCTCGTACCTGACCATCGAGCACGACGGTGCCATTCCGCCGGAGCTGCGGCCGCTGCTCGGCAACCGCATCTACGGCTGCGACGACTGCCAGCTGGCCTGCCCGTGGAACAAGTACGCGAAGGTCTCGACGCTGCCGGACTTCGACGCGCGGGCGCCGCTGGACGGTGCCACGCTGCTGCAGCTGTGGGCCTGGGACGAGGCCGAGTTCCTGCGCCGCACCGAGGGCAGCGCGATCCGGCGCATCGGGCACGCGCGCTGGCAGCGCAACCTGGCCGTGGCGCTGGGCAACGCGCTGCGCGCCGCGCCCGATGCCGACATCGAGCGTGCCCTGCACGCGAGGCTGGCCGAGGCCGGCGAGCTGCTGGCCGAACACATTCGCTGGGCGCTCGATCAGATCAACGCCTAGGGCGGGCTTGCCCCCTCGAGGGGGCGCGCGAAGCGCAAAGCGTTGGTCTACGTCAGCCGGGCCAGCACCGCCAGCC
>JBGAII010000148.1:0-10840 GCA_044225625.1 Rubrivivax sp.
ACCCGTGTTGTTCAGGGGCGTTGGGGGGGTTATCGGAGAGCTGTTGCAGGAACTTGAGCGCGTGTTACGCATTGGCCTGCACGACCGCGCGGCGCCCGATCGGACGAACAGCGGCGCGGCCGCGGCGCTGTTCACGGCTTCGCTGGCGGCCGGTAGCCGGCAGGCTGGCGCATGCCTTCCATTGCCCTGGTCATGATCGCCCGCGACGAAGCCCGCTGCATCACCCGCAGCCTGCTCAGCGCGGCGGCCCACGTGGACGAGATGTGCGTGCTCGACACCGGCTCGGTGGACGAGACGCCGGCGCTGGCGCGGCGCTGCGGTGCCCGCGTCGCCCACTGGGCCTGGCAAGACGACTTCGCCGCCGCCCGCAATGCCGCACTGGCGCTGACCGATGCCGACTGGCGCCTGGTGATCGATGCCGACGAATGGGTCGGCGGCTGCGCCACGACGCTGCAGGACTGGCGCCGCGATCCGGCGCCGCGGCTCGGCCTGCTGCGTGTGGCCAGCCTGGTCGACGGCGGTGCCGCCGGCCTGCAGCAGGCGCCGAGCTGGCTGCCGCGGCTGCTGCCGCGCGGCGTGCTCTATCAGGGTCGGGTGCATGAACAACCTCTATCGGCACTGCCGCGCCAGCGCCTGAGCCTGCAGCTGCTGCACGACGGCTACCTGCCGGCGCAGATGGCGCCGAAGGCCGGGCGCAACCGCCGACTGCTGCAGCGGGCACTGCAGGACGAACCGGAAGACGGCTACCTGCACTATCAGCTGGGCAAGGACCACGAGGTGCACGGCGAGTTCGCCGCCGCCGCACCGCGCTACCTGCGCGCGCTGGCGCTGGCCGATGCCGCCGCCGCCTGGCGCCACGACCTGGTGGTGCGTGCAATCTTCACGCTCAAGCGGCTCGGCGCGCACGCCCAGGCCATGGCGCTGGCGGAGGCCGAGATGCCGCGCTGGGGCACGTCGCCGGACTTCTTCTTCACCCTTGGCGACCTGCTGCTCGACTGGGCCGCGACGCAGCCGGCGCAGGCGGCGCAGCTGTTGCCGCTGGCCCAGGACTGCTGGCATCGCGCGTTGCAGATCGGCGAGAACCCGGCGCTGCCGGACACCGTGCGTGGCCGCGGCAGCTTCCTGGCCGCGCACAACCTGGCGGTGGTCTGTGAAGGTCTGGGCGACCGCGCGCAGGCCACGCTGTGGCGCGAGCGCGCGGCGCGCATGCGGGCCGAGGCCGAGGCGGTGGAGCCGGCCTGAGGCGGCGCACCCGCTGCCGACCGGCACGCGGGGTCCCGCGGCGGAACAAGCCGCGCCGGCCGCGTCTATTCGGCGCATCCGGTCGGCGCCGCGGCGCCTAAGCTGGCTGCCGTTGCAACTCGGCTCTCCAGGCACCCGATGTCGCTGGCCATTCCCACCCCCGTCCGTCCCTCGGTTGCCGCCGGCACGCGGCAGCGCGCCTATCACCACTGGCAGCAAGGGCAGGACCAGGCGCGGCGCGAGCACTGGCCCGCCGCAGCGCAGGCCTTCGAGAGTGCGACCGACCTCGACGCCGACCCGGCCTACGGGCTGGCGGCGGCGCATGCGCTGATCAAGGCCGGCCGCGCGGCGCAGGCGGTGCAGCGCGCGCGCCAGCTGCGGGCGCGCCACCCGGCGGAGCTGCTGGCCTACACGCTGGAATCGCATGCGCTGCTCGAGCTGGGGCGTCCCGACGAGGCGCTGCAGGTGCTGCGTGCGCTGCCCGAGGGCGTGGCCGTCGACCATCCCTACCTGCTGTCGCAGGCCATGGCGCTGCAGCGCTCGGCGCGCCATGCCGAGGCCGTGCCGGTGTTCCTGCAGGCGCTGACGCTGAAGATGCATGACCCGTTCCTGCATTTCCACCTCGGCACTTCGTTCAAGCAGCTGGGCATGAAGGCCGAGGCCGCCGAATGCGTGCGCACCGCGGTCGCACTCGGCGTCGGCAGCAGCGACCTGGCGGCCCGCGGTCTGCTGGTGTTCCTGGAGCGCGAAGCCTGCCGTTGGGCCGAGGCCGCCGCCGAGCAGCATCGGCTGCGGGCGGCGGTGCGGGCACTGCCGCCGCAGCAGCCGATGGAGACGGCGCCCTTCAATCATGCGGTGCTGGTCGACGACCCTGCGGAGCAGCTGAAGGTGGCACGCCACTACGCGCTGCACGTCGCCACGCGCACCCAAGCGCTGCCGCGCGTGCGCGCCCGCGACCACGGCGGCCGGCTGCGCCTGGGCTACCTGTCCGCCGACTTCCACAACCATGCGACCAGCCAGCTGCTGGTGCAGGTGCTGGAGGCCCACGACCGCGGGCGCTTCGAGGTCTTTGCGCTGTCGGCCGGCCCGGACGACGGCACGCCGCTGCGCCGCCGGGTCGTCGCCGCGGTGGAACATTTCGTCGAGCTGCGCGGCTGCAGCCATGCGCAGCTAGCCCAGCGCGTGCGCGAGCTGCGCATCGACATCCTGGTCGACCTGAAGGGCGCGACGCACGACACGCTGCTGCCGGTGCTGGCGGCGCGGCCGGCGCCGCTGCAGGTGGGATGGCTCGGATTCCCCGGCACGAGCGGTGCGCCGTACATCGACTACCTGATCGGTGACCCGGTGGTCACGCCGCTGGCCCAGGCGGAGCACTACGCCGAGAAGATCGCCCAGCTGCCGCGTTGTTACCAGCCCAACGACGCGCGGCGCGAGCGGGCCCGGCCGACGCAGCGCAGCGACTGGGGGCTGCCGGCGCAGGGGCTGTTGCTGTGCGCCTTCCACCAGTCGTACAAGATCTCGGAGGAGGTCTTCGATCTGTGGTGCGACCTGCTGCGCGAACGCGACGATGCGTACCTTTGGCTGCTGCAATGGAACAGCAACGTCGAGCAGACGCTGCGCGCCGCCGCGGCAGCGCGCGGCATCGACCCGCAGCGCCTCATCTTCGCGCCGCTGCTGCCGCTGCAGCAGCATCTGGACCGCCTGGCCTGCGCCGACCTGTACCTGGACGCCTGGCCCTGCAATGCCCATACCACCGCCAGCGAGGCGCTGTGGGTCGGCGTGCCGGTGGTCACGCTGTGCGGACCGACCTTTGCGCAGCGTGTGGCGGCGAGCCTGCTGCACACGCTGCGGCTGGACGAACTGGTCTGCGAGGACGCCGCGGCCTACCGCGCCAAGGTGCTGTCGCTGGCTGCCGACGAAACGCAGCGCGCCGGGTTGCGGCGCCGCCTGGACGCCGAGCGTGCGCACAACCCGCTGTTCGACGGTACCGTCCTGGCCGGCGAACTGGAGGCGCTGCTGCAGCGCATGTGGCAGCTGGCGCTGCGGGGCGAGGCACCGCAGCACCTGGCCGCGGCCGCGGCCTGATGCGCTGGCTGGCCGCGGCCGCGGCCTGATGCGCTGGCTCGCCGCGGCGGGCTGAATTGCCGGTCCGCGCGGCGGCGCGGTCCCGATCCGCCTGCCCGACCGCGCGTTCAGCGCGCCTTGGTGGCGATGGTCAGCAGCGAGATGCCGTTGAAGAACCACACGCCCTGCAGTGACCAGTTGGTGTACTTGGCCAGCGTGCTGCTCAGCGTGTAGGGCGTGTACCAGTGGTTGTGGTCGGGGTGCACCACCTCGAAGAAGGTCTTCGAACTGCGGTCGTAGTCGAAGTGACGCTTGAAGCACTGGTAGGCGTCGGGCACCGTCAGCACCACGTGCGAGGCGCGCACGCGGTCGATCGAGGCCAGGAACTCGGCGACGTTCGGCACGTGTTCCAGCACCTCCGGCACGAGCACCACGTCGTAGTCGTCCTGCACCTGTTCCCAGCGCGAGAACAGCCGGCCGCGCAGGTGCGGCTGCAGCGTGGCGAAGACCTCTTCGTGCACGTCGAAGCCGTCGAGCGCCGCGCAATGGCGGTCGAGAAACAGGTGCAGGTTGCTTTCCACCGAGGTGATCGGCCAGTCGACGCAGCCCACGTGCAGCACGCGGCGATCGGCGCAGATCTCGCGGAAGACGTCGAAGCGGCTGCGCCCCACCAGTTCGTCGCCGACCCACAGCTTCTGCACGAAGTAGGGGTCGTGTGCGGCTTGCAGCGCCGAAGTCGGCGCGCCGGCGGGCGCGGACGACGCGGCAGGCGGCTGCGGGTGCGTCGCGGCGGCCGTCATGCCAGCGCCTCGGCCAAGCTCTTGTGGTGCAGCGTGTCGTAGCTTT
Organism: Rubrivivax sp.; assembly: GCA_044225625.1. GTDB lineage: Bacteria > Pseudomonadota > Gammaproteobacteria > Burkholderiales > Burkholderiaceae_C > Rubrivivax. Next base: position 4,153 of record JBGAII010000148.1, read on the forward strand.
GCCGCGTGCTGGCCCATTCCTGGCGCGCGAACACCGGCCCGCCGCCTTCGTAGCGCACGCCGCTGAAGTGCTCGGGAATGAAGAAATGGCTGGGCCACACGGTCATGCCGTGCCCCTGGTGACGGTAGTAGGTGTCGCTCAGGCGCTGCGGGCCGACGGTCTTCCAGGCCATGTCGTGCACCACCGAGGGCTCGGCCTGCAGGTCCAGCACGATCTGGCCGATCAGCGGGTTCTGGGCCACGCTGGCCACGTAGCCGGCGGCGATCAGACCGGGCCGGGCGATCTCGTTCTCCCAGCAGGCGAAGGACTCGCATTCCAGCAGCCAGTCGGGCAGCGTGCGCAGCGCGACGCTGTCGGCGTCGACGACGAAGCCGCCCTCGTGGTACAGGATCTCCCAGCGCATCAGGTCGGCCACGCCGTTCAGTTCGCGCCGCGCCATCTGGCGCATGTGCGGGGCGTTGACCCAGCCGTAGGTGGCCAGGTCCTCGTTGCCCCAGACGCGCAGCGTCCAGTCGGGGTTGTGGCGGCGCCAGGTGTCGATGCAGTTGTCGGGCCGGCGGGATTCGTCGCCGACCCAGATGATGTGCAGCAGCTTGGGGATCATCGGTGTCGTGGGCAGTGCGGGAAGCGTGCGCCGATTCTGGGCGGCCGCGGTGCAGGCGCATGGCGGGATCAGCGCCGGGTTCCGGCCCCAGTTGGCCCGCCTTGTAGGAATTTGTCCGACAGGGTGCTTGGAAAAACCGGGACTCAAGCCACGGAACTGACCTGATGTGATGGGCCTTTTCGCGTCACTACAGTGCGTTCACGCCTTGAGCGAAACCCGATCACCAACGAGGAGTTCCCGATGACCGCCGACCAGATCCTTGCCGAAATCCGCGAAGCCAACCTGTCCTACCTGATGCTGGCGCAGAGCCTGATCCGCGTGGACACCGAGCAGGCGCTGTACCGCCTGGGCATCAGCGAGGACACCGCGCGGCTGATCGGCACGCTGACCCCGGCGCAGATGATGAAGATCGCCGCCAGCAACACGCTGCTGTGCCGCTTCCGCATGGACGACGACATCGTCTGGGGCCTGCTGACCAGCCACGGCAAGGCCGCGGCCAACGAGAGCGTCAACCGGCTGCATGCCTCGATCCTGATGGCCGGCCGCCATCAGGAAGCCGCCTGAACCGGAGCCGGCGATGGCACGCAACAAGAGCATCCTCACCGAAGCGCGGCAGATCGAGCGCGCGGTCACGCTGATCCAGCTCGGCGCGCGGCTGCAGGTGCTGGAGTCTGAAACCGACCTCAGCTACGAGCGGCTGCTGCGCCTGTACAAGGAAGTGGCCGGCAGGAGCCCGAGCAAAGGCCAGCTGCCGTTTTCCACCGACTGGTTCATGACCTGGCAGCCGAACATCCACGCCAGCCTGTTCCTGAACATCCACGAGTACCTGAACAAGGTGGCGGAGCTGGACGAGATCGACGTCGTCATCAAGGCCTACCAGCTGTATCTGGAGCAGACCCAGTCGCAGGGGCTGGAGCCGCTGCTCAGCGTGACGCGCGCCTGGCGGCTGGTGAAGTTCGTCGACAACGGCATGCTGACGCTGACCAAGTGCAGCTGCTGCGGCGGACATTTCGTCACGCATCCGTACGAGATTGCCAAGCACTATGTCTGCGGCATGTGCAACCCGCCGGCCCGCGCCGGCAAGGGCAAGCTCGCCGGGGCGCTGCAGATCCCGTCGGCGCACGCACTTGCGCATTGATTCACACCCTGGGGGCTCAAGGTCGCCGTGCGGCGGCCGATGACACACCCAGGGCCCGGTTCTGGGCCAACTTCTCCTCCTGGCACAGACCCCCTGTGCTTTTGGCGGGTCCTGCGGGACCCGCCTTTTTCATGGCCGCCTGCCGCGCGGCCGGCGGCCTCAAGCCGGAACGCGGAACTGCCGAAATCTCCGGCATCGGACTCCCGAGCCGCCATTGAAGCTGATCCACTTTTCCCCGGAACACCTGCGCCTGGACGCGGCGTTGCCTTTTGGTGTGCGCGACGCCACCGGGCGCCTGCTGTTGACGGCCGGGGCGACGATCAGCAACGCCGAGCGGCTGGAGTTCCTGCGCACCCAGGCGCTGTATGCGGACGAGGAAGAGTCGCTGGAGTGGCGGCGCAAGCTCGGCGCTGCGGTCGGCGCGATGTTGCGCCAGAACGCGCCGCTGAAATCCATCGCCGACGCGCGCCCCCAGGACGCGGCCACGGCTGCGAGTGCGCAGCAGGAGAGCCTGCCCGATCAATGGGAGAGTCTGGCGCTGCTGCTCGACAGCGCGCTGCGCGATGCGCGGCCGGAGCCGGAGTTCGTCGCCCGCATCCGCCTGGTGCACGATCGCGCCAGCAAGCTGGCCCAGCACCACACCGACGCGACGCTGTACCACCTGGTCCACGCCGCCGGGCATTCGCTGGAAAAGTACAGCAGCCACCATGCGCTGCTGGTGATGGTGGTGTGCGAGCAGGCCGCCCAGCTGCTGGGCTGGACGCCGGAACAGGTGCAGTGTGTGGGCCGCGCCGCGCTGACGATGAACGTGGCGATGGTCGCGCTGCAGGACCAGCTGGCCGCCTCCGACGTGGCACTGACGCCGGCGATGCGTGAGCAGATCCAGGCGCATGCGGCGCAGGGCGCTCACCTGCTGCAGCAGGCCGGGGTCGACCCGCTGTGGGTCGAGGTGGTGCGGCTGCACCACGACCGCGGCGATGGCCAGCTGCCGCTGGCCGAACTGCCGCAGGAGCGCCAGCTGGCCCGGCTGCTGCGCCGGGCCGACATCTTCACGGCCAAGGTCAGTCGGCGCCGCACGCGTCCGCCGATGTCGCCGGTGCAGGCGGCGCGCGAGGCCTGCCTGGGCAGCGACGGCGTGCCCGACGAGGTCGGCGCGGCGTTGCTGCGCGCCACGGGCCTGTATCCGCCGGGCAGCTTCGTCGAGCTGGCCAACGGCGAGCGCGGCATCGTCGTTGCCCGCGGCCGCCGTGCCAACCTGCCCTGGGTGGCCAGCCTGGTGTCGTCCAGCGGCATGGCGCTGGGCGAGCCGGCGTTGCGCGATACGGTGGAAGCGCGCTTCGCCGTGCGCTCGGCGCTGGCCAGCAGCGCCGTCAAGGTGCGGCCCGACCATACGCGCATCCTGGCGCTGCGCTGAGCAGCGCGCCAGCCGCCCTTCAGGGCCGCGCCAGCTTCATCGGCACCAGCTGCGCCATCTGCGCCGCGCCCTCGTCGCGCAGGAAGTCGTGGAAGGCGCGCGCCACCGGGGGCAGGCGCTTGCCTCGGCGCTGCACCAGGTACCAGTTGAGCATCAGCGGGAAGCCCTGCACGTCGAGCACGCACAGGCTGCCGGCTTTCAGTTCCTGGGCGATGGTGTGCGCCGACAGGAAGCTCAGTCCCATGCCGGCAATCACCGCCTGCTTGATGGTTTCGGTGCTGCGGATCTCCATGCCGATGCGCACCTGCGGCATGTCCGGGCCGAAGCCTTCTTCCATCGAGTGGCGCGTGTCCGAGCCCCTTTCGCGCACGACGAAGCTCTCGCGCAGCAGCCGATCGCGGGGGATGCGGCGCCTGCCGGCCAGCGCATGGCCGGCTGGCGCGACGATCACGTAGGGATGCGGTGCGAAGGCTTCGGCCTGCAGATCGGCATCGGACGGCGGGCGCACCATGATCGCCAGGTCGGTCAGGTTCTCGGCCAGGTGGCGCAGCAGCTCCTCGCGGTTGTGCACCGTCAGGTTCAGCGCCACGCCCTGATGGCGGCCGGCGAACTCCACCAGCAGGCGGGGGAAGAAGTAGTCGCCCGCGCTGATCACGCCGACGTTGAGTTTGCCGCCGGCGACGCCGCGGAACTGCGCCATCGCCGCCTCGGCCTCGTCGAACTGCTGGATGATCGCGCGGCCGATCTGCAGCAGTTGCGCACCCGCCGGCGTCAGGTAGATCTTCTTGCCGAACTGCTCGAACAGCGGGTTGCCGGCGTGCTCCTCGAGCTTGCGCACCTGGGTCGAGACGGCCGGCTGCGTCAGGTGCAGTTCCTCGGCCGCGCGCGAGAAGCTGAGCAACCGCGCCACCGCTTCGAAGATCTTCAACTGGCGCAGCGTGGCGTGTTTCACTCGGCTCCCCCGGCTCGCGGTTATCGTAGCGCCAGCTCCACGCCCGCTGCATGCCGTCCGGCCGATGAACCTCTTCGTCTCGCTCAAGTACCTGGTGGCGCTCGACGACCACCGGCACTTCGGCCGCGCTGCGCTGGCTTGCCACGTGACGCAGCCGGCGCTGTCGAACGCGCTGCGCGCGCTGGAGGAAAGCTACGGCACCGCGATCGTCAAGCGCGGACGCAGCTTCGGCGGTTTCACCGCCGAAGGCGAGCGCATCCTGGTCAGCGCGCGGCGCATGCTGCGCGAGCAGGAACTGCTGGAGCAGGACCTGCACAGCAGCGCCGACAAGCCCTGCGGCCAGTTGCACATCGGCGCGGTGCCGACCGCGATGCCGATCGCCGCGCGCTTCGCCGCGATGCTGCAGGACCGGCATCCGGGCATCGTGCCGAACGTGCGTTCGATGAGTTCGGTGGAGCTGGAGTCGCGGCTCGAGGGCCTGGCGCTGGACATGGGGCTGGGCTATACCGAGCGGCTGGAGAACGGCCGCGCGCAGCTGCAACTGATCCCGCAGTACCAGGAGCACTACTACCTGCTGCGCAAGGCCGGCGGACGCGCGGAGCCGGCGCTGCGCCTTGGCGAACCGATGACCTGGGCCGAGGCTGCGGGTTTTCCCCTGTGTCTGCTCAGCGCCGAGATGCACAACCGCAGCATCGTCGACCGGGCCTTCGCGGCAGCGGGCGTGCCGCCGCGCATTGCGATGGAGACCAACTCGACCATGACCCTGACGCTGGCGGTGGCCGCCGGCCGCCTGTGCAGCATCGTGCCCGGTGCGGTGGTCGGCGCGGCGCTGGGGCATGCGGGCCTCGAGGCGCTGCCGCTGGAGGCGCCGCAGGTGGCGGTGCCGATCGCGCTGATCGTGCACGACACTCACCGGCCGTCGCGCACGCTGCAGGCGGCGCTGGCGCTGGCGGCGGAGCCCGCCTGGCAGGCCGAGCTGGCGCGGCATGCCTTCGCAGCGGGTTGATTCATCCGGCGCATCGGGTCATTCGGCGAGTAAATTTGACCACCCCGGCCCCGCTGGCCACACTGCGGACAGGGGTGCGGACTGGGCCGCGCCTGCGATGGAGACACGCATGAGTTCCAAGCGCCGAGAGGCGGCCGAAGCCGCTGGCACGCCCCCCCCATCGCCGGCCGAGCTGCCGCAGGCGGTGCGCGAACTGCTCGAGCGCCGGGCGGCCGAACCCGGCGCGCTGCTGCCGATCCTGCACGAGCTGCAGGACCTGCTGGGCTGTGTGCCGCCGAAGCTGGTGCCGCACATTGCCGTGGCGCTGAACCTAAGCCGGGCCGAGGTGCACGGCGTGGTCAGCTACTACCACCACTTCCGTTCGGAGCCGGCCGCGCCGCACGTGCTGCAGATCTGCCGAGCCGAGGCCTGCCGCACGATGGGCGGCGAGGCGCTGCTGGCCCATGCGCGCGAGCACCTGGGCTGCGATGCACAGGGCCGCTCGCGAACCGGCGAGGTGACGGTCGAGCCGACCTACTGCCTGGGGCTTTGTGCGTCATCGCCGGCGCTGATGCTCGACGAGCAGCCGCATGCGCGCGTCACGCCGCAGCGGCTGGATGCGCTGGTGGCACCTCTGCGGGGAGCGGTGCAATGAGCGCGGTGACCGTCTACGTGCCCCGCGACGTCGCCGCGCTGGCGGCGGGCGCCGACCGGGTGGCGCAGCGCATCGCGGCCGAAGCCGCGGCGCGCGGCGTCGAGTTGCGCCTGGTGCGCAATGGCTCGCGTGGCCTGCTGTGGTTGGAGCCGCTGGTCGAAGTGGCGACGCCGGCCGGCCGCGTCGCCTACGGGCCGGTGAGCGACGACGCGGTGGCCGGGCTGTTCGACGCCGGGTTCCTGCAGGGTGGGGCGCATGCGTTGCGCCTGGGCCTGACCGAAGACATCCCCTACCTGAAGCGGCAGGAGCGGCTGTGCTTCGCGCGCATGGGTGTGATCGATCCGCTGTCGCTGGCCGACTACCAGGCGCACGAAGGTTTCGCCGGGTTGAGGCGGGCGCTGGAGCTGGCGCCGGCGCAGGTGGTGCAGCAGGTGCTCGATTCCGGCCTGCGCGGCCGCGGCGGTGCGGCCTTCCCGGCGGGCATCAAGTGGAAGACCGTGGCCGGCACCGACGCACCGCAGAAGTACGTGGTCTGCAATGCCGACGAAGGCGACTCCGGCACCTTCTCCGACCGCATGGCGATGGAAGGCGACCCGTTCATGCTGATCGAGGGCATGACCATCGCCGGCCTGGCCACCGGCGCCAGCGAAGGCTATGTCTACGTGCGTTCGGAGTACCCGCACGCGATCCGCACGCTGACCGAGGCGCTCCGCCTGGCGGAGGAGGGTGGGTACCTCGGTGACGACATCCTCGGCAGCGGCCGGCGGTTCCGCCTGCAGGTGCGCAAGGGCGCCGGCTCCTACGTCTGCGGCGAAGAGACGGCGATGCTCGAAAGCCTGGAAGGCAAGCGCGGCATCGTGCGCGCCAAGCCGCCGCTGCCGGCGATCAGTGGCCTGTTCGGCCGGCCGACGCTGATCAACAACCTGATCACGCTGGCCAG